>CALBNV010000047.1 GCA_937896895.1 uncultured Bacteroidales bacterium | reverse complement strand
ACATAATTGATTATGTGATACTTGACAGGATTAAGAATGGCTTTTTTTAGAGGAAAGATACAAAAAAAGTTCGTAAAGTTTGTAAAGTTGGAAAGTTTGTAAAGTAATAAAAACAAAAAGACGTAGCCACGTCTTTTTTGAGTTTTTCACAGAAAACGGACGTGGCTACATCTTTTTTTCATGTCATCATATTCTTTGTGACGACATTATTCTTGAAAGTCCTATTTCTTCACAATCTTCTCCTCGAACACCTTGCCGTCGTCGAGCGTGACCTTCATCACGTACATCCCCGTCGCGAGGCCGCTGATGTCGATGCTCCCGAAGCCCGACTGCTGAGCCTTGACGAGGCGGCCGGAGATGTCGAAGAGGCTGATTTCGCTCATTTGGTCAATAACGTCTGGCGAGATGTCCATGTGCAGTGTGTTGGAGGCCGGGTTGGGGTAGCAGAGGAACGGGATTGCCTCGATCGCCTCGCCGCAGTCTGTCACGCCACCGTCGCCGTCAACCTTCAAGACGTAGAGGTTGCGCCAGTAATTACCGCTGTTTTTTATGCCCGCGCACAGAAGCAGACTCCCGCCGTCTTCGGCCTTGATGACGCCGAAAGGTGACATGGAGTAACCATTCTTCCTGTAAACCCGCTGCCACACCACGTTCAGGTCACTGTCATACCGTATGAGGCAAACCTTGTCGTTGTATAAAGACCCCTTCTCTCTTTCGCCACATCCGACAATCCCGTCGTCGTCGATGTAGAAGGCGGAGTGCACCGATGTGCCGGAGAATGTCTCGCCGGAGATGTCGTCGTTGAAACTGTACCTGTCAATCTCGAAGTCCCTGTTGAACCTCATGGCGCCGATGCCATGGATGGTGTTGCTGTAGTTGTAGTAGTATATGGAGGAGAACGTGTAGCAAGTGCTGTCGTTGAGAGCGAGCATCTTGACCGGCGTGAAACCGCTCAGGACGTATGTCTGGTACGGCATGTTCTCGCCGCACTGGAAATGGACGATGGGTCTGCTTTCGACCTCGTTGAAGTCGCCGTCGAGGACGTACATGTCGGGGACGCCCCCGGTGTTTTCTTCGTTGGGTGTCACGCACGTGAGCCCGTATTCGAGCGGACTCTCCCGAAGTGTGAAGATGTCGAACATGTAGGCGTATTGCGAGTGAAACCTCTCGTTTGTCACGAATTTCTCGAGCGCGCCTTCCGGGCTGACACGCGCGAAGAAGTACCCGTACTGTCCGTCACACATCAGCACATGGCCGGCGATGACTATATGCCCGTCGGGGTTGAGAATGGCCCTGAACAAGAGGTTGTCGGTGTCGGTTGCGTCCGCGATGACGGTGTCCATCTCGAACACGGTGCATTTTGTCATGTTCAGTCCGTGGTCGAACACCGCCACGGCGATGTCGGTGAGTCTCCCCGCTGCGGAGTACGACATCCCCGCTGCGTAGAAGGTGTTGTCGTCGTCAGGGTTTGGGATCAGGTCATGAATGACCATGAGCCTGCCGTCGTCGGTCAGGCACAGCGTGGTGTCGATGGTCTGCCCGTCTTCATCGATGTGTACAAGCCCCGAGAAAGAGTATTCGTTGGGCTTGGCGTAGTTCACGTGGATGATGAAGCCGCCGTCGCTGTCGTTGACGGCCGAAATCCCGTTCATCCAGTACTCTCCGTTGTGGACGAGCTTCTCGAAGGTGTGCTGCGCAGAGGCGGTCACCGACAGAAGGATGACGACGAGAGTAAAAGTGATTCTTTTCATTTTTTAAATTTTTTGTTGTTAAACATTGTATTGAATTACATTTGCAAAGTTACATTTTATATTCTTACTTCCAACAATTTTATGATATTTTTTTGATTTTTCGGGGGGGTAATTTGTTAATATTCAATGTGTTATATAAAAATAAATTCATTTTAGGTCTTTGAAATTGCCCATTTCGTCATGCGTTGCGAACAGGATTCGTCAGGATGTTATCGTCACCGTGTAGAAGCCCTCGTCATCAATCAGCAGCGTCGCCATGTCGGGCGTGTGGAAAAGGTTGTCGCTGTCGATATAGATGCCGTTCGAGTTGGTGACGACGATGTGTGCTATGCCCACGTTCTCGTTGATGATTCGTTTTACCACATATTTTTGTGTTTGAATTTTTACAAAAGTACAATGAAAATTTGGGAAATTGTTCTATAAAAATTGTTCGGTTTGTTCGGTAATATGATTTATCAACTTGTAAAACAATATGTTACAAACCGTTAAATCATGCTTATCAAGACCTGTCCGATGGTTTCGTTTGGCTTAATGTCCATTATTGTGGCTATTTTCTTCGCTCTGTCCCATACGGTGCTGCGGCTTTTGCCAAGTAACATCGGCATGGCACTGTTTGACACACCGAGCAGACACAGGCAGAGATAGTTCAAATCATCAATGTTCAGTTTGGGGTATTTGCCCGTAATTCTGCCAGTGAACTTGTCGAGGCAGTTGTCGGCGGTACGGCGCAGCTCCGAAAGCTCCCCGCTTGTGAGCGGTTCGAGTTCGGTGAGTTTGATTCCTTTTGCGTCAAGTTCATTGATGCGCGACATTATGGTGGCGCATATATCGGAGGCGCGGAAGTAACGCAGGCGTTCTTCGGCCTTAGGACTGGCTGTCGATCGGCGCATGGTCTCTATTTCCCTTTCTTTCGTCCTGATGGCGTCCTGCTGCTCGCTTAATTTACGCTGTGCGCTTTCGAGTCTGCCGTTAGCGACAGAAAGACGCCAGTTGGCATCATGGGCAAGCCGCTTTTTCTGTCTGCGGTGGATGACACCTATTGTGACTAACAAGGCAGCCACGATGAAAGCCGCGATTAGCGAATACGACAAGACCTGATGTTTCACTTTTTGTCTGTGCCTCTCTGTCCTGTGATTGTCATACAAATCAATGAGGCTTTTTGTCTTCACGTTCCTGTTGATTTCCTTTATTGCGTTGTCCGAGACAAACTTGTTGTAGAAGGCCGCATTGTCATTGCTCCCTACGAGGCCGTATATCTCGGCGAGCATCTGTGCGGACGACAGTCTCATGAACTTGTTCCCATGCTCGAAACACGGTTTGAGGTAAAACGCCGCGGAATCATAATTTTTATCCATGTACAATATCCTGCCCATTGTATAATACGTCTGGGTCGAAGTTGAACTGTCAGGTGATAGCATGTTCATTTTTAACAGTGAGTATGCGCTGTCGGCAAGACCTTTCTCGTAATATATTGAAGCCCTTGTGATGTTTATGCTGCATTTCAGATTTTCATATCCGTCTCCCGCATCCAACGCCCGCCTATAATAAAACATTGCACAGTCTGGCAAATCGCCAAGGTAATATGAAGTACCAATATCTCTCAACAATACTGTGACCATTGTGGTATTACTAATACATTTTGCGTAATCCAGGGCGGTCTTGTAATTGTCGGCAGCCTGTTCGTGATAATATTCGGCAAACATCAGGTCACCTATCCTGTTGTAAATCAATCCGACAAATCTTGTTTTTTCATAATCACCATCACCCATCACTCCCTTCCTCGCCGCCTTTGCAATCTCAGGGAACGCCGCTTCCATGATGTCGGCGGCCTTGAGGTAGTCGGCGCACGCCGCCACGATGTCGTCGTCCTCGGTCTCGCCGACGGCCTTGTAGTAGTGCGCCCGCGCCGTCTCGAAGGCGAGTTCTTGGTTTTTCGGATAAATTTCAAAGACGCTGTCGTAATATGCCGCTGCGTCAATGACAGCCGGGGCGTTGGTTTGCTGATAATCGTTCTTGTAAAGCGCCTCCGCCACAAGTATCTGGTATTCATTTGTTATTGAGCGGCTCGTGCTGTCGCCAAAGTCGAAGCCAACCAGCACCTTCAACGCGCTGTCGGGCCGTTCCTGCATCAGCTCGTGTGCCGCTTGCAGCTCCGGCGCGGAATGCCAGCCGCCCGCCCTGTCGGAACACGAGGCGAAGACGACGAGAATTGACAATATGGCGAGGAGGTTTTTCACGGCGAAAGACAAATGACACTACTTGCCCATATTATACAATATGAACGCATAGATGTCGGCCTGTTCCTCAATGACTTTCGCCATCGGCTTGCCGCCGCCGTGGCCTGCCTTGCTGTCGATACGGATTATCTTCGGTTCATCGCCGGTTTGCGCCGCCTGCAACGTCGCCGCATACTTGAATGAGTGTGCGGGGACGACACGGTCGTCGTGGTCGGCTGTCGTCACCATAATCGCCGGATAATGGACGTCATCGCCGCTCTTGATGTTGTGCAACGGCGAATAGGCGTAAAGCGCATCGAACATCTCCTTGCTGTCGGCACTCGTGCCATAGTCGCTCGCCCAGTTCCAGCCGATCGTAAACAGATGATAACGAAGCATATCCATGACACCGACTTCAGGGACGGCCACCTTGAACAGGTCGGGACGCTGGTTCGCGCAGGCTCCGACGAGGAGGCCGCCGTTTGAGCCGCCGACGATGGCGAGATAGTCGGGCGACGTGTATTTCTTCTCAACGAGATATTCGCCCGCCGAGATAAAGTCATCAAACACGTTCTGTTTCTGCAACTTGGTTCCGGCGACATGCCATTCCTCGCCGTATTCGTTGCCGCCGCGCAGATTTACTTGCGCATATATTCCGCCCATTTCGAGGAAAGGAACGCGCATCACCGAGAAGCCGGGATTCAAAGTTATGTTGAAGCCGCCGTAGCCGTACATGTAAGTGGGATTCTTCCCGTCCATATTGACATCCTTCCTGTAAGTCAGGAACATCGGGATGCGGGTGCCGTCCTTGCTGTTGAAGAAGACCTGCTCGGTGACGTAGTCTTCGGGGTTGAAGTCAACGGCTGGTGCGCGGAACACCTCGGAGACGTTGCTTTCGACATCATATTTGTAAATCGTCGTCGGGAAGGTGAACGACGTGAAAGCGTAAAACACCTCCTGCTCGTCGCTGCGACTGACGATGCCGACTGCGCCGAATGTCGGGAAAGCTATTTCATGCAGCACACTACCTTGCAAATCACACACATACGAGTGGTTGGAAGCGTCCTGGTCGTAGGTGACAATCATCTTCCCTGCCGCCATCTGCGCCGAGACCATCACATTATCCGATTCAGGAATCAGCAGTTCCCAGTTCTCGATGCCAGCCTTGCTTAAATCATCGAGACCCACAACACAAACCTTGCCTTTGGGAGCCGAGTGATTTGTCTGGACATACAACTTGCCGGCGATGACATCAACCGGCGAATACTGGAAATCCATGTCACCGGCGAGCATGACGAACTTACCGTCAGCATCTTCCATGTCGCGGATCCATAACGTATGGCCGGCACCCTGGCCGCTCTCGTAAAGGAACATATAACGTTCATCATCAGTCAGGCCGACGCTGTGGAAATAACGCGGCTGGTCGGGATTTTCATAGAAAAGCTCGTCATTTTCCTGAGAATCACCGAGTTTATGATAATAAATCTTATGATTTTCGTTTACATTTGAAAACTCCTTGCCTTCGACAGGCTTGTCGTAAGCGGCATAGAAGAAACCGTCCTTGTACCACGACGCGCCGGTGAACTTGGCCCATTCGATATGGTCGTCAAGGAGTTCCCTTGTCTCGACATTCATCACGTAGATTTCGACCCAGTCGGAGCCGCTTCTGTTGATTGTGTAGGCGAGATATTTGCCGTCGTTCGAGAGGCTTGTGCTTCCGAGGGAGACGGTGCCGTCATCGGAAAGCTTGTTCGGGTCGAGAAGTACCTCCGGCTCGCCGCCGTCGGCGTTCTGCATATAAATGACGCTCTGGTTCTGGAGTCCGTCGTTCTTACTGTAGAAATATTTTCCGAAGCGTTTTGAAGGCACTCCGTAACGTTCATAATCAGCAAGTTGGGTAATCCTGTTTTTTATCGTCTCACGATAAGGGATATGACTCAGGTATTCGTCAGTGAGTCTGCGCTGTGCCTCGACCCATGCGCCTGTCTTTGCTGACGTGTCGTTTTCGAGCCAACGGTACGGGTCGGCGACTTTCGTTCCGAAATAATCGTCAACGACTGTCTCATCACGGTCGGCAACGGGGTATTCTTTTATCTGATACCGGCTGTCACATGAGGATAACATAAACATCCCTCCTATCACAAATAATGTTGTTTTGATTTTATTCATCTGATAATCTGTTATTTATCTTTGACAAAAAGTCTTATTATTTCACCGACAATCAGCACAGGGCTTGTCCCGACAAAGCACACGAGCCAGTCTCTCCATCCGAGCGGTTCCACGCTGAACATCTCTCCGCCGAAAGTCACAATCAGGAATTGTCCGAGAAGTATGGCAATCAATGAGATATGGAATCCGGAGAAACTCGAGAACAGTCCGCGGAAAGCTGTCGCGCCCGTGCGGAATGCCTTGGCATTGAACAGGTTCCAGAACTGCAGGAACACGAAAATGGTGAACGTGAGAGTCAACTCGTAAGTTGAGAGTCCCGACTGCATGTTGAAATTCATCAGGTTTCTGAAGTACTCATTGACAGAGAAGTCAACAACGATATTGCCAATTTCGGCATGTTTGAAATATTGAACGAAGCCGAACATCACGAACACGAATATCAACCCGACGCTGAATATCCCCCATATCATTGGTTTTGTCATGATATGAGCGTCTTTCGAGCGCGGTTTGTCTTTCATGACTAATGCTGACGGCGGCAGCGAGGCGAGTGCCATGGCCGCGAAGGTGTCCATCACGAGATTGACCCACAGCATCTGTGTGACTGTCAGCACCATCTCCGTCCCGAGCAGTGCGCCGAACATCACGACGAGGCAGGCAGCAACGTTGATTGTCATCTGGAAGAGTATAAAACGCTGGATATTAAGATACAGCGAGCGTCCCCACATCACGGCGCGGGCGATGCTTCTGAATGAGTTGTCGAGGATTGTGATGTCGGATGCCTCTTTCGCCACCGTCGTCCCGTCACCCATCGACAGTCCCACCTGTGCGGCTTTCAACGCCGGCGCGTCGTTAGTCCCGTCGCCGGTGACCGCCACCACCTCGCCGTTGACTTGCTGCAGGCGCACCAGACGTTCCTTGTCCATCGGACGGGCACGCGACATGATCTTTATCAACGGGATGCGGCGTTTCGCCTCTTCGTCGGACAACGCCTCGAAGTCTTTGCCCGAGATATGGTTGAAGTCTTTCTGGTCGGTGTCTTTCCAAAGTCCGAGCTGACGTCCTATCTCTATAGCCGTGCCTGGTGTGTCGCCAGTCACGATTTTCACGTCAATGCCGGCATCCATGCAGCTTGCGACAGCGTCAGCCACATCGGGACGAATCGGGTCGGCGATGGCCACAACACCCATGAAGATAAGATTTTCAGCCACAAGGTTGTCTGTCTTAGGGTCGAACGACTGTTCGTTCGGGTCAGCCTGTTTGTATGCAAAAGCGAGGGTTCTCATCGCCTTGCCCTGATAAGCATACAGTTGCGCTTCTATTTCAGCACGATAGCCGTCAATATCAACGATGCCATCTTCCGTCACAATCTTATTGCAATGCTGGAGGACGATCTCAGGTGCGCCTTTCACGTAAAACATGAGTTTGTTGAACACCGGCGAATTGACGACCGTTGCCATGAATTTATATTTTGTTGAGAACGGCACTTGCTGTAACAATTGTGCTTGTTCCCTGTATGGCATAAAGTCAACGCCTTGATTATGAAGCCAAAGCAGCAATGCGCCCTCTGTCGGATTGCCTATTACGGCTGCTTTTTTCGGGTCGGTGAAATCGAGGAACGCCGATGTGTTCACAGATATTCCTTCGCGGAAGAGGTTGCTTATCTCAGAGTCATCGAGTTGTTTCTTCGGCATTGCGTATGATGATATGTCATTGACACTCATCTGGTTTTGGGTCAATGTGCCTGTCTTATCCGTGCAGATGACCGTTGTGGCGCCCATTGTCTCGCAGGCGTGCATTTTACGCACAAGGTTATTTGTCGTGAGCATACGTCTCATGCTTAAGGCGAGGCTCAAAGTCACACTCATCGGAAGTCCTTCAGGCACCGCCACGACAATGAGCGTAACGGCAATCATCAGAGTATCAAGGAAATACTTCGCGAAAAACATCCATTCCACGCCATCAGAAATCAAATCGACGGTCAGGAAATATATCAGAATTCTTGATACAATGATTATTGCGGCTATTGCATAGCTGGCGTATGAGATCAGCCGTCCGAGCTTGTCGAGTTGGATGTTCAACGGAGTTTTTATGTTGTTATCAATTTGGGAGCCTTTGTAAACCTTTCCCCACTCTGTGGAATCCCCCACCCTCTCCACTCTCATAATGCCGTGACCATCAATGATTTTGCTTCCGCGCATCACCCAGTTCGACGGGTAAGTGGCTTCAGGATTAAACTCATTCTCATCGGTGGTCTTGCGTGCCATCGGTTCACCCGTGAGGTCAGACTCGTTGACCTGCATGGCGAACGACTCAAGCAGCTCGCCGTCGGCCGGTATCTCATCACCCGTCTCGACGATCACTATGTCTCCGACGACTATATCGCGACGCTCAACCAAAGTCACATTGCCTTCACGGATGACCTTTACCGTCTCCTCATCATTGACTTGGTTAAGGATGTCAAATTTCTTGTTTGCGCTCACCTCAAATGCAAAACCGATGCACGTCGCGAGCAATATTGCGACCAGGATTCCCAACGGCTCAAAAAGAACGCTCAATCCTTCCTGGTCTGTAGCATACATATAAATGGAAACTCCTATCGACAAGACGAGAGCGATAAGAAGTATCCTGATTATCGGGTCTTTAAATTTTTCAATAAACTGATGAAAGAGTGACTCTTTTTTCGGAGGAGTCAGAACATTGAGGCCGTGTTTCGCACGGCTCTCTTCAACTTGTTTGGTGTTTAAACCTTGGTATTTCATTTTAAATTATAAGCAAAAATTATGCCGCTCAAAAAAAACATCAACATACGGGAGCCATTTTCAGACATCCCGTATGTTATTATGCTTGTGACTGACAAGCATTCAGCTGAATAACGCCAGCTAATCAGCAGTGGCGTTTGGAAGGATTATTCCGCAAGTTTGTCCATTTCTTTGTCGAAGACCTGTTTGAATTTCTCATACTCGAAGTCTGTCCTGAGTTTTGAGTCGGCAGAGACTTTCTGATTGATTTCTTCAACGAGGTTATCGGCGTTGACTTCGAGGCAGACGTAGTACATGGTGCCTGACTTCATCTTCTCCGACCAGCCCGGAATTGCTGGCACAGCACCTTTAACTGTCTGATTGACAACAGTGCGGCTGAGTTCCTTGAGGCTCTGACGGAAATCCTGTGCATCGCCGTCGATGTATGTTGACGAGTAGTCTTCGATGACACTTTCGACCACGACCTGCATCATACGAGCGAGTTCCTGTCTGGCATTGTTGGCAGCGGCCTGTTTTGCCTTCGGAACTTGATTTTCGTATGCAGCCAAGAACGAGCCTTCAGCTCTCAAAGCCTGCTTTGTTGACATGCACTGTGCACATGCTTTTTCCTCGCCGTCATTGGCGGCAACTTTCTTTGATGAACCGCATGAAACGACTGTCATTCCAATGATAGCGGCGCATAACAATAAACCGAATTTCTTCATTTTGATGATTTTTTTAATTGTGCCTACTCTACGCTTTTCGGCTTCCGCATGATAATTTAAAACTGTATTCTTATGTGTTTAGTTAGATTTTTCGAACCGACTTTAAAGACGACGTTTATTGTCGGATAGTCCTGTTGGTAACAGAATCTGCTGTCGTAACCGATGTACCACAAGCCGTTTTCAGTGCTGATGTCAAAGTCCGTGGCACAGTCGGATGAAACCCTTGGCTTCTGTGATGTCTCAATAAGACGGTCGTTGTACAAGAGACGGACGGCGACCTTGCCGGGCACGCTTTCCACGACATCCATCATTATGGCGTTATAGATGTCGTTGTACATCCCGACGACCGTGCTGATCTGATTTATCCTTGGATCGTCTTCACTGAGTTCTTTCTTCAGGCTGATAAGTCCGGAAATTGATGTCTTGACATCCTCAACACTTTCAACATTATCAACGTCTTCAATGTATTTAGCGATTTTTTCGTCAATCTCTTTTTCCATCTGATTATAAGCCGTAATCAAATCACGGCGTTCAAACTCATTGAACGGGTAGCGCATGTAAAGCACATAGTACTCCTCACCTGTTTTCTTGTTGTAGAAGCGTTTGTAGAAGACATCAGCCTTCTGGACGGCAATACCTTGGATGGCAGGCATCCTGGCAATCTTAGTCTTGATGTTATTGACGACAGACTCCTCGTATGTCACCTTATCGCCTACCACATTAATAACTGATTGGTTGGTGATGTCTCCGTTGACATTCACTGCGACCGACATGGCGATGTCGCCGAGTACGCCTTGCAGCGCGGCATTTTTCGCTTCGGCAAGCGTCGCGCCTTCCTGCCCCATCACATAGATGAAGTCTGGATGTTCTCTTGCGCCAACCCATTTCGGCTCCGACAACGGCACCGTCTCAACGAGCTTGAAACCCTTCCTTTGTGCGGTTGCCACCAAAGGAAGCATGATAGCCAATATTACAATTAACTTTTTCATCTTCAACATTTTATTATACTAATTTTCAAGAATCCAATTAACATCTTTCACCCCGACAGTATCGATGACAGCCTCATCTGTATGTGTCGCGAAATACTTGGCGAGATTTGCCTTACCTTCATCGAAAAGGCGTTTGATTTTCTTGTCACGCGCCTGCACTGATTTCAGGGCTTTCGCCAGCGCCTTGCTCTCTGTGTCTGCCATGCCTTTCTTCGTGATTACAGTCTGTGAAAGAATCGTCCTCTCCTGATTGTCAGCGAAATACAACGCCACCTCTATTTCCACCACGAACTGCGGAGGGATTGACGTCGTTGCATTTTTCGACACGATATTCACTATCGGGAGCAGCACAAAACGGCTTGCTCCGTCGATGCTTCCAAGAGCGTTAAGCGACACGGCTTCGTAAAGCCTGTCTTGCAGCGAAGACAGCAAATTGTCGCTGATATTCTCATTTTCAGGCATCACGACATTGACCTTCAAATTATCGAACTCCACTTTTTGAGCATTTGCGAACAACGGCAGGGCCAGCACAAATGCAAATGCTAATACTCTTAAAATTTTTCTCATGTTTTTATGTTTAATTAAAGGATAATCCAGACTTCACTCGGGCCTCTCATATAGACAGTGCTCGGGATTTGGAATTTGTCTGACAAGTATTTCTGAAGCATTGTACCGAACTCGTTGGTGTCCATGCGTTGGACCGCGCCTCGACGTCCCGTCTTTGTGATTGGCATCATCACCTGATTGAAAGTCAAGATGTTAGGCGACAAAGTACGAGTCGGGTTATTGTCAACCGTATTGTCTTGCAGCCAGTAATATATGATGTCGCCAAGTGATGTCTCTTCATCTTCAAACATAAATATCGAAGTGTTGAAGTCGTACTCCGACGCATCAGTTCTCTTCACTTTCACTGTAATCTGGCGGCCGTTCTCAGACATACCCACATAATGGTCTAACAGCTTCTGGCAGAATCCGTCCATATGGTTGAGAACCGCTTCTTCGAGCAGTGTATTCACCGTCGCCGACATCGATGGTTTCCCGTCGCCGTGGGCATGGGAAAGCTCCTTGGCGTTTGAGCTTTGGTCAACGACGCGCATGTCGAATGTGACATAGCGTTGTGCGCCTTTCTCCATCACCGAGAAATCAAGGTCAACGATGTAATCGACATGGGCCGTGCGTCTGATCATATCCGTTGGTGATTCGGCGATTTCGCCGTCAAGGTTATAATCGCTGGCGATGAATGATGTCTCGTCTTTCTCCTTATCCATACTCTTGAGGAGATACTCAAGGCTCTGAACCTCAAAGCCTTTCTTGTTGAAAATATCATTGAGCGAAGCAATCACGAGACGGAGGTCACGGCTGTCTTCCCTGCTGAAAATGTTGTAATTCGGGATTGTGTGTTTTTCGCCGGTTTCATCAGTCCACGTCTGGACATAACCCATGCTTGTGCAATACACATCTGAAGGCACGACCATCAGGATTGGTTTCAGGTATTTGCCGGCCACGGTGCTTTCAACTTTCTTGGCGTAGCCTTTTTCCTGCATATATTTCAGAAGTTCATCGTACAGGACCTGCACGTCAAGTGACACCTTATATAATTTGCCTTCCTTCACCGCCTGCGGCTGGCCGGTCCTGTTTATATAACGGACATACTGGCCGGCAGGGGTCTTCTTGGTCGGGAGTGCCAGGAAGCCCTCGAAGAAAGCCATATTCTCTTCCGCGACGGAATAACCGACAATGGCGGGGGTTGCCTTTGTCTGCTCCGACGCTGTTATCCCGCGAAACAGACAGGCGGCCACTGCATCGCGTTTAGCCATCGCGATGGCGGTCTCTGCATCTTTCGCCGTCGTCTTCACATTAAAGACCTTTGTTCCATCCTGCCCGACTCCAATGTATTGAACTTCATACTGTTGGTCGAGGACTGACAACTTTTCATTGTTCTTCTGAGCTACCGAGGTGTTGTGGCACATGACCACCGCCAGAAGCACGCATAAAATCTTTGACAAGTTTCTTATCATATCATTAAAATTTGTTGCAAAAATACATTATTTTAAAATTGTATAAACATCTGACATTAAAGATTTACATACAACATCACAGCACGTACGTTGTGATTTCCTGATTAGGTTCGAGTTCGACTGGTTCCTTGCCATATTGGAAAATCATCATCTTCTTTCCGCCTTTGAGGAAATATCTGTCGCCGCAGACCCATATCGCCGTCGCCTCGCGCAGTCCGACGACCTTCATCTCCTGACGCACCGCGAGATATTCGTTGATGCGGTCCTGACGTGTCTCGCCGCCGTGTTTGATCATCTTGTCGATTTCCGGATGCGGGTCGAGGTAATGAGGGTTAATCTGGAATGGTATGAGGTTCAATGCGTTGAAGCTCGCGGGCTGGACAATCGGCATATCGTTTGTCGTGCACAGTGTCGGGCAGGCGACGTTTGAGCCCGCGCTCCAGCCGATGTATGGAGTGCCGTTGTTAGCGCATTCGGCGATGACATCCATCAAGCCGTACTTGTGCATCTCCGCTACGAGATGGAATGTGTTTCCACCGCCGACGACGATGCAGTCGGCTGATTTAACGAGAGCGATCTTGTCTTCCACCTCATGAACCGACACAAAATCGTTCACTCCGAGTTTGTCGTGGAACACTTTCTTCACCTTTGCGGTATAAGCATCGTAGCTTGCCGGATATGGATTGCCGCCGATAAAGACACCGGCAAACGGCACGAAAACAACCTTGCTGTTTTCACCGAGTCTGTTTTTCTCAAAGAACTGTTCAAGCTGGGTCATCGCCCAAGCCAAGTATGTCTCACCGAAATTGGTGGAATTGCTGATAAGTAATAAATTTCTCATTTCTTAAAATATTTGCGCAAAGATATATATTTTTCAGATATAGCACACCTTTTTTAATTAAATTTTTTTTAATTAAATTTTTCAATCGACGCCCTTGAACAGCTCTGTCGGGTAGCTCACGTTTTCGAGGAACAAGGCGTGGGCGGGCACTGATGTCCCCGCGGAGCAGCGGTCTTTGTGTTCGATGACGGCACGGAAGCCGTCAAGGTCCATCTTGCCTTTCCCGACTTCAAGCATCGTCCCGACTATGGCACGCACCATATTCCGCAGGAAACGGTCGGCCTTGATCTCAAACACAAGCAGGTCGCCTTCGTAGTACCATCGCGCCTCCATGATTTTGCAGTTGTTCGTCTTAACCTGGGTATGAAGCTTCGAGAAACTCGTAAAATCCGTATATTCAAACAGTATTTTTGCCGCTTCATTCATCATCTCGACATCAAGACTGCCATAGACATAGTAAGAGTCATGATTATGAAACGGGTTTTTGTTTCGCGTAATATAATAAAGGTATGTCCGTGAAGTTGCATCAAAACGTGCATGAAAATGATGATAGACCTGCCAGCAGTCGAACACCACGATGTCATCTGGAAGGAACACATTCAGCTGATACACAAAGTTTTGCAAATCATCAATCGGCTCGCATTCAAAATGCGCGTAGAAATTTCTCGCATTGACGCCGGTGTCGGTGCGTCCGCAGCCGGTCACGCTGACTGTCTGTTTCAGCTTCAGGCTGATACATTTTTCGAGTACTTCCTGAACCGTCTCCGCCCCTGGTTGAATTTGCCAGCCGTGGTAGGCTTTTCCGTTATATGCGAGGTGTAAGAAATACCTGTTCATGTTTCAAAATTAAGCCGCAAAGATAAAAAAAATTTGCATAATAGAAAAACATATCATAATTTTGCGCGTTCATTTTTGAGCAACAACCCTAAAAAATTGATGCCATGTCGATATGTATGCTAAAAGATGAAGTTTACGACTTCCCGCCTGTCACCCAGGCAAATCAAGACGGACTGCTGGCGGTCGGGGGTGACTTGTCACCGGAGAGACTGTTGATTGCCTACTCACAAGGGATATTCCCGTGGTTTAACGAAGGGGAACCCATTTTATGGTGGTCTCTCGACCCGAGGATGGTGATGAAACCCGCCGACATCAAAGTCACGAAATCGCTATGGAAAACAATAGAGTCAAATAAATTTTCATGCACTTTCGACTCCGACTTTGAAGGTGTCATCCGCGCTTGCGCGACAGTGAGGCGGAAGGACGACGAGGGCAATGCAGACGAAGACAATGACCAGCCCGACACTTGGATTAACGAAGACATGATCCACGCATACTGCGAGTTGCACGAACTCGGCTTCGCACATTCCGTCGAGACATATTACGGCAACGAGCTTGTCGGCGGGCTTTACGGTGTCTCCATCGGCAAGGTCTTCTGCGGCGAGTCGATGTTCCACACAAAGACCGACGCCTCGAAAGTAGCCTTCTATCACCTCTGCGACTTCCTGAAAAGAAATAGCTTCGAACTCATTGACGCGCAGCAAGAAACAGGCCACCTCAAACGTCTCGGGGCAGCCCCCGTCCCGCGCAAGGATTTCATCAAGGCGCTGAAAAACATGGTGAAAGAGAACTCCCTCGTCGGCAACTGGGGCGATGGCAGCGCGGAATGGAAAAAACTCATCATCGACAAGCAAGACTTATTATATTAATTACAGTACCTCTTTTATCCTGACTAATTTCTCAAGCAGCGGCTCCACGAGGTCGAGGCGCAGCATGTTGGCACCGTCCGACTTGGCCACGGCTGGGTTAGGATGTGTCTCCATGAAAATCCCGTCGGCGCCGGCGGCAATCGCGGCCTTTGAGATCAAACCGATAAGTTCGGGTTTCCCGCCAGTCACGCCGCCCGCCTGGTTAGGCTGTTGAAGCGAGTGTGTCACGTCCATGATGACCGGCACATTGCATTTCTGCATCTCATAGATATTACGGTAATCGACGACAAGATCTTGATAACCAAAGAAATTGCCGCGGTCTGTCAGCATCACGGAGTTGTTGCCCGACTGCACGACTTTATCAACAGCGAACTGCATTGACGCGCCGGAGAGGAACTGTCCTTTCTTGATATTCACAGTCTTGCCAGTCTTGGCTGCAGCAATGAGGAGGTCGGTCTGCCGGCACAGGAACGCCGGGATCTGCAACACATCGACATATTCGGCAGCCATCGCCGCCTCCTCACACGCGTGGATGTCGGTGACAACCGGAACGTTGAATTCCATGGAGATATTCTTGAGGACATTGAGCGCCTTCAGGTCGCCGATACCTTGAAAAGAATCAATTCTTGAACGGTTGGCTTTTCTGTATGAGCCTTTGAAAATCAACGGTATATCAAGACTTTTAGTTATCGAAACGAGTTTCTCCGCAATCTTGAACGGAGACTCTTCATCCTCAATGACACATGGGCCGGCAAGCAGGAAAAACCTGTCGCCTCTCATCCCTTTCAAAAACGGATATTCATCTATATTAATCATAATCAATGGGTATTTTTGTTGTAAATCAGTTCCACGTCATCGATATAAAACTCATCTTTTGAAGACCCCTCACCTGCTATCTTATTGGTTGAGAACAAGATAAGGATATATCGTGGTTCAACGTCCGAATGTTTCATCACGAAAGGCACGCTGACGCGTCTCCACACATAGTCATCAGACGCAGCCACGGACGTCCGTGAGATGAAGTATGGCCCCGACATGGCGCACATCTGGTCTTGCGGCTTGCTGTATTCCGGCCCCGCGTAGATGAAATCAACATCGCCATGAACCACCGAGACGAAATTTGCCTGTGAGTCAGTGTCTTTCGCCCTGAAGCACACCCACGCCACTATAGAATCCGGAACGGCGTTTATCGGCATGCAGAAATCAGGATTGTCACGTTGAGTGTAATTGTAATTGTCTTCATGGTTTTTGGTTTTCATGCTGCCGGCGTTGATGCGACCGCACGTGAGGTTGCCGTTTGCGAGCACCCCGAAGATGCTGCGCGGACGAAGCAGGACGCTGTATTTACCGTTGGAACCAGGACGCGTCTTTGTCGATTTAAACACCTGTTTCGTCACAAAACCCGCGTATTTCCCCGTCGCACTTGTAATAGTATGCCAGTAATCAGGCTCAATGTCACTGTTGTCCTCATTGTTCCACGCCTCAAAGCCGCCGTTTCTAACATTCAAATAATCAGCGTTTTGCGAAAACAAAGTATTTGCGAGACACAGGAGCAAAACTACAAATGCAATGTTTTTCATTTTATTCCATTTTTTAATTAAAAAACTTGCAAAAATAATCAAAAAAAAGCAAAGGGCAAACAAAAAATTTTCACTTTAAGAATCGGGACACAACAAGACCGTTTTATTCGTACTTTTGCAAAAATTTTTGAAATGAAAGACATCAAAGAATATCTCGACTCCCTTGTCGAGAAAAACAACACCGAAGCCTTCATCAAGGACGACCCTGTACAATTTCCGCGCATGTTCAACGACTTACGCGACATTGAGATTGTTTCGTTTTTAGTTGCAACGATAGCATGGGGCAACAGGAAAATGATTCTCAACAACTCTGACAGAATGCTCGGCATGATGGGGAAATCGCCGTACGACTACGTCATGTCGGAAGGCTGGAGGAGTCTTGAGCCTGACAGATGCATTCACAGGACATTTTTCAACAGAGACCTGATGTATTACTGCAACGGGTTGAGAGCCATCTATCAGAGCCAAAGCACCTTGGAAGACATTTTCGCTGTAGGCGACACATGGCGCGGCATACAGAATTTCCGCGAAATGATTGCCGGTGCTAACGGCACTGCGAGCAAGCATATCTCCAACCCATGCTGCGAAGAGCCAAAGAAAGGCTCGGCTTGCAAGCGCCTACACATGGCCTTGCGCTGGCTTGTCAGAAACGACGGCATCGTTGACCTCGGCGTCTGGAAACGACTGAGTCCCAGAGACTTGATGATTCCGTTAGACGTACACGTTGCGAGGGTCTCGCGTGACCTCGGACTTATCGAAAGGAAAAGCAACGACCGTCAGACAGTGGAGATGCTCACCGCGAAACTGCGCGAATTTGACGCAAACGACCCCGTGAAATACGACTTCGCATTGTTCGGAGTCGAGCTGATGTAGTTGGAAGTCGAAAGTTCATAAAGTCAGAAAGTTGAAAGTGACTGACACATCATATTGGCGAGCCGTTTTTTTTGTTGAAAACCCATGAATTTTGAAAGTTATCAACATTTTGTTGATAAATAGTTTGATAATAATAAAAGAATCGCGCGTGTTCCTAAATAAATATCGCTAATTTTGCGCATCAATAAAATTCAAATTATTTTTGAAACAAATAATTAAAAATCAATAAATTAACAAATAACACAATGAAACACAAATTTACTTTAATGATGACAGCGTTGATGCTGTTAATCACAAATGCATTCACGGCATTTGGGCAAACGCAGTATGAGAAAGTCACTTCTGCACCCACCGACTGGTCGGGAGAATATCTTCTCGTATATGAAGAATCCGCAACATCAGCATACGTCTGGACAGGCGTCGATGCTGTTAATTGCTATACCACTTCTTCAATCAGCCAAAACGTGATATCTGCAGAACAATCTGTGACAATCACCATCGCAACGATGGATGGCGGCTATTCAGTTAAAATCAATGGCGGAAACAATGACGGCAAATACATTTCACACAGTGCAAATTCAAATGGTTTGAGTACTGGAGATGACGCTGCCGCACAAGTAATCACATACAGCGATAACAGTGTGTTTATGACAAATGGCGGCGGTGCTGTCATGCGTTTCAACAGCACAAGCAACCAGATGCGCTTCCGTTTCTACAAATCAACGTCGTATTCAAGCCAGCAGCCGGTGCAACTTTACAAGAAAGTCGAATCGGGCAATGCTGCTGCGACTCCGACATTCAGCCCCGCTGCCGGAACATACGCTGAAGCACAGACTGTGACGATAAGCTGCGAGACCGAAGGCGCGACAATCTACTACACCACAAATGGCTCAACACCCGACACGCTAAGCTCGGTTTATTACACACCTATAAACATAGCCCAAACAACAACGGTCAAGGCTGTCGCGATGAAAGAAGGTCTCGACAACAGTTCGGTGGCGACGGCGACATATACCATTGAGGCACCTCTCACCACGATGGACGAGATTTTCGCCAAGGCGACAGCTGCCGGAAGCACTGCTACCGACGTCACCATAACATTCAACAACTGGGTCGTCACGGGCGTGGCCGGCTCGAACGCATACGTGACCGACGGCACCAAAGGACTCATAATATATGGAAGCGGCCACGGTTTCACAGTCGGCGACCACCTCACGGGAACAGCGTCCTGCAAAGTCCAATTATATCAAGGTTCATCGGAGCTTACAAATCTCAAGACGACAACAACGGGACTCACAGTCACTCCGGGCACGACTGTCGAACCCGTCGTCATGACGATTGGCCAGATAACGAGCGGCGTCTATACCGGTGCCGTCATCACAATCAACAACGTCAGCTATGACGGAACCGACGCCGTCCTTTCCGACGGGACGAACACCATAAAGCCTTTCAACAAACTTTACAGCGGAATGTCGTTCACCGATGGCGAAAGCTACAACGTCACAGGCCTTTACCTGCAATACAACGCTGTTAAGGAAATAATGCCCCGCAATGCAGATGACATCGAATTAGTTCAGACACCCGGCACGCAAGTCGCCACCCCGACATTCAGCCCCGAGGCCGGAACCTACACAGAAACTCAAAATGTTACGATAAGCTGTACAACCGAAGGCGCGACAATCTACTACACCACAAATGGCTCAACACCCGACACTCTCAGCTCTGTTTATTATGCACCTATAAGCATAAGCGAGACGACAACGGTCAAGGCCATCGCGATGAAAGAAGGTCTCGACAACAGTAACATTGCCACAGCCGAATATACCATTGAGGTCTTACAGAGCGGCAACTTCGGTCGCGTGAGCAAGGCAAGTGACATTACGACCGACGGCACATACCTTTTAGTCTGCGTGAGTGCCGGCACCGCAGCGACAAGCACCGTATCGAGCAGCGCGTTACAGACTTCATCCGTGACAATAACCGACAACGTCATCACCACTGGATACAACACCGACGGCAAACCTTACGCTGTGACCATCGAAACGGCGACAGACGGCTATTACATCAAACTGAATAACGGTAAATATATCAACAACTCAAGCAGCACAGGCATTTCCGCAAGTGAGACAGCATCGAGTGTGTGGGCTTTCAACAGCTACGAAGGTGGAATGATTGCCCAGAACACAAGCAACAGCAACAGATTCCTCGGCGGAGCATCTGCCGCAGGCGCGACGTACAAAGCCTACGCCGCTTCAAACCTCGGCGGTGAAACCAATCCCGTGGTCATGCTCTTCAAGAAGGACTTGACGCCGAGTGTTGAATCCGTTGCGACACCGACATTCAGCCCCGCTGCCGGAACTTATACCGAAGCGCAGACTGTGACGATAAGCTGCGAGACCGAAGGCGCAACAATCTACTACACCACAAATGGCTCAACACCCGACACTCTCAGCTCGATTTATTATGCGCCTATCAGCATTAGTGCTACAACAACAGTCAAGGCTGTCGCGATGAAAGAAGGTCTCGACAACAGCGAAGTGTCCGAAGCCGAATACGTCATCAATACAACACCTGTGACGGACGGTTTTAAAAAGTTGTTGAGCCACAACGACCTCGCCAGGATTTCAAATACGACCGAGGTGATGATTGTCGATGTTACCGGCGGAATGGCACTCACCAGCGCAAACGGCACCAGTTCGGCACCGACGGCAGTCGCAGTAGCCATCAATAACGACGTTATCAGCGGCGACGTTGATGAAGCACTCCTCTGGAATGTACATAAAGTGACCGATGGTTACATATTCACTGTCAAAGGCGACAACACAAAGTGGCTCTATACAACAGACGCCAACAACGGCGTGAGAGTCGGCACAAACGAGGCCAACATCTGGACTGTTGACATCGTGAATGGAAACTACCACGGAATGCTACACAACGGAACAAATCGTTACCTCGGTGTTTACAACGATCAGAATTGGAGAGCCTACACCTCTGTGAACGACAATATAAAGAACATTCAGATCGAATTCTTTATCAACGGCGAACTTCCGGAACAAACTCAGGTGACAAAACCAGAGTTCAGCATCGCGGCAGGCACATACACAGAGCCTTTCGAAGTCGCTATAAGCTGTTCAACCGAAGGCGCGACTATCTACTACACCACCAATGGTACGACACCCGACACTCTAAGCTCGGTTTATTACACACCTATAAACATAGCCCAAACAACAACGGTCAAGGCCATTGCGATGAAAGAAGGTCTCGACAACAGCGAAGTGGCATCGGCGACATACACATTCCCTACCATTATCACAATTGCTGCGGCACGCGCACTTGAGAACAACGAATACGCGCTCGTCGAAGGTGTCGTCACATTCATCGACGGAAGGAACGTGTACGTGCAGGACACAACCGCCGGCATTGACCTCTACCTCAACAGCAACACGTTGCCGGACACCCTGACACCCGGCGACAAGGTCAGGGCATACGGAAAGAAAACCGCTTACAACGGCCTCGTCGAACTCACCGGCATAGACGGCGGCGATGCGTCACAGTTCAGCATCGTCTCATGCGGCAACGAACTTCCGCTCGCGGTGAAGACCATCGCTGAAATCAACGCCGACTACGCTGGCGGCAACATGCTCCAATCGACACGCGTGAAGATTGCCAACGGAAAGATCGGCGCGATAAACACAAGCGGCAACACTCCGATGTATCAAGGGGAGAACACCATCAACCTTTACAAGATGCCTGTCGTAGAAGACCTTCTTGAGAACGACAGCGTCAGCGTCATCGGAATAATCGGATGCTTCAACGCCCCGCAGATACGCATCAACAGCGCGGCTGACGTCGAGTTCACACACCCGGCAGGACCTGGCATCGCAGCAAATCCTACGGAGTTGACCGGTTTCAGCTACACATTCGGGCAAGGTCCGTCAGCGACGCAGTCATTCGCCGTCAACGGCAACAACCTGACCGCAAGCGCGACAATAACCGCTTCCGAAAACTTTGAGATTTCGACAGCAGACGGCGACAGCTTCAGCGCACAGAGCACAATCACGCTGAGCGAGACTTCTTTCAGCAATGTGAACATTTACGTTAGACTGAAAGCCGGTTTGGAAATAGGCGAATACAACGACACTTTGACATTTGCATCGGAAGGTGCCGAGGCGGTGAGTATCGCTGTCAGCGGAAGTGTCGCCGAGCCTCAGCAGCCGAGCGAATACGTTCAGATTCCTGACCTCGCGCTTCTCGCCAACGGCGCGAAAGTCATACTTGCAGCACGTTATAATGATGACGAAAACGCCTATTTCGCGATGACAGCGGCGACATCCGGCAAACCGGAAGGTGTCGAATTCACAAGATATATTGCTGAAAATCCGGCTCCAGGCGACTATCCGACGCTTCCGGCAAGCATCGCTGACGCCGACACACTCTATTGCTGGACTGTCAGCATCAACGGCGGAAACTACACATTCACCAACGCAAACGGCGATGTCCTCGGCTACGGCGGCAGCGGCACAAACTTCCAGACTAACGGCGACAACACAGCCTGGTCGATAGTGTACAGCACATCTGACACGGCGGCCATGGTCCCGTCGTACAGCGCGTTCGTCATCACCAACGTCAACAACGACGGCAGGGCCATCGCGCTCAACACGAGCCACAACTTCGGGCCATACGCCAAGTCGAACATGACAGGCAACAACGCCGCGAGCTACAACTTCTTCCTTGACATCTTC
The DNA here is from genome assembly GCA_937896895.1 of uncultured Bacteroidales bacterium. Lineage (GTDB taxonomy): Bacteria > Bacteroidota > Bacteroidia > Bacteroidales > F082 > Limimorpha. The sequence goes on along the minus strand of CALBNV010000047.1, from coordinate 89,145 downwards.
GCCACTGAAGGCGGCACTCCGGTCTGCGCGACGCCGACAATAACACCAGAGTCAGGCACATACTACGAGGTGCAGTCGGTGACGATCTCGTGCGCGACTGAAGGCGCGACTATTTACTACACCACAGACGGCACAGAACCGACATCAGGAAGCGCGGTATATTCAGCGCCAATCACAGTGGCTGAAAACATGACCGTCAAGGCCATCGCCATGAAGGAAGGTTATGACAACAGCAACGTGGCCACGGCTGAATACACCATCATCCTCGGCGCGACCACCATCTTGTCGCAGAATTGGGAAGGCGAGATGAACGGCTGGACGTTCGTCACGGTCACAGGCTCGAAGCCGTGGACAGTGGCACAGAACAGCGGCAACCATTACGCCTACGCCAACGGCTACAACGGCGGCGCCAACGAACAGTGGTGCATCTCCCCTGCCTTCAACCTCGACAACTACAGCGACATCACACTCTCATTCGTGAACGCGAAGAACTACACCGGCCCGGACATGCAGCTCTTCATCTCAGATGACTACGACGGGACGAACGCCGCCACAGCCACATGGAACGAGCTGACATACGTGAAGTCGGCAGGCTCATGGGCCTGGGTCGAGTCAGGGGCCGTATCATTGGAAGGCTACAGCGGCACAAACTGCCACATCGGTTACAAATACACAAGCACCGAGACGGAGGCTGCGGGCTGGGAGGTCGATGACATCATCATGGTCGGCTTCACCTCTGCGACAATACTGACAGCAAGCACACAGTCCCTGGACGGCATGACATACATCTCAGGCCACGGCCCGTCGGCGCAGCAGTCGTTCAACATCACAGGCACCAACCTCACATCCAACGTGACAGTCACGATAGCAGGCACCGACTTCGAAATGTCGGCAACAGGCGGCGACAACTTCACTGCACAGGCAACAATAACACTGACTCCGACTGCCGGCGCGATTGAGCAGACCATCTTTGTCAGACTCGCGGAAGGCCTCGATGTCAACGACTATTCAAGCAGCATCACCATCGGTTCAGAACTTGACGACATCACGGTTACGCTTGCCGGCACAGTCGAAGAGCAAGGCGACAACTGGAACAGAATCATGTCGGTCAGCGACATCACCGATGGTGCCAGCGTTATCATCGCGGCACGTTACAACAACATTGAAAATGAATACTATGCAATGACCGCCACGACATCGGGCAAGCCTGAAGGCGTGTTGTTCACAAGCGTCATGGACGGCTCCAACGAAATCATCCCTGTTGACATCGTGATGAACGAATCGACATACAGATGGACCGTCAATGTCAGCGACGGTGCTTACACCTTCACCAACGCGGCCGGCGACATGATAGGCTACGGCGGCAGCGGCACCAACTTCCAGAGCAACGGCGACAACACCACGTGGAGCATCGACTACGTCTTGTCGGACGCAGCCTCCATGGTTCCGGAATACTGGGGATTCCTCATCACCAACACCACAAGCACGACGAGAGCCTTCGCCATCAACAGCACCTACCACAGCTTCGGGCCATATTCGACACAGAACATGACGGGCGCGAACGCCTCAGGCTACAACTTCTGCGTTGACATCTTCGTGCAGGGCGGCGAGGTGACACACACCGTCATGACACCTGTCATCAGCCCCGCATCAGGCACTTATTTCGACGACATCGACGTCACCATAACATGCGCGACAGAAGGCGCAGCGATACATTACACGACAGATGGCAGCACCCCGACAAACGCCTCACCAATATACTCTGAAGCAATACATGTGTCGGAAGACATGACCATCAAGGCCATCGGCGTGAAAGAAGGTTATGTTGACAGCAACATCGCGACAGCCGAGTACACTATCATGAACGATGTCAACGTCATCCTCACACAAGACTGGGAAGGCGAGATGAACGGCTGGCAGTTCGTGACAGTGCAAGGCAACAACCCATGGACCATCGACACGTACGACGGCAACAAATACGCCAAGGCCAACGGCTATGGTGACGACGTTGACAACGAGCAGTGGTGCGTCTCCCCTGCCTTCAACCTCACGCAGCATGCCGGCAACATCGTGACACTCAGCTTCATGAACGCCACCAAGTTTGAAGGTCCGGCACTCGAACTGCTGTTCTCCAACGACTACGACGGGCAGGATGTCACGGCGGCGACATGGCAGCCACTCGAGTTCAATATGTCGGAAGGCAACTACGAATGGGCCGAGTCAGGTGAGATCTCACTCAACGGTTTCAGCGGCTCAATCTGCAACATCGCGTTCAAATACACAAGCACGCCTGAAGCCGCGGCAGCATGGGAGATCGACGACATCATGCTTTATGCGACACCAGGCACCGACCCGTACATCATCCCATCGTCATATAGCATGACAGGCTTCGATTATGTTTATGACCTCGGACCATCTGCGACACAGTCGTTCACACTGACAGCCGGCAACCTCGAAGGCGACGGAGTCGTGACAGTAACATCGTCTGAATACTTCAAACTCACTCTCGACGAAGAGACATGGTCAAATGAGATTTCATTGGAATACGCTGACGGTCAACTCGTTGGACAGCCGGTTACGGTTTATGTCAGAATGAAATGCAGCCTCGAAATCGGCACATACGATGGCGACATCACCATTGACGGCGGCGGCGCATCATGTCAGATCACACTCGAAGGTGAAGTCACACCAGGCTCAGACGTGACGGAGAACATCGAAGAAAACGTCAACATCTTCCAAAATGGCAACGACATCATCATCAAGAATGACAGCGACAACGTGATGTCGATGACGATGTTCAACATCCTCGGCCAGCCGGTCATGACAGAGACCATCACGACGGGCGACAACAGAATCGCGCACAACCTCACGACAGGAGCCTACATCATCAGACTCACCGACGGCAGCAAGGTGATGAGCAGGAAGATTGTTTTGAGATAAGTGAGAAAAGTCAAAAGAAGAAAGAGGGGCTTTAAAGTCCCTCTTTTTTATGTTCAGATGAAGATTTTGTTTTCCGCCGGCCTCGCGAAATTCCGCTCAACCTGAGCCTTGTGATACAAATAGCCCGCGTCATCGAAATATTTAGCGCGAGACGGGCATTTCTTCACACACGCACCGCATTTTATACAGATGCCGTTTATGGTTGAGAAATCGTCAAAAGATATTGAACCCATCGGGCAACTCGTGGCGCAGATGCCGCATTTCACGCAGTCATCACTGGTCTTCGGCTTCACCTTCCTGATATCTATCGGCTGCCCTCCGTCTGTCTTGGGCTGATAATAACCGGCGTTTCCGTCACCGTCAACAAAAATCGGTTCGTGCCGACACAGATTCAAATCTGTTTCCGACACCTTATTATATATGCGTTCAGCGAAATCTTTCGCCAAAGCGATGTCGTTTCCGTCGGGACGACCGGCGGCAAGAGTATATGAAAACGAATGCTCGCATGAGAAAGCCGCAGCAGCAACAGTTCTGAATCCATGACTTTCAAGGATGTCGCGCAGTTCAATCAGCGAGTTGTCGAAGGCGCGGTTGCCGAAGGTGACAACGGGGACGGCCAATGCGCCGCCGCCGGCTATCGTGTCGAGATATTTCAGCAGCAGATTCGGCACGCGACCGGCATACGTCGGGACGCCGAAGACAACCAAATCGCCGGCATTAATTGCCGGAAACGACTGCCTCGCATCAGGCAAGGTGAAATCGTAAGTCAAAGCATTGACACTGAACTTATTGACGAGCTCATCGCCGATGCATTCGACCACCTTTTTTGTTGTCCCTGTAGCAGAAAAATAAATTTTCCAGACATTTCTAAAATTCATAGCCAATCACTCATAATAATTGCCATCATCAAGCAGACGCCTGCGCGAGCCATTATAATTCACATTGATGAAACTCCTGGTCTCATCGAGGCAATCAACTGATATACAACACATATCAATTATAGTATGGAACAAATCATCTGTCATATACGGAGTGTGAGCGTCCTTACAAAAAACATCAGAATATTCCGCCAGATATGTCCTTTGCGAATCAGAAAACCAGAAAACGAATGGTATCTCGATGTTTGCATCCGGAATCGAATCGGAGAAATCATGCCCTGCATAGTCACCATCATCATACACGTTTTTGCCGTGGTCAGAGAAAAACAAACATGAAGTCCTGATTTGCGGATGTGACATGCTGTAATCGCGCATTAAGTTGAATATGCTATCAATCAGAAAATCAGTATAATAAATTGAATTATCATAACTATTTACAGTTTCTTCGACTTCATTTGCATGACCCGTGAATTTCTCAAATTCAGGCGGATAACGTTTGCTGTATTTCGTATGACTTCCCATCAGATGCAAGAAAACGAGTTTGTTTTTCTTATTTTCAGACATGGCTATTTTCAAATACGGGATAAGATTTTCGTCATAAGACCGCGTGTGCAATGTCTCCATTGAGGAACTTGATGTCATATTAAACACCTTACTGTCAGCTTTTTGCGCCAAATTATAAACGCCATTATCCCAAATTCCGATAGGCGATTGATTTGACAGCCAATATGTTTTGTATGACGTCGAATGAAAGACATCAAACACATTGACGCAACTGTCAATCGGTCGGACGGAATCGGTGTTATTTTCTGACAAAATATTCAATATCGCCTTCAATGTGTTAGAATATGCACTTATCACATTATCAAACACTAAAATATCATTCCTCGACTGCAGAAGCGGCGTTGTCTCCCTTTCGTAACCATACAATGACATGTGATTGCGATTACATGACTCGCCGACAAGCACAACAAACAGTGTTGAATCTTTCGTCGTCAGCTTGGCATCAAGATCATACAAATCTCTTTTTTTTAATTTTTTATATGCTTTCGATTCTTCAAAAAAAGACACGAAGGCGCGTTCCACATCCGGTACCGCCAGCCTCACAAAACAGTCGTTGATGATGTTATCTGCAAGAAAAACAATCATATATGTCCACGCCACCGGCCATATTATTTTTTCCGCCTTTGACTTCAATGAAAATCCCGGAACATTTCTAATTGCCATTACAAATAGATAAACCAAAGGGATCAGTAGCAAAAGCAACGGACTCATTTTTATTGCCATAAACTCCGACGCTTCGCTGAAATTCGTATTCATGAAAACGAAAATAGACGATGCATTGAGTGGACACTTTAAAATAATCCAGTGAAACAAGTTCACGAAACCATCGGCGAAAAGCAAAGACACCGCTATTTTGTAGAGAAACTTCTTCTTTATCAATACATAAGGAAGCAAAAGAAGAATGACCCATGTTAAAAGAATAGGTATTATCCTTGCGTTAAAAACATCAAAATTAAGGCACATCGCGACAATCGGTGTGTACATGACCATCGCGATGAGCCATAAAATCCCAAGATTGTTATTTGGTCTTTTATTCATTACCTGACAACCGTCACAATTTTTTCAAGTTCCTTTATCGTTGCGTCGTGGCCTTTCTTGTCAACGTAGCCGAGACCCGGCACGTAAACTTCAACATTGCGGCCACCGTTCAAAAATTCCTCAATAGTATTCTTGACGCAATATTCAGTCGCAATGCCGCTGACAATCAAATTCTTGCCGACGACTTCCTTGAGTGGTCTCCCGTCAGGGCCGACCGACTCGAAGCCTGAATATTGTTCTTCTTCAGCCTTGAAGCCTTTGCGGAAGATATTCGTCTTAGGATCCGGACGGTTTGCCGGGTTGATGACGTCTGTGTAGAACGCCTCGTGGATTGAGCCGCCACGCGTCCCTTCCACGCAATGAACAGGCCAGATGCCGCCGTTCTCCTTGAACGAACTGTGATTTTCAGGATGTGAGTCGGCGATGTAAATGACGCGCTGGTCGGGATGAGCGTTGATGTAGTCAATCACCTGATGCACAGCGTTTTCAGCGTTGCCGCAGGCCAATGAACCGTCGATGAAATCATAAAGCATGTCAACGACAAGATGTGTCGGGGCATCGGCGTGATGTTCTTCAACGAAACTGTATTTTTTGCCGTAATCGAGATGCTGCTGCATAAAGTCTGAAGGATAAGTCACTTGATAGTCAACGACTTTACCGTTTTTCTCGACAGGAACGATTTCAGGATTGATGAAACCGCCGTAAGGTTTGAGGCCGAGAGCATTGTAACGCTCCCTGACTTCCTTATGGAGTTTCGGGTCGATCTTAACTGCGTAAGTCTCAATGAGATTCTTTCCGGCTTCGTAGTCGCCTTCTGATTTCACGCGCTGTATTTCAGCGAGGAGTTCGCCGAACAAGCCGCGGAGTTTCTCGTAGTCGTTGATGACGAAATAAGTCTTTCCGTCACGGATTTTCTTTTCTATCACGTTGTCATTCAAGCCTTTCTGGTAGCACCACTGGCTGATGAGAGCGCGGTCCTGCATGTGCGATTCGGTGATATTCTTGCCGAGTTCGATTCTTGCGAGCTGACCGATGAGGCCGTTGCGGATGAATCCTGCATATTCAGCTTTGTAGCATTCAGCGTCAGGAAGGACGCCGAGTTCAACCATCTTCGGGTCGGCGCAATAGTAAAGACCGAACAAGTCGGCGCGGGCTTCTTCGAGAGCCGAGTTGTACTCTTTCAATGAGTTAGGCTGTGTCGTCGGGAGCAGCTGTCCGGAGCCGTGACCGAGGCATTCGTGAAGGTCGGTGTGAACCACGTCAGCGATGCCACCGTATTTCTTGCAGAGGTCAATCTCTTCCTGTGAATAAGCGAACTCCGCCAACGCACTCTTCGGTGACTCGTTGGCGGCCTTATCGTATGCATCCATCAAGTTGGTGATTGTCACAGACTTAGAGCCGTAATCCTTACGAATCCAGTCGGCGTTAGGCAGGTTGATTCCAATCGGAGGTGCAGGGAAGCAGTCGCCCGCGAGAGTGGTGACGATGATGCCTTTCGCGCTCACGCCCTTGCACTCTTTCTTCTTGAAACGCGGGTCAACAGGTGAGTTGTCTTCGAACCACTGGGCGTTTCCGCTGATGAGTTCGGCGCGTTTTGTGGCTTCCATGTCCTTGAAGTCAACGACAGCCTCCCACGTGGCTTTCATGCCCATCGGGTCGCCGTAGTCCTCGATGAAACCGTTCACGAAATCGATGGTCGAAATCGAATCCTGAACCCATGCGACGTTGTAATCGTCCCAGGTTTTCAGGTCGCCGGTCGTATAATAATTAATAAGGAGTTGCGTGTAGTTGCGCTGGATGTCGTTTTCCGCGACAACGTTGGCCTTTTGCAGCCAATAGACAATCTGTTCGAGTGCCTTGCCGTAAAGCCCGCCGACTTTGTAAACGTCCTCGCGAATCTTCCCGTTTTCTTTCACGAGCTTTGAATTCAAACCGTACGAAATAGGCTGCGCGTCGTTCGGAACACGCTGATTGTCATAGAATTGTTCAACTTCTTCTTTAGAGATGTCTCCATCGTAGAAATTCACGCATGAGTTCTTGATGATGTCGGCCTCACCGCTGCGGCGCATCGCATAAAGGTCTTTGTCGAAGATGACAGGCGTGATGAACGTCAGGAATGCATCAACGGTTTCGCCTTCAGCGAGAGGGAGCAAGTTGATGTCAGAATTTTTCACAAGCTCCGCAAAATATTCCTGCGAGATCTCCGGGAAGAACTTGTCTTCAGCATAATGATGATGAATGCCGTTGCTGAAGAAAATACGTTTTGCATAAACCACAAAATTCTGATAGTCAGCACTTTGTTTGTCACCCTGGTAAGAGTTGAGGATGGCCTCAACCGTTTTGCGGACGGTGAGGTTGTACTTGAAGTTCTGGTCGGCGAGGATGTCGCGGCCGCACTTCGCAGCTTCACCTAAATAATAAATGTACTCTTTCTGTTGCAGCGTCAGCTGATCCCATTCAGGGATCTGATAACGCATCACTTTCAGGTCGGCGAACTCGTCAACCAAATACTTGAAATCTTCCGATTCATTCCGGGCCGACTTGTTATCCTTTGGATTACAAGCAGTTAGCAGCCCTGCAATTCCTAAACACATAATTATTTTCTTCATTTTTAATTTTTTATAGAATGTGCAAAAATAAGCAATTTAACAGTTGAAAATCAATGTTAAAAAAATATTTTCATCAAAACTAAATTTTTAGTTACATCATTTAAAATAAATTGTATCTTTGCAGCGTTAATTAAACAAAAAACTCGTGCAACTTGTGTTAATAAAATTGTAAGATATAAATAAGATGTGTAAAATGAAAGAACTAACCAAATCAGAAGAGCAGGTGATGCAGGTCATCTGGAAGATCGGGCAGGGATTCGCGAACGAGATAATGACGGCGTTTCCAGAGCCGAAACCGGCGTACAACACCGTCTTGACGATGGTGAGAATACTTGAAAAGAAAGGCTTTGTCGGGCACGAGACGTTCTGCAAGGCGAACCGTTACTACCCGATAGTAAGCAAGGAAGAATATTCACAAAACTCACTTAAAGGATTGGTTTCCAATTATTTCAACGGCTCATACACCGAACTGGTTTCGGCATTCACCAAGAAAGAAAACCTCAGCGTCGAGCAGTTGCAGGAACTGAAGAAGATGATTGAGGAGGCGATTGAGGAGGAGCGTTAAGAGAGTAGAGAGTAGAGAGTAGAGAGTAGAGAGTAAAGAGTAAAGAGTAAAGATAAAAGATTAAAACACTATCAATAAAAAAGAACATTATGATTATTAACATTATAACGACATTTATAGCGACAGTGGTTCTATGGATGACATATCGTTTGCTTTTCAGGAATTGCAACAGATTTCAGTTCAACAGGTTTTTGTTGCTCTCGATGACAGCGTTTGCGTTCGCGCTGCCGTTCATACATTTTACGATACCGGCACAACTGCCTGAAAACGTGGCGTTTACACATACCATTCCGAGTTATTTCATACTTCAGGAAGTCGTTGTAAAAGCCCAAAACACATCGACGCACGGCCTCAACTGGATTAATCTCGTTTCAACCTTATATGTTATTGGTGTCATCTTGTTTTTATCAAAATTGACATTTAACATATTGAAAATCCGCAAGATAGCAAAAAACAACATTTCCGAAACCATCAACGGAATCAATGTCGTGAGGACGGGAGAAGAGCATATCCCCTACTCTTTCATGAACAACATTTTCATTCCGAAGGGCGACACCGACCCGAAGATTCTGAAGCACGAAATGAGTCATGTCAGAAACCGTCATTCGCTCGACATTATTTTCATTGAGACGGCGACCGCCTTCCAGTGGTTCAATCCTTTCATGCGTCTGATTAAGAAAGACTTACAAAATATTCACGAATACACCGCCGACCGTGATGTCATCGACAACGGCGCGGACAAGACCGACTATATGATGTTGATCCTGCAGCAGTGCACGGCTTCAGGAACAGGCGCACGGCCGGGCGCTTCAACAAGTATAGGCAATAACTTCAGTTTTTCACTAACTAAAAAAAGAATTAAAATGATTGCACAAAAGAAGAAGACCAAAGGCCTGATATTCAGAGCCTTGCTCACAGCCCCGGTGTTTGCGACGCTTCTGCTCGCAAACTGCATTCCAAACAACAACGTATTGAACGCACAAACAAGAACTTATTCATTTGAAGGCTCAAAGCCTGACATCACATTCGCAGACCCCAGTAAAGTCAACATAGTTGACATATCTGGTGAACAAAGCAGCTTTGATTTCAGCTGCATAAACAAGGACACTGTTATGGATTTTTCATTTTGGCCAGATGATTTTTGGTATATTGAGAGAAAAAGCAGCGACAGTTACAATGTTTCCCTCATTCCGAAAAACGACTCAATTTATAGGGTCGTCGAACAGATACCTGAGTTTCCGGGCGGAACAGCCAAGATGTTGACTTTCATCTCGGAAAACATCAAGTATCCGCAGTCGGCGATGGAGAAAGGCATCGAAGGCAAATGCTACATCCAGTTCGTCATCGATGTTGACGGCAGCATAACAGACGTCGAACTGATGAGAGGTTTTGATGAAGAATGCGATGCTGAGGCGTTGCGCGTCATCAATTTGATGCCGAAATGGAAGCCAGGGAAAAAAGATGGCAAACCGGTGAGAGTCATTTACATGATTCCTGTTGCGTTCAAACGACATAATTAGAGACCGTTTGTGAGAAATTCTCTCAAACCGATGTGCGTTATCCCATTGTCGTCGCTTCTTTTCACGAGCGGCGACATTGAGATGACGTATTTAGGGTAGTTATCGTTAATGCTTTTAAGTCGTCCGAACTCACGTCCCCTTGTTTCATCAGATACAATCAGCCAAGATGTTTGGATGTAACATTTTTATCAATTACAAGTTATAATTTTAACAATTATTTTACAATTACGACTTATATGTAATATTTTTACACTATGTTGTGAAATTTATTTTGAAAAAAATGACAACTAATCTCAACAATTTTCATTATCTTTGCAACGTTTATTTTCAAAATTCAGTTTACCATGGAATACACACAACAGTCTAATTATCAAAACAAAAACAACATGAATAACAAAAAATTAGCACCTATTGTCGTAGTTATAGTGGCGGTGTTGCTACTCATTATTTTCTGGAGCAGAATCACGGTGACCATCCCGGCGGGTAACGGCGGCGTGCTTTACCGTCTGTTCGGCGGCGGCATCGACACATCGAAGACATACGAGGAAGGCTTCCATTTCATCGCGCCGTGGAACACGATGGAGAAATACGAGACGCGTCAGCAGGTCGCCGACGAAGAGATGAGCGCGTTGTCGTCCAACGGCTTGGAGATCAAGATAGAGTTTTCCACATGGTACAGGCCGAAATGGGACGAGCTTGGCGAGCTTCACGCCTCGATAGGCACGCAATATCTGACGAGAGCCGTCATCCCGGCCATGCGCTCGGCAGCAAGAAGCGTCGTGGGCCGCTACACGCCTGAACAGATCTATTCGACAAAACGCGACGCAATCCAGGAAGAGATATTCGAAGAGACAAAGAAACTTTTAGACACCAAACACATCGAACTCGACCAGGTCCTCATCCGTTCCGTCACGCTCCCGCCGACCATCAAGTCGGCCATTGAAAGCAAGCTGAAGCAGGAACAGGAAGCCCTCGAATATGAGTTCAAGCTCGACAAAGCCGCACAAGAGGCTGAACGTCAGCGCGTTGAGGCTGAAGGCAAGGCGCGTGCAAACAACATCGTGAGCGCAAGTATCAACGACAAGATCCTCCGTGAGAAAGGCATCGACGCGACATTGAAACTCGCCGAGTCGCCAAACACGAAGATCGTCATCGTAGGCAACAGCAAGGACGGAATGCCGCTCATCCTCGGAGATATAAAGTAGTTTTTAGTTTTTAGTTATTAGTTATTAGTTTTTAGGGTTATAGGATGCGAAGCGACAACCGCATTACGGTTAAATATTTCGTATGAGCAAGGTAAAACAGGTTAGAGTAAGCATAAAAAACAAGCGGGCGTCGTTCGAGTATTTCATCATCGACAGATACACGGCCGGAATTGTCTTGACGGGCACTGAGATAAAAAGCATCCGTGAAGGCAAGGCGAGCATCGTTGATTCGTATTGCACCTTCATCGGCAGCGAGCTTTACGTCATCGGGATGCACATCGCGGAATACAAATTCGGCACGTATTACAACCACGTCCCGAAGCGCGACCGCAAGCTCCTCCTGAATATGAAGGAGTTACGCAAGCTCAAAGCCAAAAGCAGCGAAAAAGGCTTCACCATCATCCCTGTCGAGATGTTCATCAATGAGAACGGTCTGGCAAAGCTCGAAATCGCCTTGGCGAAAGGTAAGCATTTCTTCGACAAACGTGATTCGCTGAAAGAAAAGGACTCGAGAAGAGAGATGAATGAGATTTGAGTTTTGAGAGTGAGGAGTTGAGAGTGGAGTTTTGAGAGTGAATAGATTTAAGATACAGATAATCAAATAGAATGAAAAAGACATTTTTAATTTTGACGATTTTAATGGCGATGTCGTTTATCGGAGAGGCTCAATGCACGAAGTCGTGCGCGACGCCATGCGGCAATGCCGACAAAGCGCAATGCGAGAAAGCGCTGACAATCAAATGGATGAGCTTCAGCGAGGCGGTGAAACTCAACGAGACAGCCCCAAAGAAAATCTTCATTGACGTCTTTACGGAATGGTGCGGATGGTGCAAGAGAATGGACCAGACCACATTCATGAACAAGGAAGTCATCGAATACATGAACGAGAATTTTTATGCGGTGAAGTTTGATGCCGAACAGAGCGACACCATCGTCTTCGCCGGTTACACCTTTGTAAATCAAGGCGGCACGAACGGCAGGAAAGGCACTCACCAACTTGCGGCGGCGCTGCTGCAAGGCAAGATGTCGTATCCGTCGTATGTCTTCATGAACGAGAAGAACCAGCTCCTGACCGTCGCGCCAGGATACATGGACGACAGCAGATTCCTTCCGATATTGAGATATTTCGGATCAGACTCATATCTCAACATGAAATTTGAAGATTTCACAAGACAGAAATAAATGCGTAAGTATCTTGCAATCATATCATTGGCGATCATCGCGACGATGGTGTCGTGCAAAAAGGAGTTCAAATTCTCCACGAGCAGTGCGCTGAACATCACGTTGTCGAGCGACACCATCACTTTTGACACGGTATTCACCAGCATCGGTTCCTCGACACGGATTTTGATGATTTACAACAAGACAGACGAGAACCTGAAAATCAATTCGATACGGCTCGGGCAAGGCAGCAGTTCCCCATACAGCATCAACGTGGACGGACGGTCTGGAACGGCATTTTCCGACATGGAAGTTTACGCCGACGACAGCCTGTACGTCTTCATAAAAGTTACCATCGACCCGACTGACGGGAACAACCCGTTTTTCGTCGAAGACCGTCTCATATTCAACACAAACGGCAACGAGAGCGTCGTTCACCTCACCGCTTTCGGGCAGAACGCGAAGTACATCATCGGCAACAAACGCTTCAACGACTACTACAAGTACAAGGTTATTGCCGACAGTCTCGCTGAAGTCCACTGGACCGCCGACACCACGTATGTCGTTTATGGCGTGGCACTTATCAACTCATACGGCACGCTCGTCGTCGAGCCTGGCACGCACGTGCATTTCCACAACGGGAGCGGCCTGTGGTCGTGGAGCGAAGGGCAGCTCATCGTCAACGGCACCCGTGAGAACCCCGTCGTCTTCCAAGGCGACCGACTTGAGGCGTTCTACCGTGACGAGCCTGGGCAATGGGACAGAATATGGCTCATGGAAGCACGTGAGAATCACGGACATAGCATCAGCCACGCAATAATCAGGAACGGGTTCATCGGCGTACAGTTCGAACGTTTTCTGAAAGACAACCTCGCCCCTGCTTTCATCGAGAACACCATCATCGAGAACCACACAGGCATGGGCATCTACGCCAACTGCTACAGCCTCGGTGCGTCGAACTTCGTGGTCGCCAACTGCGGCAATGTCGGCGTCTATCTAACCGGCGGAGGCAGCTACCTCTTCAGACACGGGACTGTCGCCAACTTCTGGAACAACTCCGCGAGAAACACACCGACACTCTATTTCTCAAACATTTACAATGACCCTAACGACGGCAACGCCTACGCCTATCCGTTTGAATTCGAGATGGACAACAGCATCATGTACGGCAGCCTCGAAAACGAGTTCCTCACCGAGTTCTATTCGGCGTCAGACCTCGACACGACATACGTCTTCAACAACTGCCTGCTGCGCACCAAACGCAGGCACGAAGACATCTTCAAGAGTTGCAAGTTCAACGAAGACCCGAAGCTAACAAGCTATCATTCATTCGATTACCATCTTGACACGCTGTCACCGGCAATCGGCTTGGGCGATCCGTTCTACACATCGGGAAACCTCCAATTCGACCTCGAAGGCGTTGACAGAGGCGACACACCCGACGCTGGAGCGTACCAGTACATCTACGTCCCGCAAGAACGTCAGTAATTCAGATTGTACAAAACACGCGTTTCGTTGTCAACTCCATCAGTAACAACAACTTCGACTTTATTCTTTCCTTTGCGGAAATGAGAATCCATCTCATAGAAAAGCAGGTCATCCTTCGCGTCATATTCACCGATGACCCACTCGTCGTTGACATAAATATCATATTTATTGATACCTGTTTCAAGGTCTTTTATCTTAAATCTCAACGACTTACATTTAGAGACAGAAGCATCGGAAGCAAAATTCAACGGTTTCACCTCAGGCGCGACAGTATCGACGGCAAGAGCAAACAGCCCGAGACACCGCACTTTGGCTTCAACATTGCCGCCAACCAACTTGCCGCCTTGTGAAGAGCGTTCACCTGCATTGTCAATGGTAACGATGTGAAGTTGACTTGAATCCTTGAATTTCTCCGACGGCGCAATCGAAATCTTTATCGGTTTCTGCACAGGAATACATTCAGAACCAAGTACATACACACATTCCGACGCATAATCGCCCGGCACGTCGTATTGCTGTTGCGCATAGATGTATTCAAATTTATAGAACGCCCTTTCGGGGATTTCGGCGGTGAATCCGTCAAGCCCAATTGTCGTCATCGACTTCCCGTCAACACGGTAAAAACTTCTGCTGTAAGCATTTTCGTGATAGTCCGTCAATGGTTTTTCGCCGACAAGAGTGAACTCCAACGTTGAGGAGTTGCCGCTGTTGTCGGTCAGCACGAACCGCATTTGCAGCACATCGCCTTCATTTACAGTGACATAGCCTGTCTTCTCACCATAAACGCTCAGAATGTTATATTCATCAATCTGCGTCCTGACGTAACGTTTTTTGTCCTTGACAAACTTCGCGTAATCAATCAAACTGTTCACATAACGAGTCTCATCGTATGAATATTCATTAACATTCAAACTGAATATCAATCTGTTAGCGGCATAAAGTTCGATACTTCTTACTCCGTATTTATGATAGAGTCCGGCGGTCTGGTCGAAATAAGAGACGCCGAAAGACACCGTACCGTTTACTTTAATCTCGCCGCATTTGGGCGAATATTTCCCGTTTTCACATTTCAATGAGAAAAACGAGACGGTGTCTTTTCCGCAAACCGACGACATTTCCTCAGGATAGACCGCAAGTCCGTTGATTGTCGGGCAGGTCTTGTCGTCGATTTTCACGCCGAACAGAAAAGGGTCGATCGGATGCTGTGACAGAGCGTCACGGATTTCGTAGTGCAGATGAGGGCCGCCGGAGCTGCCGGTATTGCCGCTGAAGCCAAGCAAGTCACCACATTTGACAGGAATCTCGTCTTTCTCAAAAAACAAATTCTGCTTGAACGACTTGCTTTTGTATTGCTTGTTTTTCACGTAATCAGAGATGGCATCATTGAAGCCGTTCAGATGTCCGTAAACCGTCATAAATCCATCATAATGAGTAACATAGACAACTTTCCCGTAGCCGAACGGAGAGACACCGATGCGGCTCACATAACCGTCAGCCACGGCATAGACCTCCTTCCCTATCCCGCCAGTCTTGATGTCAACGCCGGCATGAAAGGCGTTGGTACGCAATTCGCCGAACGTCGCCGACAATGAAATCGGAAATTTCACAGGCGAAGGATATAGCGGATAATAATCTTTATTCTGACAAAGGCACGCATTTGCCAGCAACAAAATGACTGTCAATAACTTAAATTTCATCTCGCTCGTTTTCAAATTTTTGCAAAAGTAACAAATCTTTCAAAATCAAAACGCAATATTTTTTCAATAATTATGGCAAATGTCAAAACAAAATCTTATTTTTGCAACTTATTCATTCTGAGAAATATGATTAAAGACAAAGAGATATCACTTTGGAAAGTTTACGCTATAAGATTGAGTATCATGCTATTGCTATTAGCGATCAGTCGATGGATGCTTTACGTTTTCAACATCGGGAACTTTCCTGATGTCACTGTCGCCGACCGTTTCAGGCTTTTTTTCGTCGGTATACGCTTCGATTTATGGACGTTGGTGGTCGCCAACATCCCGATTCTGATTGGTTACAGTCTGCCTTTCAAATTCAGATACAACAAAGTTTACTGCAAGACAATCGACATCCTGTTTGTAGTCCTCAACTGGTTTGCCGTTGCCTTGAACCTCGTTGACGTGATTTATTACAGGTACATCGACAAACGGATGACGTCGGAGTTGACCGAGTTTTTCCACGAGACCGACGACAACCAGGGCAGTTTGATGATGCATTTCATTCACGACTTCTGGTTCATTGTGCTGTTCATGATAATCATTGCGTTAATAATCATCGTTTTAGCGAAAAGGACAAGGGTAAAGAAAGAGGTCATTTACAGCAGTAAGACATGGTATATCTCCCGCACTTTTATGTTTCTGTTTGTCATTTTCTGGTCAGTCATTGCGATGCGCGGTGGTTTCCAGCTGCGCCCCACTGAGATTATCACGGCGGCGCGTTACACCAACACACAGAACATGGTCCTTGTGCTCAACACCCCTTTCACCATTGTGCGCGGCTCATCAGGCGATGTCCTCGAAAAAAAGACATATTTTGATGATGACAAGATAGAGTCGTTATACTCGCCCATTCATAAAGAATTGAAAACCAATAGGTTCATTGACAACAAAGCAGCAAACTACAACATTTTAGTAATCATCTTGGAGAGCTTCGGACAGGAGATGGTGAGATATTACAACGAGAGCCGCGACGAGAGCGTCACCCCATTTCTCGACTCACTGTTGTGTGAGAGCCTCACTTTCGACGGGATGGCCAACGGTCGCCGCTCCATCGATGCGCTGACATCGATACTTTCCGGTGTCCCGTCGTTGATGGTAACTGACTATGCATCATCAAGATACGCCGCCAATCATCTCGAAGGCTTCGGAAAAAACCTGAAACGGCATGGCTATAACACGGCGTTTTTCCACGGCGGCAACAACGGTTCAATGAATTTCGACGCCTCTGCCGCCTCAGCGGGCTTTGACAACTATTTCGGCAGGAACGAATACGACGACGACAGCGACTACGACGGGACGTGGGGCATATCCGACATGCCTTTCCTGCAATTCACGTCGGAGAAGCTGAATGAGATGCCAAAACCTTTCGCAGCCGGCATCTTCACGCTTTCATCGCATCACCCCTACACCATTCCGCGAGGCTACACGGTGCCGGAAGGCAACTACAAGTCGGAGTTCGAGAAGACTGTGAGGTACGCCGACGACGCGCTGCGACTCTTCTTCGGGGAAATATCACAATACAGCTGGTACGACAGCACCATCTTCGTGATCACCGGCGACCATGTCAACCCAGAACATTATTTTGAAAAATACAGGAACGGCTACGGTCAATATCAGGTGCCGCTTGCGTTCTATTCTCCGAGCAAAATCAAAGCGTTGAAAACCAACATAATGGCTCAGCAGACAGACATCGGTGCAAGCCTGATGGCGGCGCTTGGGTACGACGAACCAATCTTCTCCTTCGGCAGGAACGTGTTCGACAGCTTACATGAACCGTGTTTCTCGAGCTTCGTCAACGAGGTCTATCAATATTCCGACGGCAACTACATGCTTCAGTCGGACGGTGATCTCACCATCGGGGTTTTTGACCTGAGGAATGACAAGGAATTGAAAAACAACCTGTACAGCAATGAAAACGCCGATGAATGGAACAAGTTGGAGACAAAGTTCCATCTTCAGCTGCAACAATATAACAATAGAATGATTAGCAACAAGTTATTTATAAAATGAGAGAAAGAATCCTTTTTATTGTAAACCCAATATCGGGTCATCACGACAAGTCGAAATTTCCGGCTATCGTCGAAGGCCTCATTGACAAGAATAAATACGATTACAAAATTGCATTCACGGAATACGGCGGTCACGCCAAAGAGCTGACTGCCAATGCCATAGCCGACGGCTTTGACGACATTGTGGCCGTCGGCGGTGACGGCACCATCAACGAGGTCGCCACAACGATGATCTGTTCAGAGCAGACCTTCGCCATTGTGCCATACGGTTCCGGCAACGGGCTTGCGCGTCATCTTCATCTGCCGCTGAAACCAGAGAAAATCATAACAGAAATCATTAATAAGGGTATAAAATCGAAAATCGACACTGCGAAGGTCAACGATGTGCCGTATATCAGCATCGCCGGTGTCGGCTTCGACGCACTCATCGCCGACTATTTCGCCAAGGACCCGAACCGCGGCTTCAAAACATACGTCAAATTCATCACAGAAGAATACCCGAGATTCAAGGAAAGCGACTACACGCTCATACTCGATGACAAAGAGAAAATTGACTGCAAGGCCATGTTCATCGCCTTCGCCAACTCCAACCAGTTCGGTTTCAACGCGAAAGTCTCGCCCCACGCATCACTCAACGACGGACTGCTCGATGTCTGCATCTTCAAGAAGCCAAACCTGCTTGAAGTCGGATTTGTGGCTGAACGTCTCATGACAAGCAGAATCGACAGGACACATTTCGTCAGCATCCATAAAGCAAGCAAAATCAAAGTGATACGCAAGAAAGACGAGGTAGTCAACATTGACGGGGAGGCTGTCATGATGGACAAAGACATCACCGTTGAAGTCAACAAACTGAGTTTGAACATTTTACTGCCCAATTACATTTAGACAAAAAAATCACAATGATAGAGAGGTATCTTGAGCTTTTGAAAAAGATAGGAATAAACTCAAACATTCCGGAAGACATCGCCTACGATACAGCGCAGGCCATCGCGGTAATCACACTTTTCATCGTGTCATTCGCATTGTTTTTCCTTGGCAAATACTTGATTACCAAGATTGTAGGCAGCATCATCAGGAAAAGCGACAACAAATACGACGACTATCTGCTCAACTATCATTTCGGGACGAGAATGGCTTTCCTCATTCCGATTTATATGATCAGAGCATGGATTGATGACACCGCGCCGGAATTCGTCACTTTTGACAATTTTATTCTGATACTGACAAAAGTCTTCGAAATCATCACGTACATCGGCATACTCATGTCGCTCGTTGACTCATTTCATGGGATGTACAACACAAAAGACGTCTCCAAGACCAGACCCATAAAAGGCGTCGTCCAAGTGATTAAAATCATACTTATCATCGCGTGCATCCTGCTTGTCATCGCCGCCTTCACGCAACGTGACATCAAGAGCATACTACTCGGACTCGGCACGCTCTCAGCGATCCTAATGTTAGTGTTCAAAGACTCCATCCTCGGCTTTGTCGGCGGCATCCAACTGACAATCAACGACATGGTGCGCATCGGCGACTGGATTGTCAAAGGCGACACAGACGGCACTGTCATCGACATCGGGCTTACCACCGTGAAAGTGCAGAACTGGGACAACACAATCTCCACCATTCCGACATATTCGCTCGTCACCGACCCCTTCACCAACTGGCGCGGGATGTCGGACTCTGGCGGACGGCGCATAGCCCGCTCGATAATCATCGATGCCGACACCGTGAAATTCTGCACGCCAGAGATGCTCGAACGCTTCAGGAAATACCAACTCGTCGAGAAATACATCACCGACACCGAAAACGAAATCACCAGATACAACAAAGAGAACGGCATCGACACGTCAAGCCTCGTGAACGGCAGACGCCAGACCAACATCGGCATTTTCAGAGCTTATCTCGTTGAATATCTGATGAACAACCCAAATGTCAACAAAGACATGACGGTATTGGTCAGACAGCAAAGCCCAACAGAGACAGGCATCCCGATTCAGATTTACTGTTTCAGCAAGAACAAGAATTGGCTGCCTTACGAAAGCATACAGAGTGACATCTTCGACCACGTCTTCGCGGTCGTCCCCGAATTTGACCTGAGAGTCTATCAAAAACCTTCGAGCTACTCCATCGAAAACGCGATGAACGAGCTGAAGGCAAAAAGAGACTAAGCGTTCAGTTTTTCGATGAGCTCGTCGCGGTAGCTCGACCCGACAGGTATCTTGTTGCCGGCAACGGTGATTGTCGTCTTGTCAATGTCCTCAATATAATCTAACGAGACAATGTACGACTTATGCACCCTTGCGAACATGTCACGAGGCAGCGTATCTTCAAGATTCTTAAGCGAATACAACGCCGTGATGCGTTTGGTCTTAGTGTGGAAAGTGACGTATTCGTGCTGACCTTCGATGAAAATCAAATCGCTGAAATTGACTTTATACAGTTTGTAATCGGCTTTCACCATGATAAAATCATTGGAAGCGGCATGACCGGTGACGGTATTTTCTTTCGGACGCGTGTCAATCGCCTTATTTATCGCCTGAAGGAACCGCGGGAAGTCGAAAGGCTTCAGGAGATAATCGACGACACCGAGCGAGAAGGCATCGACCGCATATTCCGAATAAGCCGTTGTCAGAATCACAGCAGGCTGATTTTCAATGGTTTTCAGCAACTCAAGTCCAGTCAGCTCCGGCATTTGAATGTCAAGAAGCAAAATGTCAATCTCCTCATTTTTCAAAACCTCCATAGTCCTGATGCCGTCGGAGCAACAATCCACAAGATTCAGCGAATCGATTTTCTGGACATATTCCTGAAGGAGCTTGCGAGCCAAGAACTCGTCATCAGCGATTAAAACGTTATATTTCCTCATTTTATGGTAATTCTGACTGTGTAAATATTGTCTTTTTCGTTTGTCTCAAATGTAAATCTGTATTTATAATGCAATGATAATCTTTTCTTTACGTTCTGTAGTCCAATACCGCTGCTGTTCTTATTGGAAACAGAAACGGGAAGCGAATACATTTTCACCGAGTTGCGTGCGAGAAACTCAAGTCCGTTCTCATCCTGTCTGACCGAGAAGGCGATGAAGCCATCAGGGTCATTCTCGATTCTTGAATATTTGAAGGCGTTCTCAACGATAGGCTGGAATATCATCGGCGGGAGCACGAAACTCCAGCTTTTGACATCTTTCTCAAACGTGACGTTGCGTTTCTCTTCAAGCTTCATCAGCTGGAAATCAACGTAGTTGTCGATGAACTTCATCTCCTTTTCGAGCGAAATAGTGTCGGCCTGGCAGTCAACCATGACATAACGCAGCATCTCGGAAAGCTTAAGAACGCTTTCGGGAGCCTTCTCGTCTTTCGTGTAAACGAGAGAATAGATGTTATTCAGCGCGTTGAAAAGGAAATGAGGGTTTATCTGCGACTTCAGGTAGCGAAGCTCCATGTCGAGGTTCTCGATTTTCAGCTCATTCGACTCACGGAGCATTGACTGCTCGCTGCGTTCGAGGTAGGTGATCGCCGTGATTGACGCCACGCACGTGTAAATCAATATCCTTATTATGAACGGCACTGTCCAGTCGATGTCAACATCCGGCTTTGGTATCCCTGGCATAAGATATTGGATGATGTCCGACATCTTCATCTGCATCTTCATGAACAGGGCGGCAAGCCCGATGACCATGACGACATTCAACACAAAAAACAAAAACCTCTTGCCTTTTTTCAGGACGAACCTCACGAGCAGCCTACCTTCAATGAGGCTGACCACTATCATTGATAATGTGACAATTACAGAATGGAAAAGCGCAAATCCATATCCATTGTGCATGAATGAGATATAGAAGAAAAGCAGCACCGCCGTCCAGCTTATCACGAAGCGGTGGCTTTCAAAAGCCTTCGATAATATATTGCCCAACTTTCCCATTTGCGTGCAAAGATATACCAATAAGGTAAAACCGATTTATTTTTTCAACAAAAGTGAAATATTCCTCAATAAAACGAGCTTTATTTCTTGTTCCAAAAAGCCGGTGAGAACAGCAGGAGCACCGTAAAGATCTCGAGACGTCCGATTAGCATGAGGAATGACATCTCCCATTTCGCAAGCACCGTCAGCCCGGAGAACGACGCCGCCGGCCCGGTGCTGCCCACGCCAGGCCCCATGTTGCTCAACGAGGTGATGGTGTTGAAAACACTTTCCTCGAAAGAGCAGCCGCTGACATCGAGGATGACGATGCTCACCACGCATAGGATGACGTAATAGAACAGGAAATTAAGCGTGCGGAGAAGCATGTCGTTCGACACCACCTCTTTTGACACCCTCACCGAAAACACGGCGCTCGGGTGCAGCATCTGCTTGATTGTGTTATTGATAGACTTGAAACAGATCATCTCGCGGATGACTTTTATTCCTCCTGATGTCGATCCAGCGCATGAGCCGCTCACCATCATCATCAAGGTGGGAACCAAGAACAAGCCGCCCCACAGCGTGTAGTCGAAGCACGAGCCTTGGTAGCCCGTTGAAGTAATTATCGAAGAGACGTGGAACAACGCCGTGCGGAATCTCGACTCAAAGTCTGACTGCGGGTAGGCTGAAACATCAGTATTGACGGTATCGACCATCGGTGCTATGTAGAAGAGTCCGGCGATGACGATGACGAAGACAACCACCATCCGAAGGAACCATCGAAGCTCCTCATTCTTGGCAAACAGTTTGAAATCGCCGCGTATCAGGAAATAATAAAGCGAGAAATTGACGCCCGACATCAGCATGAAGAGTGAACATATATATTCAAGGTATGACGAGTTATAGTAACCGATACTCGCCTGATGCGTGCTGAAGCCGCCGCTCGCCACGGTCGTAAAAGCGTGACATACAGAGTCGTAGAGCGACATCGGGCCGGCCCAGTAAGCCAAGGCGCAGATGACGGTGAAGCCGATGTAGATAATCCAGAGGCGGCGGGCCGTCACCGACATCTTCGGATGAAGCTTCTGGACACCGAGGCCTGAGGCCTCCGCCGAGAACAGCATCGTGCGGTTGGAGTTCTTGTTGATTGCAGGGATGATGGCAAGGAAGAGAACGATGATGCCCAAGCCGCCGAGCCATTGTATTATGCTGCGCCAAAACAAGATCCCATGAGGCAGCTCGTCAATGTTATCCAATATGGTGGAGCCTGTCGTAGTGAAGCCAGACATCGACTCAAAAAACGCATCAGTCACATTGTCAATGGTCTTTGTAAACAGGAACGGCAACATCCCGAACAGCGCGAACAGCACCCATGTCACCGTGACAATGACAAACGAGTCTTTCATCGTCAGCGTGCCGACAGCCTCGGAAGCGCGTCCCCTACCCGACTTCTCACGTCCCGCCGACAAGAGCATGAACCCGAAAATGGCAGTGATGATCGTCGAGAAAAACAATGACACCACGTCTTTCTCATCATTATTCACATTATAATGCAAGGCGACGAAGGAAGCGACAAGCATGAAAAATGCTTCAAAAAGAATGAAGACACCATAGATCTTGGCTTTCATGCCCATAACTTTAGCTCTCATTGTCGCAGATTATTTAATTTTTAATGCGCGGCAAAAATAAACATTTTTTTTGATGTGAGAAACAAAATTAAAATGTCATTTCATTGATATAAGAAATTGATTTATTGATACAACAAAATTTGTTGTTGAATTGTTAATTATATCATGCAATTATAACCTAATTTTTGTTACTTTTGCACGCTTAAAAAAGTCGGAAAACAAACAAATAAAAATAAAGCGAAATGTACAAAAGAAGAAGATTTCTAATGACGGCATTATGTTCAGCCCTGCTGATGGCGGGACTTGCAGCAAATGCCCAGCAGGCGCAGGACTCCGTCATCATCAGCCTCGATGAAGCGATCCAGATTGCGTTGGATGAGAGCACGACAATCAAGATTGCGGACATCAACATCACGAAAGCCGGTTACGCCAAAAAAGGCTCATACGCAGCACTTTACCCGAATATCAGTGCGAGCGGAAGTTACCAGCGCACCTTGAAGAAACAGGTCATGGCGATGGACTTCCAGGGGCAGTCGATGGAGATTGCCGTCGGAAAATGGAACAACGTCAACGCCGGTGTCAGCGCCTCTTTGCCGCTGATCAACGCGCAGCTGTGGGAAAGCCTGAAGCTCTCCGCGCTCAACGTGGAGCTGGCCGTCGAGCAGGCACGCTCCTCCAAAGTGTCGATGGTCTCACAGGTCAAGCAGTCGTTCTACGGCGTCCTGATAGCGCAATATATATATGAGGTGTACAAACAAGTTTACGACAACGCGGCGACAAACTACGCCCAGATCGAGAAGAAATACAACACCGGCAAGGTGTCGGAATACGAATACCTCAGGGCCAAGGTCAACGTCAAGAACGCGGAGCCTAACGTTTACAGCGCGTTGGCTTCCATCGACCTGGCCATCTGGCAGCTCAAGGCCGTGATGGGCCTCGACCTCAACACCAAAATCGGCGTCAGCGGCGACATGGACGCATTCGAGCAAGAGATGCTGGGATTCAACGTCAACGACACCGTCAACCTCGAAAACAACTCCACGCTCATACAGTTCGGACTTCAGGAAAGACAAATAGAAAGCACAATCAAAATGACCAAACGCCAATACATTCCGTCATTGGCAGCCTCATTCTCATATAGTTACATGGCCATGGGCGATGACTTCGACATGAAATGGAACCCGTATTCGGTTGTCGGCGTCACACTCAGCGTCCCGATTTTCGACGGACTCAGCAAACACTACAACATCCGGCAGAACCAAGCCACAAGAGATGTCATCAGGATGAACATGGAAGACACAGAACGCCAACTCAGGATAGCACACAAAGGCTACATGAATCAGATCGCCACATACATCGAAAATTATTACGCAGCAGTATCGACACTTGAGATGGCACAGAAGAGCTACGACATCGCAGCCAAGATGTACGAACTCGGCAAGGCGACGCTCACCGAACTGAACGACGCACAGCTCGCACTCGTGCAGTCACAACTCACGATGAGCCAGGCTGTTTATAATTTCAAAGTGGCAGAAGCGAAACTCGATGAACTGCAAGGGGTTTATTAGAGTTAAGTTTTGAGAGTTAAGAGTGGAGTTTTTTAATAGGCAAAAAAATTAAAGTAAAATAAGATGAAAGCATTTAACACATTATTGATTGGCGCGGCTGTGGTTATGATGACAGCCTGCGGACAGAAGTCGGATACCAACACACAGGTTGCAGCAGCCGAGAACCCGAAAGTCACAGTTGAAAAAGTGAACGCCGAATACGTCTCACAACTTTCCGTTTACCCGACGACGATTCAGGCCGACATCGTGAACAACATTGCACCTCAGAGCGCGGCACGTATCAGCAAGATTTACGTCGAGGTCGGCGACCACGTCAGAGCCGGACAGACACTGGCACTGATGGATGCCATCAACCTCGACAAGGCACGTCTCCAGATGATCAACGACTCTTTGGAATACGGCCGCATCAAGGAACTTTATGAAATCGGGGCCACATCGCAGTCAGACTTCGAGGCCATCAGCCTGAAATACGACGTGACACGCAAGACATACATCAACCTCTTGGACAACACCGTTTTGAAGAGTCCTGTCGCGGGTATCGTGACAGCGAGAAACTACGATGAAGGTGACATGTACGCCATGGCGATGCCTTTGTTTGTGGTACAGGACATCTCGCCCGTCAAACTCATCATCAACGTGTCGGAAAGCAAGTTTGCCCAGATAAAGAAAGGCATGGAAGTTGACATCACCACCGAGGCTTTCGGCGAGCAGGTCTTCAAGGGCGTCGTTGACCTCATCCACCCGACCATTGACGCGAAGACACACACCTTCCCCGTAGAAATCAAGTTTGAGAACAACAACGAGGTGCTGCGTCCCGGCATGTTCGCCCGCGTGACCGTCAACTACGGTGACAACTTCCACACCGTCATCCCTGACAGAGCCGTCTTGAAGCAGGTCGGTTCAGGCGAACAGTACGTTTACATCCTCAACGCCGACGGCACCGTCTCATTCAGAACGGTTGTCCTCGGCCGCAGAATGGGCGACAGATACGAGGTCATCAGCGGCGTTGACGACGGCGCGACGGTCGTCACGACAGGACAGACACGACTCAGAAACGGCGTGAAAGTCGATGTCGTCAAATAGTTAAAAGATTAGAGAGAAAAGTTAAAAGAGAAAAAAAGATATGAGTATATACAGATCATCGGTAAATCACCCTGTGACGGTATCGTTGGTATTCGTGACGATAGCCATCCTCGGTCTTTTCGCCCTGAGCAAGCTGTCAATCAACTTGTTCCCTGACATGGGCACCAACGCCATCATGGTCATGACATCGTATTCCGGCGCGAGCGCGGAAGACATCGAGACCAACATCACCAAGACGTTGGAGAACACCCTCAACGGAGTCAGCGACCTGAAGCACCTCTCGTCGTCATCGAAAGAGAACGTCTCCGTCATCACACTGGAATTCAACTATGGCATTGATATTGAAGCCGCCACTAACAACGTCCGCGACAAGCTCGACATGGTGCGGCAATACCTGCCTGACGGGGCAGGCAACCCGACCATCTTCAAGTTCAGCATGGAAGACATGCCTATCATGCTTCTTTCAGCCACCGCGAACGAGAGTCTGAGCGGCCTCGACAAGATCCTCGACGACAAGCTCGCCACGCCGTTGGCGCGTGTGTCGGGTGTCGGCACCGTCTCCATCTCCGGCGCCCCGAAACGTGAGATCCAGGTCTTCGTTGACCCGAACAAACTCGAAGCATACGGACTCACCATCGAACAGATCTCCTCGGCCTTGGCTGCGGAAAACAGGAACACCCCCGCCGGCAACATCGACATAGGCTCCAACACCTACGCCGTGCGCGTCGAGAAAGAGTTCAAGTCGGCCAACGAGATGCTCGACGTCGTGGTCGGCTCTTTCAACGGCGCAACGATATATCTCCGGGACATCGCGAGAGTGAACGACGGCGAGATGGAACGACTTCAGAAAGTGTACTCAAACGGCGTTCAAGGCGCCATGATCACCATCCAGAAACAGACCGACGCCAACTCGGTGAAAGTCTCAAAAGGCGTGCTCAAAGAACTCGAAAAGATCAAGAAGACACTGCCGTCTGACATCAAGATCAACATCATCACCGACAGTTCAGACAACATCATCAACACAATCAACTCGTTGAAAGACACGATTTTCATCACGTTCTTCCTCGTCATGCTTGTGGTGTTCATCTTCCTTGGCCGGTGGAGGGCAACAATCATCATCGTACTTTCCATCCCGATTTCGCTTGTCGCATCGGTGGTTTATCTTTTCGCCACCGGCAACACCTTGAACATCATCTCCATGAGTGCTCTCACCATTGCAATAGGCATGGTTGTTGACGATGCCATCGTGGTGTTGGAAAACATCACCTCGCACATCGACCGAGGGGCGAAGCCGAAGGAGGCCGCCGTCCACGCGACGCAGGAGGTATCAATCTCCGTCATCGCATCGACGCTCACCATGCTCGCGGTGTTCCTCCCTCTCACGATGATTTCAGGCACCATGGGCGTGTTCTTCAACCAGCTCGGATGGATCGTGAGTATCATCATGATTGTCTCCACGTCAGCGGCGTTGACATTGGTTCCGATGATGTGTTCGAGATGGCTGAAGCAGAACCCGAGAAGCCACGCATGGCACAAAATCGTCTTCACACCTATTAATAAGGGTCTCGACGCATTGAGCCGCGGCTACGGCCGTCTCATCAACTGGGCTGTGACACACCGTCCGGCGATCCTCATCATCACCGTCGCGGTCTTTGTTGTGACATTGATATTCACGGTGCCAGGCATGAAGATGGGTTACATGCCGAGTTCGGACATGGGCCGTCTGCAAATCAGCATCGAGCTGCCGGTCGGCACGCAGGAAGACATCACGGGACAGCTCGGCGCGGAACTGGCGGAAAAATACATGAATACTTTCCCAGAGATTAAGGTCATGAACTACCGTTACGGTGTCGCCGATGAAGAGAACGCCTTCGCGTCGATGCAGAGCAACGGCACACACATCCTTGCCATGAACATCAACCTCGGCAGCAAGATGACACGTGACAGAAGCACACAGGAGATCGCCGAGATAATCCGCAAAGACCTCAAGGGCAACGCTTTGATTAAGAAATACAACGTATCGGAAGGCATGGGCATGGGTTCAACGGCAAGCGTGAAGCTCGACATCTACGGCTACGACTTCTCCACATCCGACAGGATCGCCAATGACCTCGTCGCGCAACTCAAGGACAGACCAGAGGTCTCACAGGTACTCATCAGCCGTGACGACTACTCGCCCGAATATCACATCGACTTCGACCGCGAGAAGCTGAGACTCAACGGCATTGACCTCACCACCGCCTCGCAGTATGTGAGAAACCGCATCAACGGCTCCATCATGAGTTTCTTCCGCCAGGACGGTGACGAATACAACATCCGCGTGCGTTACGCACCGGAGTTCCGTCAGAGCACAGAAGACATCGAGAACATCGTGCTTTACGGCTCGGCAGGACAGGCCATCAAGCTCAGCGAGGTCGCACACATCGTCGAAGGCCAGACACCACCGACCATCACAAGGAAAGACCGTGAACGTATCGTCACCATCACGGCAATCGTGGCGAAAGGCTACGCCCTGAGCGACGCTGTCGCCGTCTCACAGCAGTGCATCGAGGCGACCGACATCCCTGCGGAGTTCCTTGTAAATATCGCGGGTGACTACGAGAGCCAACAGGAGGCGTTCTCCGACCTGTTCCTGCTACTCATTCTCATCGTCATCCTCGTCTATGTCGTCATGGCTTCACAGTTCGAGTCGCTGCTCGACCCGTTCGTCATCATGTTCTCGGTGCCATTCGCCATCACAGGCGTCCTCATCGGCCTGAAGGTCAATGCGATGGCCGCCGACGTCATGGCGATGATCGGACTGTTGAT
Organism: uncultured Bacteroidales bacterium; assembly: GCA_937896895.1. GTDB lineage: Bacteria > Bacteroidota > Bacteroidia > Bacteroidales > F082 > Limimorpha. The sequence goes on along the minus strand of CALBNV010000047.1, from coordinate 60,433 downwards.
CCTTGTCGGTATAGTCGTGAAGAACGGCATCGTGCTCATCGACTACACAAGACTATGTCTCGAACGCGGCATGGGCGTCAACGAAGCAGTGACGACAGCGGCACGGCAGCGTCTGCGTCCTATCCTCATGACCACTCTGACAACAGTGCTCGGCATGGTCCCGATGGCACTCGGCAAAGGCGAAGGCGCGGAGATGTGGAACGGACTTGGTGTCGTCGTCGCATGGGGACTCTCGATTTCAACATTGATCACGTTGGTTCTCATCCCGACATTGTACGCCATCTTCGTCTCAAGAAGAAAAAAACGCCAGGCCAGGAGAGCAGCGAAATTAGCTTTACAACAAAACAACTAACTGAACTATCATGAAAGCAATATTCATCGCCTACAATCAGGCATATTACGAAGAGATTCAGGACCTCCTTGAAAAACAGGGGGTCCGTGGATTCACCAAATGGAACGAGATAACAGGAAGAGGCAGCATGACCGGCGAGGCGCATTACGGCAACCACACATGGCCGACATTCAACGACGCGATGCTGACATTCGTCGATGACGACAAGCTGTCAGGCATCATGCAGCTGCTTCACGAGCACGACCTCAAGACGCCGGAACTCGGCTTGAGAGCGTTCGCATGGGCCATTGAGCAAACAGTTTGACGCAAGTCATCAACAAAAAAAAGATTAAAACATAACAAAAATAACGAAATGAAAAAAGAAGTAAAATTCAGTCTCGTCTATCGCGATATGTGGCAAAGTTCAGGGAAATACGTGCCACGGAAAGACCAATTAGAAAAGATCGCCCCTTTGATTATCGACATGGGTTGTTTCGACCGTGTTGAGACCAACGGCGGTGCGGCCGAGCAGGTGAACCTGCTTTACGGTGAGAACCCCAACACCTCGGTGAGGGCGTTCACCGCCGCGCTGCACAAAGGCGGCATCGAATGCCACATGCTCGACCGCGCACTCAACGCGTTGAGGATGAACCCGGTGCCTGCCGATGTTCGTCAGCTTATGTATAAAGTGAAGAAAGCGCAGGGCGTTGACATCACGCGTATCTTCTGCGGGTTGAACGATGTCCGCAACATCATTCCTTCGATCAAGTGGGCCAATGAAGCCGGTATGATTTCGCAGGCCGCCATGAGCATCACCTATTCGCAGGTTCACACCGCCGAGTATTACATGGCGATGGCCGACAAGCTCATTGAGGCCGGAGCCAAGGAGATTGCGTTGAAAGATATGGCCGGTGTAGGCCGTCCGGTGTCGCTCGGCAAAATCGTAAACCACATCAAGACACAACATCCTGAAATCGTGGTGCAGTATCACGGACATACCGGTCCGGGTCTCTCAATGGCCTCCACGCTCGAAGTGGCCAAGGCCGGCTGCGACTACATCGACTGCGCTATGGAGCCGCTCTCATGGGGAACAGTGCATCCCGATGTCATTTCGGTACAAGCCATGCTCAAAGACGCCGGATTCCTCGTCAAGGACATCAACATGAAAGCCTACATGGAGGCACGTTCGATGACACAGAGCTTCATGGACGATTTCCTCGGCTACTGGGTCGATCCGCGTAACCGCTACCTCAACTCACTCCTGCTCGGCTGCGGGCTGCCAGGCGGCATGATGGGATCGCTCATGGCCGACCTCAAGAGCGTCCATGCAGCCATCAACATGAATCTCAAGGCTCAAGGGAAAAAAGAACTCTCCGAAGACGAACTGCTTGTGGAACTGTTCCAGGAAGTGCAGAACATCTGGCCCAAACTCGGCAATCCGCCGCTCGTCACCCCGTTCAGCCAATACACCAAGAATATAGCACTCATGAACCTCTATGCGTTGAGCAAGGGCGAGCCGCGTTACGAGAACTCCATCGACAAGGCCGCATGGGACATGATCCTCGGCAAGGCAGGCAACCTCCCGGGCAAGCTCGACCCCGAAATCATCGAGTTGGCGGAGAAGAAAGGCTATGAGTTCTTTACGGGCAACCCGCAAGACAACTATCCTGACGCACTGCCGCATTTCATCGAGATGATGAAGCAGGAAGGCTGGGACCGCGGCCAGGACGATGAAGAGTTGTTCGAGTTCGCGATGCACGAGAAACAATACCGTGAATATAAGTCGGGCGAGGCGAAACGCCGCTTCAACATGGAACTTGAGGAGAAGATGAAGGCGAAATGCGAGAAAGGCGGCGTCACCGTCAGCCACAACGACCTCGTCAAAATGCGTCATCCGAACGCCGAGGCCATCACGGCCGAAGCCTCCGGCAAGATGCTTTGGGAAATCGATGTCATCGACAAGTCTATGGCACCGGCGACAGGCAAGACATACAAAGAAGGCGACCTGCTGTGTTACATCCAGACGCCTTACTGCAACATCCCTGTCATGACCAACTGGAGCGGCAAGCTCGTGGAGGCCACCGTCGAACAGGGCGCCAGCGTCAACAAAGGCGACATCATCGCACTCATTGAGAAATAGCAGACGTGTTGTCACGAACTGTCAAATTTATCCGGTTAATAGTGGACGCTTGCGTTCACTATTAACTTTTTAAGGAGTCTCGTCAGTAATACCGATATTGAAGCTGTCAACATGCTGCTGCTCGGTTTGTTTGATTGCGTCCTCATGACCGTTGAGGGCGGCGAAGGGCGCAAACTGCGCGGCGCGGGCGAGCATCGACATACGCGGATGCAACGTTGAGACGTGATGCGGGAGGTTGATGATGTCGGAGTAATCGTTTTCAGAAATGCGTATGTCGTTCATGCCTTGTGCCCTCCTATCTGTTTGTTGCGCTCGATGGCGGTCGCACCGTCCTCAAAGTTGATGCCTTTCAGAATGGCGTTCTTTCCGAATTTCTTCTTCAGTTCAATGATGGTCTGCTGCATCTTGTGTTCCTTTTCCAACGTCTGCTCTTCTTCCCTGCTCTGCCGCTCAACTTCCTCGTAATCAGTAAAAAGGTCGATGGTGGCCATAGCGGTTTTGCGATCTGCCTTACTTTCATCGATGACGTGATTTGTTGTTACGTTTATGTATCTTACCAACAAGTCTTGGTTCACTATTTTGTCGTAAAGATTCATTGTCGCGTCAATTATAAGGCGTGATGACGACGTCTGACGGTCGAGGTTTGCCGTGCCGTGGGCGTGCTTCGGGGTCTGACGTCCGTAGCGGTCGGTCGTGGTCTCCCCGCTGTATTTGGCACGGATATTTGGGTTTGTCAGAGACTCGGCATCGTAACTCACCGTGAGAACGATTTGGTCGGTGACGAGGTGTTTCTCGACAAGATTCAAGGCTATTGCGTCTGTCATTTCCTGAACGACGACACGCGCTTTTTTGGTGTCGTACGGGCTCGACAGCACCTGTCCGCTACTGATGGAGTTGGTCTCAGGCTTGTATTTCTTGATGTAGTCGATAGTGCACGGCTCCCAGCCCCAAGCGTGGTCAATAATCAGTTCAGCGTTGATTCCGAATATCTTATAAAGCATCTCCTCATCTTTAACCGACTGACGAGCCACATCACCCATGGTGTGCATTCCGTAATATTCAAGTTTTTGGGCAATGCCCTTCCCTATCCTCCAAAAGTCAGTCAAAGGTTTATGACTCCACAGCTGCCGTCGGTATGACATCTCATCGAGTTCGGCGATACGGACTCCGTCTGCATCCGGTGGTATATGTTTAGCAACAATATCCATAGCGACTTTACAGAGATACATATTAGTGCCGATTCCCGCCGTGGCGGTGATGCCGGTAGTCTTCAGAACGTCGCGGATCATCGTCATGGCGAGCTGATGCGCAGTCATCTTATGAAGCGAAAGGTAATCGGTCGCGTCGATGAAGACCTCATCGATGGAATAGACATGAATGTCATCGGCACTGACATATTTAAGATACACGTTGTAAATGCGGGTGCTGTATTGGATATAATACGCCATTCGTGGCGGCGCGACGATGTAGTCAACGGCAAGCGTCGGGTTTGCTTTCAGTTCAGCATCGAAAATAGATTTGCCGGTCAGTTTTCTGTAAGGTGCTTCGAGCTTCCTGCCGTAGTTGACATAATCGACACGTTGTATGACTTCAAAAAGCCGCGGTCTGCCAGGTATTCCGTAAGACTTCAACGATGGCGAGACGGCAAGGCAAATCGTCTTTTCCGTTCTGCTCGCGTCTGCAACTACGAGATTGGTCATCAATGGGTTAAGACCTCGCTCCACGCACTCAACGGAGGCGTAAAACGACTTAAGGTCGATGGCGATGTATGTACGAGGAGACGATTCCAGCATAACTAAATTTTTCGGTGCAAAGGTACATGAAAAATTCACTCTTCAACGCACGTATAACTCAAAAAATTAGAATAGACTGAATATCAACAAGTTATCACTAATTCGATTTTTAAAAAAAAATATCGCCAAGCCCATTGTAAATGAAAAAATAATCTGTAACTTTGCGGCATTGTTTCTTTTTAGGTTTTGTTTGACTGCCCCTTTGAAAAATTCAGAGGGGCAATGTTGGATAAATAAAATTGGGGTCGATAATAGTATTAGTAATCAACTGTTTATAAATCTAACTTCTATGAGAAAAGTTTCTTTATCATTTCTTCTTGCCTGCGCTTTTTGTCTTGCAGGCGTGTCGGTCAAGGCACAATCAAAGTTCGCAACTCCATACGATTTGAATGGAGTATTTCAGTATAATCCGGACGGCGTGAATCTGTCATGGAAATCGGAAGCCCCGGCTTCGGAAGTCCCTGAAGACCTTTACTGGGACTTGGAATCCATGATTGAGGATTGGACGCTTATTGACGCCGATGGCGACAATCATTGCTGGATGCACGTTCAGGGTTTGGAATGTCCAAGCGGTTACATCTGCCTGATTTCGGAATCGAAAGACTGCTATGGCACATTCGGCGGTATTCCCTACACGCCAGATAATTACATCGTTACGCCTAAGTTGCCGATAGTTGGAAACACGGTGCTTTCGTTTATGGCCTGCTCGGCTGATGCGGCCAGCTGCCAGGAACACTTCGGAGTCGCGGTCTCAACCACCGGAAACACCAATGACGCCGATTTTACCACCGTTGCCGAATGGACCATCATGCCTGACAAACTCAACCAGACTCCTTGGCTTGAATACACCGTTGACCTCAGCGCATACGCCGGACAAGAGGTCTATATCGGCTTCCGTCATTTCGGTTGCACAAATCAGTATGCCTTGGCTGTCGATGACATCCGTCTCACCTATAATACTGTTGACCTTGAGAGTTTTAACGTCTATCGCTCGCCAACCGACAGCGACTATCAGCTGATAGCCAACGTCCCGGCCGTTGAGAATCAGACGTCTTACGAGTATTTCGACAATGTTGAACCCGGCACTTATTACTATCATGTGACGGCGGTCTATGCTTCGGAGGGCGAGACGGAACCGGCTTCTGTCATGGTCTCTTGTCAGTCATTGGATGAAAATAATGTCGGTGTGGCGGTTTATCCGAATCCGACGAGAGGTCTTCTGAAGGTTGAAGGCGTTGATATTAAACAGATTACGGTGACAAATGCTTTGGGACAGGTCGTCTATGACGCTTCCGTGGAAAGCGGCGAGGTCTCGATAGACATGTCGCAGTTGTCAGCGGGGATGTACATTCTTCGCATTGATACTGAAAACGGGGTCTCAACCCGACAGTTCAATGTCGTGAAGTAAGGCGTTTCGCCGTTTTGATGACTCGTATCTTTGTCAGCCGCCAAATTCCTCTCGGAATGGCGGCTGACAATTGTGTCACGACGTTGGTGGATGATGTCGCGTCGTGCCAGTAGAGTTGTTGAGTTATTTGAAAAAAATAACAAATATGAATGCCGCAATTATTTTGTCAATCTTTGATGCTTTTATTGATGCTGCACCATTCGCTGTGGTCGTAGCAGTATTGATGTCTTTTGTCGAAAGAAAAGGGTGCGCCCATGTTGCTGCTTGGATTATTGGATTTGTCGGATTAGTTGTTTTTGCAATTGTTTTGGATTCAACCGTCGCTTTCTTTATCGCTGTTGGGATTTTTATTGCAATATATTTAACATGCAGTCATTTCGCCCGAAAAATTGAAAATGAAAAGGAAGAAAGTTCAAATCGTGGCATTGTTGAGATAATTGAAAGCAAGCCGGCAATCTGTGATGAGACCGAGGATGGCGATGACATCTATGCGGATGAAGAAGACGATGATGAAGAAGATGACGATGATGAAGAAGAAGATGATGATGATGAAGATGAAGACGAAGAAGATTCTGAAGGTGAAATGATTGATGACGATGACCATTATTGTCCTGTGTGTGGAAGTTCGCTGTTGTACATTAGAGAAAATGAATACGGAAACAGACGTTATCATTGCAGCGACTGCGACGGCGATTTCAGGGAAAGTGAGCTGATAATTTTATCGGAGTGCTGCTGCCCGGTATGCGGCGGAGACGACTTATATGCATTTGAAGACTTTGACTGCGAAAACAAATTCGTGTGTCGTGACTGCCACCAGAAATTTGAGGTTGATGAAATTGCAGACACGATGGGATAGTGATCACAATCACTCACCATCTTTATTCAAGACCGTGTGTTTCTCCGGCAAGTCGATGGCTATCTCGATGAGTCCGGCGACCGGTCCTGACGGCTCGTCAAACCAAGGCGTTTGATGCAGCAATTTACGTTTTCCGTGACGTATGACCTCGTAGGTGTTGCTTTTGCCGGTGGCTATCATCTGGCGGATAAATTCAGCTGTCGCTTTCTTGTGGCAACCGAACAGATTTTTTCCGGCGACATCGCCATCACGGTCACGGGCGCAAGCGTTTTGGTAAAGCACGACTCCGTCTTTGTCGCACACGGTGGCGGCAAAATCGACGTTTTCAAGATAGTTGAAGTCTTTCATGTTATCAGCAATTTTTATTCAGGATAACCAATGCGCCAATCACTCCTGGCACCCAGCCGCAGAGTGTGAGCAGGAAAACTATGATGACCGAACCGCAGCCGCAATCGATGACCGACAGCGGCGGAAACAGGATTGCCAAAAGGACTCTCAAAAACGACATGTTAGATTTAATTTTTTTGCAAAAATAGTGAATTTTGGCGTAATGGAGCGGGTATTAAAATAAAGTTTGAAAATAATTAGACCTATAGGTCGTAATCTGCCAGTAACGCCGAAAAAAGCCGTTTTCCGGGGTGTTTTTCTACTATTTTTCTGCCAATTTTTCAGGTTTTTTCCTTTAATTTTCGCCTTTGTAAGTGATTGATATTCAAAAATATAAAACAAAAAGGGCTAAAGTGACCTTTAACCCTGATGCATTGTTTACTTGCAAAAATTAACCCCTAAAATTTGTGACCTGGCTGGGGCTCGAACCCAGGACCCCCACATTAAAAGTGTGATGCTCTACCTGCTGAGCTACCAAGTCGTTGAACATCCACGCCACTGCCGGCGTATCCGTTCCGTTTGCGAGTGCAAAAGTACTACTTTTTTCAATATGCGCGACAAAAATTTTTCATTTTTTTTCAGTCAAGTTCACCCTTGCCCTGACGCACTATAACTATCTCATTACCAGTGCAATCGACCACAGTACTCTCCTGATTACCCCCCGCTCCACCGTCAATGATGATGTCAACCTTGTTCTTGTAACGCTCATTTATCTCCTCAGGGTCGGTCAGAAAACCGGAAATTTCGTCCTCGTCGAGGATGGAAGTTGTCATTATCGGACGGCCGTATTCCTTCACGATGTTGGTGATTATAGGCTGGTCTGGCACCCTGATGCCTATCGTCTTGCGCTTGCTCTGCAAGATTTTCGGGATGTTGTTGTTCGCCTCCAAAATGAACGTGAATGCACCGGGGAGATTCCGTTTCATCAGCTTGAAGACATCGTTGTTTATCGGCTTGGTGAACTCCGACAACATGCTCAAATCATTGAAGATGAACGAGAAATGCGCCTTTTCTTTCTTTATCCCCTTGATCTGCGCGATGCGCTCGAAGGCCTTGGTGCTGTTAATGCTGCACCCGATACCATAGATGGTGTCTGTCGGGAATATGATAACCCCGTCATTATCAAGACATTCCAATATCATCTTGATGTGCCTCGGATTCGGATTCTCCGGATGAATTTGCAGAAACATATTTCTAAACTAAATTGAAAAACAAAAAGCCAACCAGTTGATTCACAACTAATTGGCTTACTCGTGATCCGGTTGGGATTCGAACCCAAGACCCACAGCTTAGAAGGCTGTTGCTCTATCCAGCTGAGCTACCAGACCATTGCTTTTTTGCGAGTGCAAAGATACAATTTTTTGCAATTCAGCAAACAAATTTGCAAAAATAATTTTACTCAGCTCAATTAGTTGAAAATCAAATAATTGAAACTATTTCTTCGATACAACAGGCTGTGGTTTTGATTTCTTCACGTCGATAACACTGCCCATAAATTCCATGTTGTCGGTCTCGACAACCGCCACGTACGCCTCGTTTTCTATGGGCATTTCAACGAATCCGTAGCATTTCGAACGTTTCGTCTCGTGGTCCATGATGACCTTGCAAACCGACACTTTCCCGTACTTTTCGAACAATTTCTTGACATCATCTGATGTCGTCTTAGGAGATAACTTTGCGATAAAAATCTTCATAACTCAAGGATGATTTGATTTAATAAACTGTAACACAATGTTTTACAAAACACGCGGCAAAGATATGATTTGTTTTTTACAAATGCAATATTTTTTTTGAATTATTTTAAAAAATTTTTCGGGAACAGGAAACGACAATGCGCCGTCTTCTTATTCCCGAAATTTTTACAGCAAATATTTTTTGCTAATTATTGAAAATCAACCCATTACCGTCATAATCAATAGTTATCGGATGATTTTTGTCAATCTTTTCAGCCAAGACCATCTTCGACAGTTCATTCAACAGCTCACGCTGCATCATCCGCTTCACAGGTCGAGCACCATATTGCGGGTCGTAGCTGATGTGCGCCATGTACTTCATCGACGCCTCGGTCATGTTTATATCAATCCCGTTGGGCTTCAGCATCTGCCTGACATGTTCAAACTGCATGGAGACAACTTCAATTATCTGATTCTCATTAAGTTGCTTAAACACAATTATATCATCGATCCTATTCAGAAATTCCGGTCTGAAATGCGACTTCAGCTCATCTTCCGGCACGTTTGATGTCATGATGATGATGGTGTTCTTAAAGTCAACCAAACGGCCTTTGTTGTCGGTCAGGCGTCCGTCGTCCAAGACTTGCAGCAAGATGTTGAACACATCAGGATGCGCCTTTTCGATCTCATCGAGGAGCACCACGGAATACGGTTTGCGTCGCACCGCCTCCGTCAGCTGTCCGCTTTCCTCGTAGCCCACATATCCTGGAGGCGCGCCGATCAGACGGGAAACGGTGTGACGTTCTTGATATTCAGACATATCTATCCTCACCATGTTGTTTTCGTTGTCGAACAAAAACTCTGCGAGTGCTTTTGCGAGCTCTGTCTTCCCGACACCGGTGGTGCCGAGGAAGATGAACGACCCGATAGGTCTTTTCGCATCCTGAAGCCCGGCCCTACTCCTCCTGATTGCGTCCGACACAGCCGTTATCGCATCGTCCTGCCCCACGACGCGTTTGTGAAGCTCCGACTCGAGATTTAACAATTTCTCGCGTTCACTCTGCATCATTTTATGGACTGGAATGCCCGTCCAGCGCGACACTATCTCGGCGACGTCGTCAGCGTCAACCTCCTCATCAACAAGCGGCTTGTCGCCTTGCACAGTCCGAAGTTGTTCCTTGGCCTTTTCGATCTCTGCCTCCGAGCTCACGATTCTGCCGTACCTCAACTCAGCGACCTTGCCGTAGTCGCCTTCGCGCTCGGCGACATCAGCTTCATATCTGTAACGTTCGATGTTTTTCTTCTCGCGCTGAATCTTCTCGACAAAGCCGCGCTCTGTCTCCCAACGCATTCTGATACCATCGCGTTCTTCAACCAACTCATTGATAGTCTTCGTCAATTCTTCAACTTTCGCGGCATCGTTCTCACGTTTTATCGCCTCGCGCTCAATCTCGATCTGGCGGATTTTCCGTTGAACATCTTCAAGTTCTTCCGGCACAGAGTTGATCTGAAGCCTCAAGCGCGATGCCGCCTCGTCGATCAAGTCGATCGCCTTGTCGGGAAGGAAACGGTCTGATATATAACGTATTGAGAGTTCGACGGCGGATATTATCGCCTCATCGAGAATCCTAACCTGATGGTGCGTCTCGTACTTCTCCTTCAAGCCGCGCAGGATAGAAATCGCCGACTGCTCGTCAGGCTCGTCAATCGTCACGATCTGGAAACGCCGTTCAAGCGCCTTGTCTTTCTCAAAATACTTCTGGTATTCGTTCAGCGTGGTTGCGCCGATGGCACGCAACTCGCCACGCGCCAACGCCGGCTTCAGGATATTCGCCGCGTCCATCGCGCCTTCGCCGCCGCCGGCACCGACCAAAGTGTGAATCTCATCGATGAAAAGTATCACCTCACCATTGCTTTCCACCACTTCCTTGATGACCGACTTTAGGCGTTCCTCAAACTCGCCCTTGTACATCGCGCCGGCTATAAGTGCGCCCATATCAAGGGAATACACCTTGCGCGACTTCAGGTTTTCAGGCACGTCGCCGCTGACGATACGTTCGGCAAGCCCCTCGGCGATGGCCGTCTTGCCGACGCCAGGCTCACCAATCAAAATCGGATTGTTCTTCGTGCGCCTCGACAAGATCTGCAAGACGCGGCGTATCTCCTCGTCACGGCCAATCACAGGGTCGAGCCTACCTTTTTCTGCAAGCTCGTTGAGGTTTCGCGCAAATTTGTTCAAAGATTCATAACCCTGCTGATTCCGTTGGTTATTCGTTCTATCTTCCATTTTTCAACTCCTTTCTTTTGTTTTTCCGCGCCGTTTATCAATTTTCAAACCAAACAAAAGAACACGACATTTTGTCATAATTTTTAAAATATTTTGATAAGAAACGCCATTTTGACACCAAAACAAAATTATCATAACATACATAATAAAAAGCGATATTTCACATTAATATTTGAGATTTTTTACTATTTTTGCAATTCAAATTTTTCAATATGAATAAAAGCGGAAAATCACACTATATAATAGTATATCTTATTGTTTTTCTGACATTTGCATCATTCAGCACAAAAGCGCAGATTAATTGTGAGATATTGATTGACAGTATACAGGTCGGCGATGAAATCACAAGTTGTTATAATGAAGAGCTGAAGCTTTCGGTGGAATTCAATCCAGATTACAACTACATCTGGTACCGCAATGGCGTTGAATGTGACACGACAAACAGCCATTTCATATTGATAAAAGTTGAAGAAGACAACACGATTTATTCTGTAAACATCAGTAATCCAACTACTTCCGAGCAATGCAGCGATGCCCTGACCATTCACATGCATCCAAAATTCGAGATTAAATTTGACCAGATAAAGCTCACGTGCAGCGACAACTCCGCCGAGAACGGGAAGACCGCGAAAGTGAGGGCCTACGTCGAAGGCGACACCGTGAAACCTTACCGATACACATACGAATGGCACACCAACTATCAGGAAGTTGACGACCCGCAGGTGGCTATCGCATTGATGGCAAGGAGGAAATACACCGTCACAGTCACCAATCCTGCAACAGGGTGTTCTCAAAACGGAGAGTTCACCGTCAGAGCTTACCCCAACCCGTTGATTACAATATCGTCAGACCCGAAAGATACGGTTTACCTCCAGCATCCGTTCGCGACGTGGAGCTTCAGCAACGACTCCGACACCTTGGAAGTCACAAACTTCTTCTGGAAATTCGGAGAATCCGACGCAAGTTACACAGAAGCGACGCCGACAAAGACATACCAGGAAGCCGATGAAGGAAAACCTGTGAAGACGTACCTCACCGTCACGAGCAGCTGCGGATGCGACACAACCTACGAGAGCGACATTCTCGTGCTGCCGGTGAAACTGAAAATACCGAACATCTTCACCCCGAACGGCGATGGCACGAATGACTTCTTCATCATCGGATACGATGAGACCGGCGGCGCACCGACACGCGGCAATGAATATGACGAATACGTCACGTTAAGCGAATATTATCTCAGCCATAAACTCGTAATCTTCAACAGATGGGGCAGAATCGTCTATGAATCAAAAGATTACAGAAACGACTGGGACGGCGGCAAACTCCCCGACGGGACGTATTTCTACGTTCTTGAATGCGTGGGGCAATACAGAAACGACAAATATCAGGGTTCCGTAATGATCTGGGACAGCGGAAGATAGGAAGAAGTTATTAAGTTATTAAGTTATTAAGTTATTAAGTTATTAAGTTACAAAGTAATAAAGTTGAAAAGTTTAGAGATGAAAAAGGCGATTATACCAATTTTGATTTTTTTGATGTTTTGTTCATGCGAATCAAACAACGGGAAACTGAGCGGCGACTTGGTCAACAATCCGGCGTCGGCGACAGTCGGCACCAACACGAAAGAGCCGAAGATTGTTTTTGAGGCAACAGAGCACGACTTCGGCAAGATGCTTCAAGGCGAAAAGGTTTCATGCACTTATAAATTCAAAAACGAAGGCAACGCACCGCTTCTGATCACCACGGTTGAGAAGACTTGCGGCTGCACTAACATCACATTCCCGAAGACGCCTATCAAGCCAGGCGAAGGAGGGACAATATCAATCACTTACGACAGCGACGGGCACAAGGGGATCCAAAGCCGACGAGTTGTTGTCAAGGCAAACACCAATCCAGCAGAGACAATCTTGGTATTCAGAGCAAGCGTCGAGACAGTCTTGGATTATTAAATTGATTACTAACAATTTTACTAACTAAATTATTAAAAATGAATACATTAAACATGTTCTTACTTCAGGCTCCGGCACAGCAGCAAGGCAGTGGCTGGTCTGGAATCATCATGATTGTGTTGTTGTTTGTGGTTTTCTGGCTGTTCTTCATCCGCCCACAGAACAAGAGACAGAAAGAAGCCCAAAAATTCCGCGATGCCTTACAGAAAGGTGACAACGTTGTCACGATAGGCGGCATCCACGGGAAAGTCGCGGAAGTGAAAGAGACGACAGTGTTCGTGACAATCGACAACAACGTCAAGATTGAAGTCGAGAAATCAGCACTCGTAGCAAGCCCAAGCCAAGTTGGTCAGCAAGCATAACGACTTTAATATCAAGGTTTAAGATTTGTCATTGTCAATATTGGCATACAAATCTTAAACTTTGTGTTTGATGACATGAAGACAGATAACGATAGAAGTAGCCTGAAGAAAATCAGCGGGATGCTACTTTTCGTATGTATTTCTGCGCTGTTGTGGCTGATGATAAAACTGTCAAACAGCTACATTGTCACAATACCATTCAACATAAAACTGACGGAACAACCCGCCAATCAGACACTCCCAGACAAAAAATACTCCATTGAAGCAACGCTTGAATCAACTGGATATAAGTTACTGAATTACTATCTAAAACCACAAGGGTCGCGCAAGATAGTCATTTCACTGAAAGAGACGAAATACAAGAAAACTGAAGACAACGAGTATTCCATTGAGGCAGGCTCAATAGAAGAACTCATCGCCAATTTCATGGAGATTAATTCAACTGATGTCGATGTCAGAGAAGACGGATTCTTTTTCATCATGTACAAACTCGCATCAAAACGCGTGAAAGTTGTCCCCAAAACCAACATCTCGTTTGGCAGTCAGTTCGGCTTTTACGGAGAACCATACGTCACTCCCGATTCCATTACAATTAATGGTGCGTATAACACAATTAAAGACATCTATTTTGTCAATACAAATACCGTCACAATGCGAAATCTGAAGTCAGACATAAGCAAATCGGTGGGGCTTCAGCTGGATGATGACGTGTTTTCCGAAACCAAAGAAGTTGAAGTTCTTATTGATGTTGAGAAATTCACCGAATCAGAAGTCACCATTCCAATCAACACGTTGAATATAAGCAATATACATTTATTTCCCAACGAGGTGAAAATAAGATATATCGTTGCCATGAAAGATTATTCAAACATCAGCAACATGTCGTTCAATGTCGAGATCGACACCACTGACTTCAGGAACAAAGACCGTATTCCGTTGAGGCTGGCCGTCTCGCCAAGCAACACCAAGGTCACCAATATTTCGCCGAGCGAAGTCAATTACATTATGATAAATCATGATTAGAATTGGCATAACCGGCAATATCGGAAGCGGAAAGAGTTACATCTGCAACATATTCAAAGCCAAAGGAATTCCTGTTTTTTATTCCGACAAGGAAACCAAGGAGCTTTATCTTGAACCAAATATTAAAAAACTGATTATCAGCCGGTTCGGTAAAGACATCTATCTCAACGACGGAAGTCTGAACAAGGCGTTAATGACCAAGGTTCTTTTTGGCGACGAAGCAAACCTGAAGTTTATCGAGGAAACGCTCTACCCTGCCCTGTTCCAACGTTTCGACGAGTGGTGCGAGAAGCAAACAGCACCGTTTGTATTGTTTGAATCGGCAATCTTGTTTGAGAAGAAACTCACCGGTCGTTTTGACAAAATCATATTCATTTCCGCACCAGAAGACATTCGCATTCAAAGAGTTATGAATCGCGACAAATGCACCGTTGAGGAAGTGAAGACAAGGATGAGTCTGCAATGGAGCGATGAAATCAAGGCGCCGAAAGCAGACTACATCATCGTTCACGACGGGAATGACGACATTGAAAAGGAAGTTGAGAAAATCATCTCAATGTTTTCTCATACACAACCGAATCTTCACGGGCGGTAAACTCGCACAATCCTTCTTCTGCAAACATACCCTCAAAACTCAGGTCTTCATCCAAATCCGGCCAGTAAATCCCGAGATACGAAAGCTGAAAATTTTCCCGTTCCGATTTTGTGGCGTTAGCAAGCCTCGACCACTTGGAAAACGGCGTTTTAACGGTCAAACCGTCAACTGTCTGGACAAAAACGTTTCCATCGTCCACCCAAACTCTCAAAACATTTTTTTTCTTCATATCATTTGTTCTTAAAAACCTTGTTCCATTTTTCAATGATTAAATCTTTTCTTTCATTCACAATTGCCCCTATCTCATTGATTTCATTAACTTTATAACCTTTATTAAATATCAATTCAACAGGTTCAACATTCAACTTTGCAGTGTGGCCATCTTTCTCAACATGCACATGAATTGGTTCATGGTCATCTGAATAAAACATAAATCGATAGCCGTTTAATAAAAATACTGTCGGCATAATTATAGTTTTTGATTCAAAAAATTTCTGCAAAAGTAATACACAAAATCACTTTTGTCAAGTGTTTTTTCAATTATTTTACAAAAATTTCAAACTCCGCGATGTTGCACGACTTTGCGTTGTCGGTGTTGCCTTTCGCGACGAATCTCACCCGCTTCCCGACAACCGGCTCAAAATTAACGGCCTGCTCAATCGGGTTGTTCTTGATGTTTCCGAACGAGCCTTGTGAAACCAACTTGCCGTCAACGGAAAACTCGTATTCGTTCACATGCCTTGACGCGTCACGTCCCTGCGACGGGAGATAAGAGAATCCCGTAATTGTCTGAGTTTCATTAAATTCAAGTTCAACGACAGCATTTTCCATCAGCAGATGAGTAAGCGTAAATCCGGAGCCGTCGTAAATCTTGTTGAATCCGGTTTTTGGAGAAATCACCTTGAAACTCTCGTGCGGCAAAGGCAACATCTTTGTCGAAACCGCGCTTGACTTCCCTAAAAGCGCGTCAAAGGAGACGGCTTTTATCGTACCTTTATCCTTGAAAATGAACGGTTTATCGTATCTCTTTGCATTTTCTCCGACAACAGGCGTCGAGCCGTCAACGGTATAATAGATCTCGGCGTTTTTGTCCGACGACTCGATTTTCACGACATTGTCATAATCGCGGGAGATTGCCGGTTCCGACAGCAACGCCGGAGCGCAATACGCCTCTATGTTGCTGATACACAACGGGCCGTGGCTTTCATCAAAATAAATCACGAGCTTATCGAGTTCGACCGTGTTGAAACGGACAATCCGTTTGTAACCGATTGTTGAAGTCGTGTCGTAAGTCGGGATTTTGAACCACTTACCATCGAGTTCGCCTTCCAAATAAAACGACTTAACTCGTTGACCGAGAGCGACATACTCTTGGAGAAGCACACGGTTCATCATCACAGGTTTCTCAAATTTGAAGGCGATGCTTCCATAAGGATAGTCGTCGTTTGTTGCCCAAAATGTTTCAGGGTTTCCGTCATTGACTTTTGAAGCTGAGAATTTGCGTGCGCGTTCGTCGTCGGCATAGACTTTCGCATCGAGCAACAGATTGTCTTTCAATTCATTGGAAATCGTCCGATAAAATTCCATTGCACGCAAGGAGTCCTGAGGATAGATTTTTCCGCTCAAGCCGACCGGAAAATTGAGCAGCAGATTGGCGTTATGTCCTACGCTATTGTAATAAATATCAACGAGTTTCGCCAAAGTCTTGACCTGATGATCTTCGCGTTGATGGTAGAACCAGCCCGGGCGGATTGACACATCGACCTCGGCGGGAATCCAAGAGACGCCGTCTTCGCTGCCGTAAGTCAATTGGTTGTAGTTTTCGCTGTCGGAGAGCATCGCCCAGTTTGTCGCGCCTGCCCAGCCCTGCTCGTTGCCGACCCAACGTATTGTCTGACAAGGCCCTCCGAAAATCATAGCATCGGGATGACGGCGGATGATTGTGTCTTTAGCGCGTTGATAATCATAGTATTCGCGTGCGTCTATCGAACGGCGTTCGTTGGCGCCTCCGTAATAACCGATGCCTCCGTTGGCGCCATCGAACCAGAACTCAAACAGCGGACCGTAATTTGAAGTCAACTCATTGATTTGCTGATGATAAGTCTCGACATAGCCCGGAAAACCGTACTCCGCGTTATTCCTGTCCCACGGCGAGAGGTAAATCCCGAACTTCAGCCCGTATTTGCGGCAGGCGTCGGAAAGCTCGCGCACCATGTCGCCTTCACCGTTTTTATAAGGCGACTTGCTGATATTGTAATCCGTTGATTTTGTTGGCCATAGACAGAAGCCATCGTGATGTTTCGCAGTAAGTATCACGCCTTTCATCCCGCAGGCTTTGAGCGTCGCAGCCCATTGTTCGCAGTCCAAATCCGTCGGGTTGAACGTCGAAGCCGGAGTGTCGCCTCCACCCCACTCCAAGTCGTTGAAAGTGTTGAGACCGAAATGCACGAACGCATACGTCTCCATCTGATGCCACGCGATTTGTTCGGGACTCGGAATCGGCTCTATCGGTTCCGGCGCTTTTGCACATGAATGCAATAAAATCGCCGATATTAAAAATGACAGATATTTTCTCATTTTATGTTGATGTTATCGCAGTTTGTCGTGATAAAAAATCTTTCTTCTTTCCTATTATATTGATAATCAGATGTTTTAATCAAAGAATTGTCATAAAAATCAAAACCATCAACACAATAAATGTTTACGATTCGCGGATCGAAATGCCGGAATATATTGTCGTGGACGCGGATATTCTTGTGGTAACGGCAATTTTCTTTGTCTTTCCAGATGCCGGAGCCAACCGCTATTGTTGCTTTTCCCCAGCTTGGCGAGCCGAAGCCGCAGTTATCGAAGACGTTCCGCGTGATTTCGACATCGCGCACGCCGCTTTGCTCGAACCAATACGAGCCGTCGCCCTCAAAATATATCGGAGAGCCGGGCACATGGAAATAGTTCGAGTCGATGACGATTTTTGCACGCGAGCCGAGCAAAAGTCCACGTGCGCGGTTTGAACGGATGGTGCAGCCTTTTATCGTAACTTCCGGATAATAAGACGTTTGCGCAACTACAAAGCCTCTTTCCACAAACGCGCTCAACGGCTCTCTCAGAACGATTTCCTGGTATTCCTTATTAATTATATTCACCTCATCGACAACCGCATCTTCAATATGTGCAAGACTTTGGTTGTCAACTATTTCAATATTCATGCCTTTTTTAAAGAAATAAAAGCCATATTGCGCTTCATGCACAAGTTTGACAATCAGCTTATTAGGATAAACAACATCTGTTATTTTGCAATATATGCCATGAATATTCGTCGCGTCATCAAATTGATTTTCAAACAGACAGTCGGTCAGTTTCACAAAGCCGCCGCAATTCGCGAAATGAGTCGCGTCGGCGGTCGAGCTGAGAACACGGTTTTTGCCAGGTGCCGGCGTGACCTTACATTTATTCAGTTCAATGTCCATTGAGCGTTGCGCCACGAAAACCATCCCGCCGGAATGAAAGACATTAGTGTTCTTTATCAGCACATTACGACAGTCAGAAATGATAAAAGCCGGAATGAGGCGATGGCCGCAGCCGAAGACAAGGACATTGCCCGGCGTCGCCTTCAAGTCATCGTAAAACATTCTAACACAGTCATTTCCCAGATCCGCAGCTTTCACGGCACCGTCGGCCCAATAGTCAACGGCATCATGCGCCGGCTCGCGCTTTTGTTTGTCAAACTCAAGCAGAGAATTGTAAAAAGCGTAACCTGTCGGCTTGTTCGCGAAACACAGCAGTCCGTTTCTGATCTCGTATGGAAATTCGTCCTTGTCAAATTTGAGGTCAACAAAGTCTTTTTGCACATTGACAATCTCAGCTTCAGAATGGAACGGTGTCGTGTAATCTATTGAGACTCCGCTGATTACAACATCATTTGAATAATTCAGCAGAAAAGGCACGACATATCCGACGAAATCAAGATGAGTGTCATCGCCTTGAATTTCAATGTTTTCCATTCCGGAAAGGTCGAAAGCGATACGTTTCAAGCCTTCATCATTGTTTGTCACGAAACAATAGCGTTCAAAGGCGAAATCAGGTTTGACCTGCAAATGCCCGGAAGGAAGAACCAACTTATTGGCTTTCAATCTGTTACAATCTTCTATCGCATTACGAATCGCGGGCATCACGTCATCCTGCATGTCGGAAGTGATGTAATCCTTCAGGAAAACCGTCTTTGATTGATTTCCGCAGGACAGCAACATGAAAACCGCAGACATAACAATCGTAACTATAAGACAATCAACGGATTTATTTCTCATATCAGAAGATTAAATTTTTAACAAAAGTAAGTATAAATTTTGAATAAAAAATTTGCGGAAATGAAAAAAATCTTCTATTTTTGGCGTTTTAAATTTGGACGTTTGGCATGTATTTTTTTGCGGCGTACAAATTCATAGATCACAATATCAACAATTAAAAAACAGCTCTGCAAATGGAGACAAAAGAAATCAAATCAAAGTTCAACTCATTGTTTGGCAACGAGTTCCGTGTTTATACATCACCAGGCCGTGTCAACCTCATCGGCGAGCACACCGACTATAACGGCGGTTTCGTGTTCCCAGGTGCCATCGACAAAGGCATCTACGCAGCTATCAACCCCAACGGCACCGACAGAATCCGCGCTTATTCAATGGATTACGACGCGATGTCGGAGTTTTGCATGACAGAGGCCGACGCCCCGAGAGAGCCGTGGGCGCGTTACATCTTCGGCGTCGTCCGCGAGATGCAGAAACGCGGTTTTGAACCCAAAGGCTTCGACACGGTCTTCGCCGGCGACGTCCCGCTCGGAGCTGGCATGTCGTCATCGGCGGCCTTGGAGAGCACCTTCGCCAACGCCTTGAACGACATATATGATTTAGGTATCGACAGGTTCGAACTCGCCCGCATCGGGCAATCGACCGAACACAACTACTGCGGCGTGAAATGCGGCATCATGGACCAGTTCGCCTCCGTCTTCGGCAAGGAAGGCCACCTCATGCGCCTCAACTGCGCCACGATGGAGTTCGAGTATTTCCCGTTCAACCCGAAAGGCTACAAAGTGGTGCTTCTCGACACCGTCGTGAAACACGAGCTCGCATCGTCGGCCTACAACAAACGCCGCGAGTCGTGCGAGAACGCCTGCGCCCATATCAAGGCCAAACATCAGGAAGTCAATTATTTAAGCGATGCCACGATGTCGATGCTCGATGAAGTCAAAGATGAGATTTCAAACGAAGACTACATGCGTGCGAAATACGTCATCGGCGAGAAGCAGCGCGTTCTTGATGTCTGCGCCGCCCTTGAGAGAGGCGATTACGAGACCGTCGGCGACCGCATGTACGGCACACACCACGGCATGAGCAAAGAATACGAGGTCAGCTGCGAAGAGCTTGATTATCTTAACGATATAGCGAAAGAATGCGGTGTCACCGGCTCGCGCGTCATGGGCGGCGGCTTCGGCGGCTGCACCATCAACCTCGTGAAAGAAGGCCTTTACGACAAGTTTATCGCCACGGCGAAAGAGAGATTCAACGCCAGATTCGGGCATGAGCCGAAGGTCTATGACGTGGTGATCTCCGACGGCGCACGAAGGCTCGAATAATGAACCGCATGGCGGTTTCACATCCGTCGCGACGGGATGGTATCTCGTGGACAAAATGAATTTGAAATGACGTTAATTTGACAATAAATATTTAAATTACAATAAGATGAAACCAACATTATTAGTTTTGGCAGCAGGAATGGGCTCGCGCTACGGGGCCCTGAAGCAGATGGACGGCGTCGGCCCCAACAACGAAGCCATCCTCGATTATTCGATTTTTGACGCGAAACGCGCCGGCTTCGGCAAGGTCGTTTTCGTCATCCGCAAGGATTTCGCGGAAGCGTTCGAGAAAATCAACAGCACGGAGCGTTTCGGAATGCCGGTGGAATATGTCTATCAGTCGTTGGACAAGCTGCCGGAAGGTTTTTCAATCCCTGAAGGCCGCGTGAAACCATGGGGCACAGGCCACGCAGTCTTGATGGCCGCCGATGTCATCAAAGAGCCGTTCGCCGTCATCAACGCCGACGACTTCTACGGCAAAGAGGCATACGAGGTTATGGCTCAATACCTTACGGAATGCGAAGGCAAGAAAGGCGCATATTCGATGGTGGCTTACAAGCTGAGGAACACCCTGTCGGACTTCGGCACGGTGTCGCGCGGCGTCTGCACGCAGAACAGATGCCATTACCTCCAGACCATCGTCGAACGCACGTCGATCGCGAAGACAGCCGACGGCGCGGCATACACCGACGAGACCGGCGAACACGCACTCGACCTCGACACACTCGTCTCCATGAACTTCTTCGGCTTCACGCCCGATTTCCTCGAGCACCTCGCCGACGGCTTCAAGACTTTTCTCCAAGGACCGGCACAGACCAACATCAAGGCTGAATATTACATCCCGCTGGAAGTCAACAACCAAATCAACAGCAAGAACGCCAAACTCAAAGTGCTTTCGAGCGACGCCGTCTGGTTCGGCGTGACCTACAAAGAAGACAAGCCCGATGTCATGAAGAAGATCGTCAGCCTGATCGACAAAGGCGTTTATCCCGACAAACTCTGGTAGTCATGGAAATCAAGAAGGAAAAAGAAATTAAAGCAGTACGGACATTCAAGCTGACGAACAAGTCGGGGGCTTCCGTCACGTTGTGCAACATCGGCGCAGGCATCGTCTCCATCGTCGTCCCCGACAAAGACGGCAAGATGCGCGATGTCGTGCTCGGCTACAAGAACCTTGAAGATTACGTCGGCGACGGCCCGTGTGCCGGCAAGGTCCCGGGACGTTTCGCGAACAGGATCAACCACGGACAGTTCAGCATCGACGGGAAGAAATATCAGCTCGTGCTTAACACCAGCGACGGCAAACATCATCTTCACGGCGGTCCGGAAGGCTTCGCGAACCAATACTGGGAAGGCAGACAAATAGCTGACAAAGTGGAGTTTACGTATTTCTCGAAAGACGGTGAGGCCGGCTACCCGGGCAACCTGACAGCGAAGGCGGTTTACAGCTGGAACGATGACAACGAGATAACACTCGAACTCTCGGCCACGACCGACGCCCCGACAATCGTGAACCTCACCAACCACACCTATTTTAATTTAAAAGGTGAAGGCAACGGAAACATCCTCGACCACAAGATGAAACTCTTCGCGCAGAATTACCTTCCCGCCACCGACGAGCTCATCACGACAGGCGAAGTCGCCACTGTCAAAGGCACCCCGATGGACTTCACAGAGCCGAAGCTCATCGGAAAGGACATCAACGAGAAGTTCGATGCCTTGGTCAACGGCAAGGGCTACGACAGCTGCTGGGTCATCGACGGCTACAAGAAAGGCGAGATGCACCAGGCGGCGGCACTCATGAGCGAGGAGTCCGGAATAAAAGTCGAGCTGTTCACCACGCAGCCGGGCGTGCAGTGCTACACCGGCAACTGGCTGAGCGGCTGCCCGACAGGCAAATGCGGCAGGAGCTACGAGGACTACGAAGGCGTCGCCTTGGAATGCCAGGCCCTCCCCGACTCCCCGAACAAACCCGACTTCCCTAACGCAGTGCTGCGACCGGGGGAAGAATACAAACAGACGATAAAGTTCAAGTTTTCAAATTTTTAATTTTATTTAACACAAGTTTCACAAGTTAAGGACACAAGTTTCACAAGTTTTTAAGACTTGCTGGCAACTAAACACCTCAAACAACAAAAACACCTAAACAACTAATATTATGGCACAAAAAGCAAAACAATGGGGAGCCATCATCGTCATGATCGCCCTCTTCGCGATGATCGCATTCGTGACTAACCTCTGCTCACCGATGGCCGTCATCGTTAAAAATCAGTTCGGAGCAAGCAACTTCCTTTCGCAGATCGGAAACTACGGCAATTTCATCGCTTATTTGGTGATGGGTATTCCTTCCGGAATGTTGATTAAAAAGTTCGGTTACAAAAAGACCTCGTTGATCGCCTTGGCGGTCGGCATCGTCGGCATCTTAGTGCAATGGGCGAGCGGTTCGGTCGGTTTCGGCCTTTACCTCCTCGGCGCGTTCATCGCGGGCTTCTGCATGTGCATGCTCAACACCGTCGTCAACCCGATGCTCAACCTCCTCGGCGGCGGCGGCAACAAAGGCAACCAGCTCATACAGATCGGCGGCGTGTTCAACTCGGCGGCGGCTGTCGCGGTTTACATCATCATGGGCGCACTCATCGCTGACGCGACAAAGGCGAAAATCTCCGACGCCACACCTGCCCTGCTGATAGCACTCGCCATCTTCGTCATCGGATTCATCGTCATCCTCTTCACAAAGATTGAAGAACCGGCGCAGCCCGTTGAAGTCAAATCGGAGAAGAAAGACAAATACAGCGCATTCTCGTTCCGTCACTTCAAGCTCGGCATCCTCGCCATCTTCCTTTACGGCGGCATCGAGGTGGGAACTCCTACTTACATCATGCAGTATCTCACTTCACCAGAGACATCAGCGACACCCGGCCTCGGCATGAACGCCACCATCGTCGGCCTCATCGTCGCCGTCTATTGGCTGATGATGCTCATCGGTCGTTTCATCGGCGGCGCCATCGGCAGTAAGGTCTCCTCAAAGGCTATGGTCACGACTGTTTCAATCGCAGCCATCGTCTTGGTCTTGTTCGGCATGTTCGCCCCCGCCTCATGGATGGTCAGCGTTCCGGGCATCGACTGGGCTAACGTCTCTGTCATCTGGGCCGAGGTGCCTGTCGGCATCTTCGCCTTCATCCTCGTCGGCCTCTGCACCTCGGTGATGTGGGGCGCCATCTTCAACCTCGCCACCGAAGGCCTCGGCAAATACACGGCCATCGCCTCCGGCGCGTTCATGACAATGGTGTTCGGCTTCGCCATCATGGTCGGTCTCCAGGGTCTCGTCGCCGACTGGACAGGCAGCTACATGACAAGTTACATCGTGGTCGTCGCCTGCGCCGCCTACATCCTGTTCTACGCGCTTGTCGGAAGCAAGAACGTGAACAAGGACATTCCGGTGGAATAAAGAGGAGTGTTAAGAGAGGAGAGTTTAGAGAGAACAAGCCCGAGGGTTTCAAGCCTTCGGGGCTTGTTTTGTTTAGAATAATCACAAACAAATTTGATTTTATACAACATGAAAATCACGATAAAATTCACAGTGTTAATGGCATTCACGTGTCTGATTGCGCACGGATGCAAAAAAAACGAAATAGAAAGTCCTGCTGTACCGGAATATGGTTTCCCACAGGCCGAATATCACAAAGCCGGTTCGATACTGATGTACACGCCCGGTTTAGAACTGTTTGACGGCGTGATTCATCCCGCCGCCGGACTTTATGAGACATATTTCAATATTGATGAAGCAGCGGCCGAACACAGAAATTACATCTCCATGCTCGAAGCCGAAGGCTGTACTGTACATACTGTTGCAGACATATTGCTGTCGATGCCTCATGACGAACTTGTCGCCCTCGCCGACGGATCGCTCACCTACGATGTTGACAATACCGGGATTTCCCCTGAGGAAGCGGAAGCATACAGACAGGAGGTGCTTGCCGCGATGAGCAATTCCGACCTGCTAAGAGTCATAATCAACAGGCCCACAGTAGTCCTCGAAGAATCGGGAATCAATACAGGATATACGGCGGAATATATACACAACCCTCTGATGAACATGTATTTCCTGAGAGACCAGAGCATAACGACACCAAAAGGACACATCATGTGCCGCATGAACTCGGTTCAGAGATTTCCCGAAGTTGACATCATCGAGGCATGTTATGAACAGCTCGGCGAACCGGCGTTCTACCGTGTCAGCGGCGAGGAAAGCCATCTTGAAGGCGGCGACTACATTCCTTTCGGAACAATAAGCCTCATCGGACAGGGACTGAGGACCAACCAAAACGCCATTGATGAGTTGCTTGAGCATGACTGCTTCGGACATGACACAGTGGTAGTGGTGCGCGAACGCTGGAAAGACCAGTATCAGATGCACCTCGACACATATTTCAACGTCATCGATAAAGACTTATGCACTATGTGTTTCAACCGCTACGACGCCACGGATATGAACGACATCAACTATCTCACGATTGACATGTATGTACGTGATGCCGGTCAGAAAGGGTATCACATGGAACCGTCATATTCAGGGATGGGATTCCGCGATTTCCTTGAGTCAAGAGGCGTTGACATCATACGCATCAGCAAGGAGGACGCCGACCATTACGCCAACAACTTCCTCACGGTGGGAGCGCGTCACATAATGTCGGTGGCGGGGCAGAGCGAGGCTCTCAAGGCTGAATATTCCAAACACAACGTGCGCGTTGATTGGGTGCCGCTTGACAACCTTATCGGAGGATATGGTGCCGCCCACTGCATGACACAGGTGATGAGTAGGGCTGTGACAGCAAATTAATGCACACAGCAGGTACAAGATTATCCTTACAACATCTTTCTCATCTCGTCTTCCTTCGCTTCGGCGCATTCGAACAGTCGCCACTGCGCCTTGGTGCGCACGAGGTTATGTTCCGGATACCTTATTTTATAATAGGTGTCGCCGTTGATGTAATCGGCTAAGAAACGGACGGTCTGCATGTAAGGGAAAAGCATCGCCGCGTACGGCAGATTTTCTTTTTCGATAGGAAGCAGGAAGTCTTTTGTGCCTTCGAGATAGCCTTTTGTGAACGCCTTGAAAATCTCCATGTTGAAATCAATTTTGTCCAAATCCGGCTCGTCCTCGGCAGCGGTGTTTGCCGCCGAACGCAGGAAGTCGCCGAAGTCGGAGAAGACGAAGCTCGGCATCACAGTGTCCAAATCAATGACACACAACACATTACCGTCTCTGTCGAAAAGCATGTTGTTCACCTTCGTGTCGCAATGACAGATACGTTTCGGCAGTCTGCCTTCGCGGAACAGACGTTCGCCGAGGGTCATCTTCTCGGCGCGTTTTTCAATTTCATCAATATAATATTGAACATCTTTCACCCGCCCAACCTTGTCTTCGGCCACGGCATCGCGAAGTTGCTTGAGGCGAAACTCAATGTTGTGAAAATCAGGGATTATCTCACCGAGAGGCTCATTCAAATCTGAAAGCATGGCTTCAAACTCGCCGAACGATTTTCCGGCAATATAGGAATATTCCGGCGTGACAGCCTGATAAGTCACCGAGTCTTTCACGAAGACCATCATGCGCCAATATTTGTCGCCGTCAAAATAATAATTCTTTCCGTCTTTGGTTTTGATGAAACGCAGAACGTGCCGGTCAATATCGGTTATGCTCTTGGCAATCAGTTTCTTGCGAATATGATTCGTCACTTTTTCAATATTATCCTGAAGCATGTCAACGTCCTGAAAAATGGCGTTGTTGATGTGTTGAAGCACGTAACGCGGTTCGGCATCTCCGTCAACAATGACCTTGTAAGTGTCGTTGATGAGGCCTTCGCCGAGAGGCTCCACGGCTGTTATCTTTTCTGAAATCTCAAATTGAGTTGCAATAGCGAGTAAGTATTCCATATTTTTTATTTTAATTCGGCAAAGATAAAAAAACATTTTATATGAAAATCAATATTTTTTTTTGTATCTTTGCAGACTGAAAATTACAATCACAACTAACTAATATTCAAATAATTCAGACATGAAAAAAAAATTCAGACTCGCATTCGTCCTATTATTCTCAATTACAGCTTTTTTCAGCTGCAAGAAAGAAAAACCAGCTCCAATTACTCCTGTGGAGTCGCATCTGTACGAAATGATTGAAATGGACACTATAATTAATCCGTTGGACATCATACTGAATCTCGGCACTCTTGCAGGTGACACAAGCATAAACATAAACGAAATAAACACAAGTGTTGTTCCGAACGGCATCAGTGTGCAAGATGCCACTGATTACCTGCTGTCAAACCAGAGCAGCATTGTCACCGGAAAGATGTACTATTCATCCAAAGATGTCGCGGGGAATCCAGAGACGTTGTCGGGGAGAGTATATGTTTATCTTGACAATACCAAAGATTTGAGAGGCATCATATTGGCGAGCCACTTCACTAAAGCGGCCGACAGGGAATGCCCGTCAAACCGAATTCTCCAGATCGAGGCTATTTACTCATTTCTCGGCTACGCCGTCGTCATGCCTGACTACATCGGTTATGGCAAGACTGTTGACATGGGACATCCGTACCTCGACTGGGCTTCAACGGCGCAGTCATGCATCGACTCATATTTCGCAGCCAGAGAATTTCTTGAAGACAACGGCTACAACATCGGAGACGAGATTTACAACATCGGTTACTCGCAAGGCGGTTCATCAGCCATGGCCACACTCCGCATGGTGACAGAATCATATTCCGACAAAATACAGTTCACCAAGTCCTTCATGGGAGGCGGCGTATATGACATCGAAGCCACATTCGATGACGTGGTAGAAAAAAATTTCACAGGCATCCCATACGGCATGCCAATGATTATCAACGGTCTTGATTGCGCACAGAACCTGAATCTCAATCTTGACGACATCTTCATCGGCAAGACACGCGAAAATTACAGGCTGGTTTTGTCGAAGCAATACGACGCAGACGAGCTAAACGAAATTCTGACAGACAACAAAGCCACCGACATTTTCAACGCGTTCATGTTCGACAAGACGCATCCGGTGACGTCAAAAATCATGGAGGCCGCCCGCAAGAACCGGCTCACCGACACATGGACACCCAACAACGGTGAAGATATTTCTATCCTACACAGCACCACCGACGACATGGTGCCTTACATCAACAGCGAACTGATGAGCGAAGCTCTTGAAAACACCGGCTGCGAGCTGGATTTCATTTCCGGCGACTTCGGTCCGCACAAAGTTGGAGCTATATTGTTCTTCATCAACATACTCGGCTATCTTATTGGATTGTAATACAGGAAAAATTAAAAAATCTTTTTCATAAAGAAATAATTGGTAACTTTACGGCTTGAAATCATCAGACCGAAAGCAATGAAAATCAGACGTTACACCTTATTCGGATTATTGTTTTTAGTGGTTTCAATGTATTGTTGCACAAGCAACAATAAAGAAGAGACAAAAAACTACAAGATAATTGACAACGCCATCGTCTTCAGCGAGCCGCAGCGTGCGGAAGGTCAAGCGAGCATGTTACAGTTCGCGGCCGAACCGATAGACACGGTAAGAATCGGCTTTGTCGGTCTCGGCATGCGTGGCCCCGATGCGGTGAACCGCATGACATTTATCGACGGTGTCAAGGCCGTCGCATTGTGCGACCTCCTTCCGGAAAACATCGAGAAAGTGCAGCGCAACGTGCTTGAGGCGAAAGGCCTCCCACACGCGGCGGAATACATCGGGCCGGAAGCCTACAAGGAACTCTGCGAGCGCGATGACATCGACCTCGTCTATATATGCACCGGCTGGCAGGTCCACGTCCCCATCGCGGTCTATGCCATGCAGCACGGCAAGCATGTGGCCATCGAGGTGCCGGCGGCGACATCCATAGAAGAATGCTGGCAGCTCGTCGATGTATCCGAACAGACGCGCCGCCACTGCATGATGCTCGAGAACTGCTGCTACG
Organism: uncultured Bacteroidales bacterium; assembly: GCA_937896895.1. Lineage (GTDB taxonomy): Bacteria > Bacteroidota > Bacteroidia > Bacteroidales > F082 > Limimorpha. Next base: position 32,009 of record CALBNV010000047.1, on the reverse strand, counting down.
ACTTCTTCGAGATGACATGCCTCAACATGGCACAAAACGGTCTCTTCGGCGAAGTCATCCACGGCGAAGGCGCATATATCCATAACCTCGAGCCGTTCTGGCCTTATTATCAGGACAACTGGCGCCTCGACTTCAACCAGAAACACAGCGGCGACGTCTATGCCACACACGGCCTCGGCCCCATCTGCCAGGTCCTCGACATCCACCGCGGCGACAGGATGGAATACCTCGTCTCGATGAGCACGCCGTCGTACAACGGACTCGAACTCGCCAAAGAGACAATGGGCGTTGACACCTTCGCCAACGGCGATATGACCACGACGATGATACAGACACACAAAGGCAAGACGATATTGATTGAGCATGACGTTTACACTCCGCGTCCGTATAACAGACTGTACCAGCTCACCGGAACCGAAGGCTGGGCGAACAAATACATGAGGGAAGGCTTCACGCTGAAGGGCAACAACCTGCCGGAAAGCATGGTGCCAGACAACGAAGTCCTCGACTACCATACATGGGTGCCGGAAAACGTAAAAGACTCACTGTTAACGGCATACAAACACCCAATCATCGTTGACATTGAGGAGAAGGCGAAAGAAGTTGGCGGTCACGGCGGGATGGACTTCATCATGGACTACCGGTTGATTTACTGTTTGCGCAACGGCCTCCCGCTCGATGAAGACGTCTATGATGCGGCGGAGTGGTCTTGCATCGGCGAACTTTCGGCTGCATCGATTGAAAACCACGGGATGCCGGTGAAGATGCCCGATTTCACGAGAGGCGACTGGGATAAGGTTGACGGTTACAGACACGCCATCAAATAAGATTAGAGATTAGAGATTAAAGATTAAAGAAATTTTTAAATTAATTAAAACACAAATAAAATTAAATTACAATTAAAATCAAATTTATCATGAAGAAAAAGTTCGTATGCCCGATTTGCGGCTATGTTCACGAAGGTGAAGAGGCTCCTGAGAGATGCCCGCAGTGCAAACAGATTGTTGAATGGAATGTTCTGGAAGAAGGTGCAAAATTGAATTTCGTCACAGAACACGTCATCGGAGTTGCCAAAGGCACAGGCGAGGACATGATCAAAGACCTCAACGCACATTTCATGGGTGAAGCCACAGAAGTAGGCATGTACCTGGCAATGAGCCGTCAGGCCGACCGTGAAGGTTATCCTGAGATTGCAGAGGCATTCAAGCGTTACGCATTTGAAGAGGCAGAACACTGCGCCAAATTCGCTGAGTTACTCGGTGATGTCGTCTGGGACACCAAGACAAACCTCGAGAAGAGAATGGTTGCCGAATGCGGTGCCTGCGAAGACAAGATGCGCATCGCCCGTATCGCCAAGGAACGCAACCTCGACGCCATCCACGACACAGTCCACGAGATGGCAAAAGACGAGGCACGCCATGGGAAAGGCTTCGAAGGCCTGTTCAACCGCTACTTCAAATAAGAGACGAGGCTGAAAAAAGGATACGGCGTCGGCTGCTTGCAGCCGACGCCGTATTAATATGTCCCTCAAAGGTATTTTCAAATTAGATTAATGAAACACAACCTGATCGCAATCCACACTGAACTCAATCTTGTTGCCGTTTTCGTCCGTCGCCGTTCCAGACGAAACGAGCTTGTAGAACGTGCCATTTTTCGAAATGGTGCATGATGTTCCGGTTGCAAAATATCTTACTTCATCGTAAACCACATAACCAATATTCTTCTCGCCATCTATATCGAAATTTCCTTCCGGCACGATACCTTCTTGTTCAACACCTAAAATCCTTATTACATATCGTGTTTTTTCAGAATGCAACGTCATGAAAGCAGAGAGAGAGCCATCGAATGTTGGGAAAAGTATTGATGCACTTGTAACATTATTTTCAATTCCGTTTACTGTAATCTTTCCAAATACTGAAGGCACCGGTATCGCAGGACACTTCCACTCACCTATCTCAATCACATTGCCAGCACCATCTGTTCTATGCCAGACGTATGAAAAATAATTGCCGACCTTTAATTTTGGCTGGATTTCTTCCACCTTAAGATTGCGTATCGAATTTGCGAAATCAGCCTTTGCCATTTCATCCGCCTGCTTCAGGCAGTCATCCTCGCTGTCTGTACTCGTCACATTGTAAGTCTTATATTGGCCGATGCTCATGGCACCCTTTTCCTCCAAATAATCTTTAATGATTTTAAATTCAGATTGGCCAAGTTCGGAATTGCCCCAACCTGCAGTGTAAACGACCTGTTGTTTGTATTCTTTTTTGCATGAACTCATCATGCCAGACATTGCGAGAATCATCACCGCGCAAGCCATAATTTTCAAATACTTTTTCATGATTAGTAAATTGTAATATAGTTTTTAATATCAGTCCTCAACCGATTCGCTCTTCCTTCCGCTTCTCTTCCTCTCGATTTCGTCGAGGATGATCTTCCTCAATCGGAGGCTCTTCGGCGTGACCTCGAGATACTCGTCATCGCGGATGTATTCCATGTATTCTTCAAGCGACATCCTTACCGGCGGGATAAGAACAATCTTGTCGTCAGATCCAGAAGCACGGACATTAGTCAAGTGCTTTGTCTTATTGATATTAAGCACGATATCATTTGAGCGGGTATTCTCACCGATAACCTCACCCATATAGACATCTTCATTTGGCAGCACAAAGAACTTGCCGCGGTCCTGGAGTTTCCACAATGCGTAAGGCACTGCCGAGCCAGTCTCCATCGCGATAAGCGCACCTACATCGCGAAATTCCATGTCGCCTTTCCAAGGCTCGTAATCCTTGAAACGGTGAGACATCACCGCCTCGCCTTCCGTTGCGGTCAGCATAGCGCTTCTCAGACCTATGAGTCCTCTCGCCGGAATGTCGAACTCAAGGTTCATGCGGTCGCCCTTAGGCGACATGTTTGTCATCTCGCCCTTATGCTGTGACGCAAGTTCTATGACACGACCGGCAAAATCTTCCGGGACCTGCACGTTCATCACTTCGACAGGCTCACACTTTCTGCCGTCAATCTCTTTCAAAATGACTTTCGGCTGACCGATCTGGAATTCATAGCCTTCGCGACGCATCGTCTCTACCAGAATACTGAGATGAAGTATGCCACGGCCATAGACCATCAGCGAATCAGGAGACTCTGTGTCTTCGACTTTCAGTGCGAGGTTTTTCTCCGTTTCCTTATAAAGACGCTCACGCAGGTGACGTGATGTGACGTACTTGCCTTCTTTGCCGAAGAACGGTGAGTTGTTGATTGTGAACAACATGCTCATTGTCGGCTCATCGACGTGGATTGGAGGAAGCGCCTCAGGGTTCTCGAAGTCGGCGACGGTATCACCGATTTCAAAGTTTTCAAGTCCCATGATGGCAACGATGTCGCCCGCCATCACCGGTTTCTTGGTGCGTTCTTTTCCGAGACCCTCGAAAGTATAAAGTTCCTTGATCTGATTCTTCTCTATTGTCCCATCGCGTTTCACGAGTGAGACATTCATTCCGGCCTGCAACGTGCCGCGTTTCAGACGACCGACAGCGATACGACCAACGTATGAGCTGTAGTCCAATGAAGTGATGAGCATCTGCGGGGTGCCCTCTTCATATTTCGCCTCCGGAATCGTATTGATAATAGTATCAAGCAGATACGACACGTCATTTGTGACATGCGTCCAGTGATCCGACATCCAGCCCTGTTTTGAAGAGCCATATACCGTCGGGAAATCGAGCTGGTCGTCGTTGGCGCCGAGGTTGTACATGAGGTCAAAGACGGCTTCCTGCGTCTCTTCCGGCGTGCAGTTCGGCTTATCAACCTTATTGACCACAACGATAGGTTTCAGTCCGAGCTGAATTGCTTTCTCAAGCACGAAGCGTGTCTGCGGCATCGGGCCTTCAAAGGCGTCAACGAGCAAAATGACACCGTCGGCCATGTTAAGCACACGTTCCACCTCACCGCCGAAGTCACTGTGACCGGGAGTGTCGATGATATTGATTTTCACGTCTTTATAACGTACCGACACGTTCTTTGACAGAATGGTGATACCTCGTTCACGCTCAAGGTCGTTGTTATCCAGAATCAAATCTCCCCCGTTATCCTTGTCGTCCCTGAATAATTTTGACTGGTAAAGGATACGGTCCACCAATGTCGTCTTCCCGTGGTCAACGTGAGCGATAATCGCAACATTTCTAATACTTGTCATTTCTTTAATTTTAGTTGATTTACAACGAGTTATCATCATTTTCCGACCAAAATAACCCTAATCGGAAAAACGGGTGCAAAGTTATGAAAAAAAAAGACATAATTGAATGTGATTCTCATATTTTTTCAAAACGGTAAAAGGCAGAAATTTTCTTCAAACTGCCGAACGAATTTTCTTCAAACTACCGAACGAATTTTCTTCAAACTGCCGAACGAATTTTCTTCAAACTGCCGAACGAATTTTCTTCAAACTGCCGAATGAATTTTCTTCAAACTACCGAAAATTTTTAAATAAAATATTGTATTTCAATAATTTTTTGTATTTTTGCAGCAAAAATAAAACAACAAAAAATGGAAGCAGAAAAAGAGTACAAAAAACGTGTCGCAGACATCCTAATCGACCTGCAACTTGAAGCGGCTGGAATCGTCTTGATTGAAGGCGCAAAATGGTGCGGAAAGACAACATCAGCTTTACAAAAGGCAAAAAGCGTATTGTTCATGGACGAGCCAAAGCGTCAGGATGAGTATATGCGCCTTGCCGAAACCGACATTGACATCTTGCTGGACGGCGCAGTGCCACGGCTCATCGACGAGTGGCAGAAAGCACCGCAGTTTTGGGATGCCTGCCGTTTTATCGTTGACCGTCGTGGTAACGAAGGACAATTCATACTTACAGGCAGCGCAGAGCCAGTTGACCAAAACAAGATGAGTCACACCGGAACAGGGCGTGTCGGGTGGGTGAAAATGCGTCCGATGTCTCTCTACGAATCCGGCGAATCAAACGGGAGTGTCTCTCTGCTTGAATTGTTTGACAACCCTTTGAAGCCGTCCGCAGGAAACGAGCTAAACCTACGTGACATCTGCTATCTCATCTGCCGCGGCGGCTGGCCAAAAGCAATCGGAAAATCAGAACAGTCCGCATTGAAACAGGCGTTCAACTACGTTGATGCAGTGGCAAAACGCGAAATAATTGAAGTTGACGCAGTAAACAGAAGCGAGACAAACACGAGGAGAATATTACGAAGCTATGCGAGACATCAGGCGACACAGGCCACCAACGGAACCATCGCAGCCGACTTAAGCACAAACGACGGGAACACACTTGACAGCGACACCATCGCCTCGTATCTCAACGCATTGCGGAAGATTTTTGTGATAGAAGACATGGAGGCATGGAACCCGAATCTACGTTCTAAGGCAGCGATACGCACCACCGCCACCAGATATTTCGTTGATCCAAGCATTGCCACCGCGTCGCTCGGTCTCGGCCCAAACGATCTGATAAAAGACCTCAACACATTAGGACTGCTTTTCGAGACATTGGCAGTCAGGGATTTACGCGTATATGCAGAAGTCATTAACGGAAACATTTTCCATTACAGAGACAATAACGGCCTCGAATGCGACAGCGTGTTACACCTGCGTAACGGGCATTACGGCCTGATCGAGATAAAACTCGGCGGAGAAAAACTAATCGAAGAAGGAGCCGCAAACCTTTTGTCACTGTCGAAAAAAATCGACTCCGAGAAAATGTATGCGCCATCGTTCATGATGGTGCTTGTCGCAGCCGGACATTACGCCTACCAACGCGAAGACGGAGTGATTGTCGTGCCGATAAGCAGTTTGAAATATTAAGATTTTACACAACTTTAATTATGCAAAAGCCTGTGATTTTCTTATGTTCTGTGAATGTTTTTACGAAATTTCGTCTTGAATTTAATATTCAAACCTCCATTTTTGAAAATAAATATTACTTTTGCAGAAAAAAAATCAATCATGAGTGAGCTTACGCGTTCTGTACTTTTGAAATACTGGGGCTATCCGTCGTTCCGGCCAATGCAGGAAGACATCGTTGACTGTGTGATTTCAGGCCGCGACACACTCGCGCTTCTCCCGACCGGTGGCGGAAAGTCGATATGTTTTCAAGTGCCGGCGATGTCGATGGAAGGTGTGTGCATTGTAGTCACACCCCTCATCTCACTCATGAAAGACCAAGTCCAGCATCTGAAGAACATCAATATTCCTGCTTCGGCTATATTTTCAGGGATGCATCCGAGCGAAGTGGAACTCGCTTATAATCAGGCGGTTTTCGGCAGATTAAAATTCCTCTACGTCTCGCCGGAACGCCTCATGACCGATGCATTCATCGAAGCGATTCAGAAGATGAAAGTGTGTCTTCTCGCCATCGACGAGTCACACTGCATCTCGCAATGGGGCTACGATTTCCGCCCGCCTTATCTAAAAATTGCGGAAATAAGGCAATATATTCCCGGCACGCCCGTCCTCGCCCTCACCGCGACGGCGACACCGAAAGTGGTTGAGGACATCCAATTTAGGTTAGGCTTCAAGGAAAGGAACGTTTTTCAGACAAGTTACGAGCGCAAGAACGTCACGTACAACGTGATGCGCATCGCCGACAAATACGGCATGATGTACCGTCTTTTCATGCGGATGGAAAGCGGCAGCGGCATCGTATATGTGCGCAATCGCCGCCGTACCAAAGTCATCGCCGACTGGTTGCAGTCGGTCGGGATAAGCGCCACGTTTTACCATGCCGGCATTGATGCCAAGACACGTGACGAGCGCCAACGGCAATGGATGGACGGGAAAATCAAAGTCATTGTCGCCACCAACGCATTCGGTATGGGCATTGACAAGCCGGATGTACGTTTGGTTGTCCACATGGACCTCCCCGACAGCCTTGAAGCGTACTTCCAGGAAGCCGGACGCGCAGGCCGAGACCTGAAGCCATCAGAGGCGTTCCTGCTGGTCGCTGACACTGACATTCAGCAACTTAAAGACAATCTGCAATCGTCATATCCTGAACTCAGCCGCATCAAGTCGATATACGATGCACTATGCAACCATCTTCAGCTACCCGTCGGGGCAGGTGCGGGAAATTGTTATGACTTCGACATGGCTGATTTTGCGCAGCGTTATAACTTCTCGCTTCTTGAGGTATTCAACTCATTGAAACTCATTGAAAGAGAAGGTCTTATCGTAATAACGGAAGCCATGAACACCCCATCGCAGATTATGATTACGGCGAACCGAGAAGATCTCTACCGTTTCCAGATGGAATATCCGGCTTTCGACCCGACAATAAAATTCATGCTCCGGAGTTTTCCAGGCATACTTTCCGACTTTGTGAGAATTAGGGAAGAGCAGTTCAGTGTGGCTCTCGGCATCAGCGTGGAAAAAATCTGCGGAATCTTGAAGAAATTGGAAAGCTACAACTTCCTGACATACATCAAACGAAGCGACAAGCCTCAGATTCAATTCATTACGGAGCGACAGGACACAAAACACTTTACTCTTTCCGATGAGATTTATAAAGACAGGAAAGAGGATGCCTCACGGCGTGTCCAGGCAGTCATCAATTTTGTGAATAACGACAAAGAATGCCGCAGCGTCCAGCTATTGCTTTATTTCGGCGAGAATATCAAGAGCAGATGTGGCAAATGCGACGTTTGCAACATACGTAACCAAATGAGAATCAACGACGCCGAATACAACGACATCAGCCGAGTGATTCTTGATGAGCTTGAAAAAAGAGTTGTCCCTGTTTTCGAGACACCATCATTGGCAAAAAGACATCTTGAGGAGAAAGTCCTTGAAACGGTACGTTGGATGCTTGACAACGAAATCATAGAGAAGGACGAAAACGGCAACTTAAAGTCAAGACAACGCCAGTCAAGGCTATTCAAATAAAAAAGGCCGCATGAAGCGACCTTTTAACGTCAATAATAAGTAAACTTATTTTGCAAATCCCGAACCGGCTTTGAATTTCACAAGTTTCTTTTCAGGGATCATAATTTTTGCACCTGTCTGTGGGTTACGGCCTTTGCGTGCCTTACGTGTTGCTGTCATGAATGTTCCGAAGCCAACTAATGAGACACGTTCACCTTTGTTAATGGCTTCAACTGTCGCGCAAACAACCGCATCAACTGCCTTTTTTGCATCAACTTTCGTGAGACCAGCTTTCTCGGCCACCACGTTTACTAAGTCTAATTTATTCATATTGTTAATTTTATGAGGTTTAACTTCATTTACCTCGCAAAATTAAACGATTTTTTAAATAAAACAACAAAATTTTTTATTTTTTTTTGAATTGTCAAATAAACAAACATCAAGTCTCAAAAAACGAGTTTCCAATCTTCGGAAACATCAGTCCCCCTAAGGAATTCCGCAATACTCATCGCCTTTTTCCCCGGCTGTTGCAAAACAACAATATTCACCAATGAGTCGCTTACAACCACCCTCAAATATGATTTTCGGTCAGTTTCGATGCTAAAAATTACGCCATTTTCATTATTTTTTTCAGAAATTGATGTTTCGAACACCTTTAGATCAATAATTTCACCATAAGGATTCTGAATTTTCGCATGCGCGGTCGGATATGGGGATAGGCCTCTCACAAAATTATAAATATCGCGACCTTTTTTATTCCAATCTATATAACAATCCTCCTTGAAAATCTTAGGTGCAAGCTTCAAGACAAGATTCTCTTTCTCTATCACGGAGTTCTGTGTCTCCAGCTTCACCTCACCATTCTCAATCATTTTTAATGTCTTAACGACAACGCTGTTGCCAAGTTCCATAAGTCTGTCATGAAGTTCGCCAGCATTCATTGTCTCCCCTATCCCTACTTTCTCCTGCATTATGATTGCGCCCGTATCTATCTCTTTATCAATAAGAAACGTCGTCAGGCCAGTCTCAGTCTCGCCATTGATAATAGCATGGTTTATCGGAGCGGCGCCGCGATATTGCGGCAGCAGCGATGCATGGAGGTTGAACGTCCCGAGCGGAGGTATGCTCCACACGACTTCCGGAAGCATCCTGAACGCCACAACGACAAACAGGTCAGCATCATACGAGCGAAGCTGTCCGATGAAAGTCTCATCTTTCAACTTCTCGGGCTGAAGGACAGGCAGTCCGTGCCTCAACGCGCATTCTTTCACTTCAGACGCGTGCAACTGCTTGCCGCGACCGGCGGGCCGGTCGGGTGCCGTCACTACGGCAGCCACTTCATAGCCGGCATTCAATATCGCTTCAAGCTGCGAGGCGGCAATCTCTGGTGTTCCAAAATAAACGATTCTCATATCAGAAATTTTTGTAAAACAGCCTGATTCTTATTCAGAACCAGGCTGTTACCATTATCATTCAACTAAAAATTCCTTATTTTGCAAGCTTCATCTGGGCTGCTGTGATGTATTTCTCAATGTCACGGGCCTCGGTGCTGTTAGGGAAATCAGCTTTGATAGCCTTGTACATTTCAACTGCCTTGGCATAATTTCCAGCCATCTCGTAAGCAAGAGCGGCCTTCATCATCATCATCGGTGACGTGAATGAGTTGTTTGAAGCCTTTGCCGCGTTCTCGTAGCATTTTGCAGCTTCAGCCGTATTGCCAAGTTCAAGGTTCGCATCACCCATCGCACCAATTGCGAGAGGCTTGACCAACTGATCTTTGCCTTTGAACTCGCCGAGATACTTGATGGCGTTGCTGAAATCGCCAGTGTTAAGATAGCAAATGCCTGCATAATATTTAGCAAGGTTAGCGGTCTTCGTTCCGCCGAATTCATCAATAACCTCAAGGAAACCAATCACATCGTTGCCGTTTCCGTTAAGTGCGGTTGCAAAATCATCTTTTTCGAACAAAGCCTCTGCGCGGAAAATAGCGGCCTGCGCCTTCTCTTCACGCGGCTCCTGATACCATTTCTTATAACCGAAAATTGCAAGAACAACAATGACTATTGCGATAATCACGCCCGTGATTGTCTTCTGGTTCTTCTCAATAAACAATTCAGCACTACCTAATGTTGATTCAATAGATTCGAGACGTTCCTCGTCTTTCTGTAAATTTTCTTTTGCCATTTCTGTACTTATTTTCGAGCTGCAAATTTACGATTTTTCTTTATTGGCCTGACAAAAATTTTCATATATTTGCTAAAATTTTTCAAGGAATTGATTATTGTGATTTGTCATTGATGTAATCATCATAAATTCAAACGGTTACAATGAAAATAAGCATACACATAAATTGCAATTCGGATATAAATTTTGAATCACAGCTTTGAACACAACTGTGTTATTTGTACCTAAACAGTCAAAAAACTGCACTTAAATATTAGAGAATGACAGAAAAAGATCAGAAACTATACGAATTTCTTTCAGGATTTGTCACTGAGGAAAGGAAAAAGAGATTCGAGCAAGTTTTGGAATACCGAACACGCCACATCTCCATCGTTCTGGAGGACATTTACCAGTCGCACAACGCAAGTGCGGTGTTAAGAAGCTGCGACCTGACCGGCATCCAGGACATTCACATCATTGAAAACCAATGGGTTTATGACATTAACCCTGAGATTGTGGTCGGAAGCACGAAGTGGCTTGACCTGCACAAATACAACGTCAACGAGTTCAACACGCCGGAAGCGTTTGATTTGCTGCACAACAAAGGTTACAAAATCGTGGCGACATGTCCGCATCAGAACGACTACACGCCCGACACGCTGCCGCTCGAACAGCCCGTCGCCGTGGTCTTCGGCACCGAAAAGACAGGCCTCACCGACTACGCGCTCGGACACGCCGACATGTACGTACAGATCCCGATGCACGGCTTCACGGAGAGCTTCAACATCAGCGTGTCGGCCGCATTGCTGATGTACACGCTGACACAGCGCCTTCACAAAAGCGACATCCGCTGGCAGCTTTCCGAAGAGGAGAAACAAGAGCTTCGCCTCGACTGGACGCGCAAATCACTCAACAGAGTGAGGACTTTTGAAGAGAAGTTTTACGAATTGAACCCGGAGCTTAGAGTTAAAAGTTAAGAGAGGAGAGTTAAAAGAGTGCGAAGCGTTCACATTTCATTCACATTAATAATTACAGCCATGAAAAGAATTTTCACATCATTAATTATTGCGACGATGGCGTTAGGTTTCGCGTCATGTTGCGGAGAAGAGACGGCCAAGGACGTCCAAAAAGAAACAATTGCATCTGAATATCAAACAAATAACACAGAAAACATGGAAGAGGTCTATCAGTTTTTAAAAGATTGCGAGACGTATTACCTCGCCACCGTTGACGGCGATCGTCCGCGTGTGAGACCGTTTGGGACGGTGAACATTTTCGAGGGGAAACTTTACATCCAGACAGGGAAAAAGAAGCGCACAGCGCAGCAGCTCGCCTTGAACCCGCACGCCGAGATATGCGCCTTCAACGGCAGTTCATGGATCCGCATCGAGACTACTCTCGTTCCGGACGAGCGCGTGGAGGCCAAGAAATCGATGCTCGACAGCTACCCGCAGCTCCGCGGTATGTACGACGAGAACGACGACAACACCATCGTCTATTTCATGACCGGCAGCAGAGCGTGGATAACATCGTTCGGTGCGCCGGAGAAAGAGATTGAGTTCTAAGGGTTCACAACACCGTCGGGAGACAAACATAGAACACAGATTTTTCAAATACGCAAAAAAATCCCGCATCGTGATGGTGCGGGATTTTTCATTTTTCACAACACGTCATTCTTCAAACAGCTTCACGATGTTCAGAATCACCTCAGAGGCTTTCTCCATGCTTTCGAGCGGGACGTATTCGTACTTGCCGTGGAAGTTGTGCCCGCCGGCGAAGATGTTCGGGCAAGGCAGCCCCATGAAGCTGAGGTTCGCGCCGTCGGTGCCGCCACGGATCGGCTGAACCTTCGGTTTTATGCCGGCCATCTCAATGGCCTTGATTGCCTTCTCAACGATAAAGTAATGAGGTTCAACCTCCTGGCGCATATTGTAATACTGATGTTTCAACTCAAGTTTCACCACGTCGCCGTATTTCTTGTTGAGATATTCCGCAATCGAAGTCATGAGTTCCTTCTTCGCCTCAAACTTCGCCCTGTCGTGGTCGCGGATGATGTAACTCATCGTCGTCTCCTCCACCGTCCCGTTGATTTCCGTCAGATGGAAGAAGCCCTCATAGCCTGAAGTGTATGCCGGACGCTGCTCGACAGGAAGCATCGCATTGAGTTCCATGGCGATAAGCATCGAGTTGACCATCTTATCTTTTCCATAGCCGGGGTGGATGTTGCTGCCCTGGATGTGGATCTTTGCGGCGGCGGCGTTGAAGTTTTCGTATTCGAGTTCGCCGATCTCGCCGCCGTCGATGGTGTAAGCGTAACGTGCGCCGAACTTCTTGACGTCGAACTTCGCGACACCGCGTCCGATCTCCTCGTCAGGGGTGAAACCTATTTTTATCTCACCATGCTTGAATTCAGGATGTTCCATGATGTATTCCGCTGCGCACATGATAGCAGCCACGCCGCCCTTGTCGTCGGCGCCGAGCAACGTAGTGCCGTCGGTGGTGATCATCGTCTTCCCGATGTATTGCTGCATCTCCGGGAACTCGCTCACTCTCAGCACAATATCCTTTTCTGCATTGAGCAAGATGTCGCCTCCCTGATAATTCTCGACAATCTGCGGTTTTATGTCCTTGCCGGAAGCGTCAGGCGACGTGTCAACGTGCGCGATGAAACCGATGGCAGGAATTTCCTTGTCAGTATTTGCAGGAATCGTCGCCATCACGTAGCCGTATTCATCGAGGTCGGCTTTGATTCCCATATCCTGAAGCTCTTTCTGCAACATGCGGAGCAGGTCGAACTCCTTCTGCGAGCTTGGCTGCGTCTCCGAATTCTCGTCGGATGTCGTCTCGACGGCGACGTAACGCAAGAATTTATCTAATAATTTTTCCATTTTATTAATGTGTTAATTTATTCAACTTTTGCACGTTTTGAATCCCAAATCATGTAGGCTATCAGGATGACATACATGACCACAGCGATGAGCGAAGCCACTGGTAATGAAGAGAATACGCCTTCGCCTGTCTTTACGACGAGGTCAACTTCGGCGAATTTCAGGATTGCGCTCACGACGCCCATCAACGCGCCGCCGGCGATGAAGCCTGAGGCGATGAGAGTGCCGCGGTCATAACGCGCCTTGCTGAGTCTCTCGTCCTTGCCACGTGCGACGTACCACGACACCGCACCGCCGATGAGAAGCGGAATGTTGAGGTCGATCGGGATGAACATGCCGAGTGCGAACGGCAGTGCCGGCACCTTCAAGAAAGTGAGTATCAAAGCGATAGCCGCACCGATTCCGTAGAGGAGCCACGGAGCGTTGCCGCCCGACATCATCGGCTCGATGACAGCCGACATCGCATTTGCCTGCGGTGCCACTAACGCGCCGTCACCGACGAAACCGTATGCCTTGTTCAAGACCATGATGACGCCAGCCACCGTCGCCGAAGCCACCGCCACGCCGACGAACTTCCAGACCTCCTGGTTCTTAGGCGTCGTCCCGATCCAATAGCCTACCTTCAAGTCGGTGATGAATGCGCCGGCGACAGCCAATGCCGTGCAGACCACGCCGCCGATTATCAACGCCGCTGTCATGCCCTCCGCGCCGCTCAGCCCTGCCGCGACCATCACCAAAGAGGCGAGAATCAACGTCATGAGCGTCATGCCGCTGACAGGGTTAGAGCCGACGATGGCAATGGCGTTTGCAGCCACTGTCGTGAACAAGAACGCGATGACTGCCACGACAAGGATGCCTATTGCAGCATGCCCGAAGTTGCCGACGACACCGAATCTGAAGAACAAGAATGTCAGAGCCAAGATTGCGATGACACCGACAACGATGAATTTCATCGAAAGGTCGCGTTGTGTACGTTCTTCATTTTCAGCACTTTTCTTGCCCTTGAACTCATTGGCGGCAAGCCCGACCGACGACTTTATCACGCCCCACGACCTTATGATGCTGATGACACCGGCCATCGCGATGCCGCCGATGCCGATATGACGCGCATAATCCTTGAAAATCACCTCCGGTGACATGTCGCCGATTGTCATCTGGACGCCTGTGTTCATCAGGTCGATGATGTCAGCGCCCCAGATGAGGTTCATCCCTGGAATGATGATGAACCACACAAGCATTGAGCCACAGCAGATTATGAAAGCGTATTTCAGTCCGATGATGTAACCGAGACCCAGAACAGCGGCTCCGACATTGACTTTGAACATGAGTTTCACCTTGTCGGCGAGAGCCATCCCCCACTCCATCACCTTCGTGGAGACAGTCTCAGTCCAAAGTCCGAACGTGGAGATGCAGAAATCGTAAAGTCCGCCGATCAGGCCGCTGATAACCAGCAGCAAAGAGTCTTTTCCTTTTTTCTGACCGCTGACGAGCACCTGCGTCGTGGCGGTCGCTTCCGGGAACGGGAACTTGCCGTGCTGTTCCTTGACGAAATATTTCCTGAAAGGGATGAGGAACAATATCCCGAGGACGCCGCCGAGCAGCGAGCTCAGGAAGACCTGCATGTAATTGATTTCGATGTCATAGCCTTTCCCCTGAAGGATATACAAGGCCGGAAGCGTGAATATCGCGCCGGCGACCACGCCGCCTGAGCAGCCGCCGATCGACTGAATGATGACATTTTGCGAAAGGGCGTCGTTTTTCTTCGCGACATTCGACAAGCCGATGGCGATGATTGCTATCGGGATTGCGGCCTCGAAGACCTGCCCGACTTTCAGCCCGAGATAAGCTGCGGCGGCCGAAAACAGGATTGTCATTAAAAGTCCGACAATGACTGACCACGCCGTCACCTCTTTGTATTTCTTCTTCGGTGACAGGATCGGTTCATAGACCTCGCCCGGTTTCAGTTCGCGCTGCGCGTTGCCGGGCAATTCAAATTTTTCGTTTTCTTCCATATAAATATTTGATTTTAAATAGATTACAAATCCATTCCATAAAGATGCATTTTATTATATAATGTCTTCCTGTCGATTTGCAGGAGACGGGCCGCGACCGTCTTGTTTCCGCGGGCCTTGTTCAAGGCCGCAGCAATCTGTTCTTTTTCATTTCCGGGTCTCAGCGCCAAATCATCATTGGCATTTTTTGTTTGTGTCTGGGCAAACACCGGAAGATGTTCAACAGTAATTTCTTGATTTTCAGCGAAGAGAGCAGCACGTCGTATCACATTACGCAATTCACGGAAATTGCCGTTCCATTGCTGCTTTCGCAAAACCGCAAACGCATCATCGCTGATACGAGCGACATTTTTCCCGAGTTCAGCATTTGCCTGATTCAGGAAATGATACGAAAATTCCTCAAGGTCCTCCATCCTCTCACGAAGCGGCGGCATCTCAATAGTGAACTCATTGATTCTGTGATACAAATCCTGTCGGAAAGAGCCGTCTTCAATGGCATCAAGCAGATTCTCGTTCGTAGCGGCGACAATGCGTACATCAATATCAACATCTCTCGCCGAGCCGACAGGACGCACCTTGTGTTCCTGCAAAGCCCTAAGCAACTGTTTCTGAACATCATACGGCAGATTCCCTATCTCATCAAGAAACACAGTGCCGCCTTTGGCTTCTTCAAACACACCTCTTTTATCGTTGACAGCCGATGTGAAAGAACCTTTCAAATGACCGAAAAGTTCCGATGGAGCAAGCTCTTTCGACAGGCTGCCGCAATCGACCGCGATATAAGGTTTGCCTTTGCGCTGACTTTGTTCGTGAATCATTCTAGCGACATATTCTTTTCCAGTCCCGCTTTCGCCGAGAATCAGCACAGACATATTAGTCGGTGCGACGAGTGCGACGTGAGAGTAAACTCTTTGAATGACAGCACTTTTGCCCTTTACGACATCATTCACCAAACACTTTGAGCGAGATTTGGTTTCAAGGTTTCCAGCTGACTGCAATTTCATTGCAGCATCTATTTTCTGTTGGAGAATTTCAGGATTGATGGGCTTTTTCAGATAATCATACGCGCCAAGTTTCATCGCGTTGACAGCAGTCTGCACATCCGCATAACCCGTCATAATAATAAAAGGTGTTGTTATTTTTTTCTCCTTGGCGTATGTCAAAAGCATTATCCCGTCGCCATCAGGAAGCCTCAAATCACTGATTATCAACTCAAATTGATTATTATCAACTTCCTTTATCGCTGCTGCAACCTTCGATGTGAGGGTGGTTTGCCAATGGTTCCTCGCGAACCATTTCTCAAGCATCACTCCGAAAGCCGTATCATCTTCGACAATTAATATCCGTCTGTCCATTGCAAAGTTCCACTTTGGCTGCAAAAGTACGAATTTTATCAATTATTACAGAACATCAAAAACAATTTTTTATGAGGGCAACGTCATAAAATAGGAAATCCGGCATCAGGCGATGTCGGATCTTCCGTAAATATTGAAAACGAGCAGAAAATTATCTGGTTCTTGCAACCAAATATCTTGAAACACTCCAGAATGCTTCTGGATCTGTGATTTGCAATGTGACTGTTCCTTCGCCGTTCACGAGTGTGTATGAATCCAATGGATGGCTTGTGAGAACATAGACTTTCTTTGCGTTGAACACGACCTCGTTGAGATCACGTTTGTCAGCCTGTGTGAAGAGACTTGTTGGGACATTGGTCTTCAAAACATCTCTTCTGTTGAGGATGCCGTTAGCTTTGAGTTCTTTCTTTGTTGCGCCAATGTAATAGACAACATTCATTTCATTTGTCTGGGCTGTCTTTTCGTTGCTGATTCTCTCGATTTCAGCATTGGCGTTATTAAGGTTATTATTGAGGTTGGCGACATTTGCGTTGAGACCTGCGATTTCATTGTCTTTCTGAGCTATTTGTGCTTGGAGGTCTGCAATCATCTGATCTTTCTCGGCAATCTGAGCCTGGAGCTTCTTGATCTGATAGCGAAGGTTAGCGACGTTCTTGTTTGACTTCTCGAGAACCGTGCTCAATGAATCGAGGCGAGCACGATTTGCTGCCATGGTTTCTTTGATTTGGATAAGCTCAGACACGATTTGTTCTCTCTGTGAACCTTCCTGCTGAACAAGAAGAATACCTTCCGCGTCACGGATTGCCTGAAGGTTGTTTTCAACATCATTGATGATACCGATAGCTGTATTGTACTGATTTTCCATGTCTGTCTTCTGAACTTCAACTGACTGTTTCTCAGCTAATAAAGCCTGATACTTCTTTGAATTTTCGACGCATGAGCTAAAAACAAATGCTACTAATGCGATTGCTACAATTGTTAATGATTTCTTCATTTTTTTATAGTTTAAAGTTAGTCTGTGCATACACATTGAGTTATTGCACCAATACTGTGCCAAACTCTTCATTTTGTATATTTTTTTGTAACCAATTCATAATCAATCACAAAAAAAATACTACAAATTTATTTATCTCATTAAACATTGTGGAAAAGCGTGGAATTATATCACAACATTCCACATTCCACTCAAAAATTTAATGGCACAAAAATACAACAATTATGAATACAATCATCAAAAATATTTAATTTTGCGTAAAATTTTTGAAAATGAATCGTTCCATTCTAAAACTTGCTATTCCGAACATAATCAGCAACATAACAATTCCGCTGCTCGGGCTTGTGGACATGATGCTGATGGGGCATTTGAGTTCGCCCGTCTATATCGGAGCCATTGCCCTTGGCGGAACGATTTTCAGCGTGATGTATTCGTTTTTCAGCTTCATGCGTGCAGGCACCACCGGATTCACCGCCCAAGCCTTTGGTGGTGGTGACAGCATCGAAATAAGCCACTCGTTGTACAGGCCTCTTTTCATTGCAGCCATCGCTTCCATATTGATAATCAGTTTACAACACCCGATAGCACAATTAAGCCTCATGCTCCTCGACGGCAGCGACGAGGTGAAAGAATTAGCAATAACGTATTTTTACGTCAGAATATGGGCCGCACCTGCCAATATGTTTCTCTATTGCTTCAACGGCTGGTTCATCGGAATGCAAAACACACGGATACCTATGGCTATTGCCATAATAATCAATGTGTTCAACATCATTTTCAGCATTTTCTTTGTCATCGTGATGAAACAAGATGTCGCCGGCGTGGCACTCGGGACCGTGATAGCACAATACTGCGGACTCGCGACAGCGTTGTTTTGTCTCTTCCGAAAATACAGGAAAAACCTGTCAAGAATCAACTTCAGCATTTTATTGAACGCCAATAAGTTAAAACGGTTTTTCAAAGTCAACACCGACTTCATGACAAGAAGCATTCTCTTGATTTTAACAATTGCGTTTTTCACCAACCAATCTGCGAAACTTGGAGACAACATCCTGTCAATCAACATGATATTGCTGCAATTCTTCTATATTTTCTCTTACTTCACCGACGGATTCGCGTACGCGGGCGAAGCTCTTGTCGGAAGATTCACAGGTGCCGGCGACAGAGAAAGCCTTAAAAGTGCTGTCACTCATCTTTTCAGATGGGGCGCATATATCAGTATTCCGTTCACTATCCTGTACGCCATATTCCCAACCACTTTCGTGAAAATCATCTCCGACAACGCCGAGATAATAGCGGAAATATCACCTTATTATATATATATGGCCGTCATTCCGGTCATAACATTCGCGGCATTCCTTTGGGACGGAATCTACATCGGCGCGACCGCCTCGAAAGCAATTCGTAACACCATGATTATCGCGTCGTTAGTGGTTTTCGTCCCACTTTGGTATTTTCTTGTACCGAGATTCGGCAACCACGGACTGTGGATTGCGTTCCTCTCCTTCATGGCAGCAAGAGGTGTGTCAATGACTCTGATGGCAAAGAAAAACATTTTACAACCCACTAAAAATCAATAACATGCACATCCTTTCAAAATCGACATACATCAAAGGCGAGCAATGCACCAAGGCACTCTATCTTTTCAAGAACAGGCCTTTCCTTCGCGACAAGCTGAGCCTTGAGAAAATAGCCAAATTCCGCCGAGGCACAGATGTCGGGATCCTTGCGCAACAATGCTTCCCCGGCGGCGTCAACATGACCCCGAAGTCGCCGGCACTGTTCGACAAAATGGTGAAGGAAACAATGGAGAACATCAGCAACCCAGATGTCAACGTAATGTATGAGGCTGTGTTTCAATACGATGACACTTTGATAATGCTCGACATCATTGTCCGCGACGGCGACAAATGGCGGGCCATTGAAGTGAAAAGCTCCTTGAGCCTCAGCCCGACTTATTACAAAGACGCCGCACTGCAATATTATGTCTTGAAAGGAAGCGGAGTGCCGGTTTCCGACATTCAACTTATGTACATCAACAAAGACTATATCAAAAACGGCGACTTGGACTTGACACAATTATTTGTATTTCAATCTGTTAAAGATTTCGCCGAACAATATCACGATGTCATAGCGGAGAACATCAGGAGTTTCAAAGAAGCCATTGCACAGCCGCATTCTCCGAAGATTGAAGTCGGGAGGCAATGCGATTTGCCGTATCGTTGCGAGTTCCACGGGCATTGCTGGAAAGACGTCCCCGAAGACAGTGAGCTATACACCGAAGGCCTCACCGACGAGCAGATTGACGCAGTACGCCAGAAAACGTATTGTATTGATTACAAATCACTTTTCGACCTTCTCGGCGAACGTGACAGACCGACGGCGTTCCTCAACCTTTTGTTTTACAGTCCGGCAGTGCCAATCTTCGACGGCGACAAGCCATACACCGAGTTCATCATCGGATTCTCGATACTTTCAAACAACGGAAGTTTCGACAGGATTTACAACTGGAACTGCCTCGACGACCTGTCAGGATGGAAAGACAGCCTCAAGTTGCTAAGAGAACAACTTGCCGGTTTTGAGCGCGTTGTGTGTTTCGCGCCGCAGAACATCACCGCATCATTGCAGAAGTTCAGCATCATGGATTCAAAAGACATAAACTTCAAGATATTGAATTTCAGAGACATACTCCGCGAATCACATTTCTATCACGAGAAGGTGAAACACGATTTCTCGTTGAAAAACGTTTACGAGAGTCTGCATCCGGAGAAGACACTTTTCGAGCACAGCCGCATCATACTCAACGCGTTCAGCAGCACCGAAAAAAGCATGGTCACAAGAGACATGGAATTGGAAAACAAAGCTTTACGCGACGTGTATCGTCATTTTTGCCATCAATAAGGAAAAGTTATCAACATCTTATAAACAAATCATCATTTGTTATAACTTTGCAGCCTGAAAAAAAATTTTGGAAATGAATAACGACTCCATCAAAAAAACCGGTTTCAGCAGACAGCAGACATCTACATTACCGGCGGAACTCCTTGCAAGTCAAGGGCGTGTGCCGCCACAGGCCGTTGACTTGGAAGAAGTTGTGCTCGGCGCACTTATGCTTGAAAAAGAGGCTGTGAATGCCGTGATTGACATTTTGACACCAGAGGTGTTTTACAAAGAAGCACATCAAATCATCTTTTCGGCGATAAAGGAGTTGTTCACCAAATCCGAACCTATTGATATTCTGACAGTCACAAATCATTTGAAATCGACCGGCGACCTTGAAGCCGTCGGCGGACCGTATTACATCTCGCAGCTAACGAACCGCGTCGTGTCGTCGGCCAACATCGAATATCACTCACGCATCATTCTTCAGAAATACATTCAGCGTCAATTGATTCTGATCTCTTCCGAGACGATAAAAGACGCCTACGAAGACTCGGCCGATGTCTTCGACCTGTTGGATGCAGCTGAAAACAAGCTCTTCCAGATCAGCGAGAACAACCTGCGCCGCAACTACGACCAGATGCCCGACTTGGTGAAGCTCGCCATCGAAGACATCGAGAAGGCGAAGAACGCCGGCGCCACGTTGCGCGGCGTGCCGTCGGGGTACACCGAACTCGACCGCATCACGCAAGGCTGGCAGAAATCCGACCTCATCATACTGGCAGCGCGTCCGAGTATGGGTAAGACCGCGCTGGCGCTCAACATGGCCCGCAACGCGGCTGTCGATTTCAACAAGCCCATCGCGTTCTTCTCGCTGGAGATGTCGTCAGTCCAGCTCGTGACCCGTCTGATCTCCGCCGAGACATCACTCACCGCCGACAAGCTGCGCACCGGACAGCTCGCCGAATACGAATGGCAACAGCTGAACACGAAAGTGTCGCCGCTCGTCAACGCAAAACTCTTCATCGACGACACGCCGCAGCTCTCGGTCTTCGACTTAAGAGCAAAATGCCGCCGATTGAAACAACAGCACGACATACAGATGGTTTTCATTGACTATCTGCAACTTATGACAGCAAAGACGGAGAAGAACGGAAACCGCGAGCAGGAAATCAGCACCATAAGCCGCTCGTTGAAGAGTCTGGCGAAAGAACTCAACATCCCTGTTTTAGCCTTATCACAGCTCTCACGTAGCGTGGAGTCGCGTCCGGGATCGAAGAAGCCTATCCTCTCCGACTTGCGCGAATCGGGCGCCATCGAACAGGATGCCGACATGGTTCTCTTCATCTATCGTCCTGAATATTACGGACTTCAGGAAGACGAGAACCACGCTTCGACGAAAGGTGTCGCCACGGTCAGCATCGCGAAACACCGCAACGGAAAGCTCGGCGACATCGACCTGCGCTTCGTCGGACAATACGCTCGTTTTGAAGACCTTGAGCAGGATTTCATCAATGGCAACCAAGGTTCAGGTGCAGCCCCCGATGGCGGCGGAATGGGCGACACGAAACAATTCGCGCCAAACACGGCATTTGGAAACAACATACCCGAAGGCGGCATCAAACGTCTTGGGTCGAGGATGAACTCCGAGCCGCTCGACGACGTGCCGTTTTAGTTATAAGAGTAGAGAGCAGAGTTAAAAGAGCGCGGAGCGACAACAATCCATCGTCACTTCGCGCTCTTTTAACTCTTATTTCACTCTTGTCTCTTACATTACGATTCTCGTGCCGGCATTCGGATTGCCGAGACTTGCTGCGTCTGTGATGACCGCGTCATGTCCGGTCTCCTCAACAAACTTCACGGCGGCACGCATCTTCGGCGCCATCGAGCCTTCTGTGAACTGTCCGTCGGCGAGATGTTTCTTGGCCTCTTCCACGGTGATTCTGCCAAGCGCCTGCTCGTTCTCCTTGCGGAAATTGATATATGCCTGCGGAACGTCTGTCAGGATGTAGAACTCATCAGCCTTAGCATCGACAGCCGTCAGCGAAGAAGCAAGGTCTTTGTCGATAACTGCTTCAACGCCAGCATAATAGCCGTCTTTTTCAACGACAGGGATACCGCCGCCGCCTACCGTCACCACGATATTGCCGGCGTTTGCGAGCTGCTCGACGATCTCAATATTCGCTACTTTTACCGGCTTCGGTGACGCCACGACCTTGCGCCAGCCCCTGCCCTTCGGATCTTCCTTGAAGACAGAGCCGGTGACCGCCGCATATTTGTCGGCGTCTTCCTTCGTGTAATACGGCCCGACTGGTTTCGTGGGGTTCTTGAACATCGGGTCATTGCCGTCAACGACGACCTGCGTGACCAGCGTCACGATATTTCTCTTTATGTTATGCTGTGCCATGACCTTGCGGAAACCCGTCTCGATAAGGTAACCTATCGAGCCTTGCGTCTCGGAGACGCAGAAATCCATCGGCATCGCCTGAACATCGAAAGTCTTCGCGCCAGCCTCATGCTGAAGCATCACGTTGCCGACCTGCGGGCCGTTCCCATGACCGATTATGACCTTGTCACCATTGGCGACAAAACTCATCAGAGCCTCGCATGTCTCCGTAACATTCTGAATCTGTTCTTGATACGTTCCCTTTTGATTGCTTCTCAACAAAGCGTTTCCGCCAAGGGCAACAACAACCAATTTGCTCATATCTATTCTTTTAGGAATTAAAACTCTTTTTTCTTGTATGTCAATGTGATACCGCCGGTCTCAAGTTTCATCTCCTCTTTTGTGACCTCAACGATATTCATCTCGTCAGAGAAATCACCTTTGACGGAACCGGTGTTCTTGCCATTGAGAATCAACTTGTCGCCTTCTTTCTGCCAGGTTGTAAACTCGACAAAATCCATATTGATGGCCTCGGCGGTGCCATTTTCCTTCAATTCAAAACCCTGTTCGGGCGTGTAATTCGTCGCGGGCATGACCCATGAGCCGACCATAGGGTCAGAACATGAAACCAACACAAACATGAGTGCAAATGCACAGAAAATCAATATTTTTTTCATTTTGCGGATATTTTTCTGAATCAACAATTTTGAAATTTGAAGCGGCAAAGATACAAAATTTTTCAATCAAGATAGAAGTCTTTTAAAAACTCTTTGTATTCTCTTGTGAAAACATGATTTTCATATCTCAAGACAAACGTCTCGCTTATTGTTTTACATTGATTAGCAATAAGTTGCATATTTATTCTATTAGGTTCTTTCCCTTCAATCGGGATGATTTTCTGTTCTTTTTGAAGCGAAAAACCGAGTTCGGAGGCGATTTTCAAGAAAGCGACCGACTCGATTGCGGGCAAGACGAGTGCGAAACGACCGTCTGGTTTCAGCATTTTTTTCACCGAGACGAGCAAATCCTTATAAGCCAGCGTATTTGTGTGACGCGCCAGCCCTTTCTTCGTTTTCTGCGGGACGTTTTCGCCGAAGAAAAACGGCGGATTGGACACGATAAGGTCATATTTTTCAAGATTATCATCTGCGAAGGTCTTCACATCTTCATGATACACAGCGAGTTTCTCGCCCCATGCCGAATTTCTGAAATTCAGCGACGCCTCTTCATACGAATCGCGGTCGATCTCCACAGCGTCGGCGTGATGAATGCCTTTCTGCGAGAGCATGAGCGGAATGAGGCCGCAGCCCGTCCCGATGTCAAGCACGTAATCGTCGGAGTTTACCTCGACCCACCGCGACAGAAGAATCGCGTCAGTCCCGATTTTCATCGTTGAACGATGATGAAAAAGCCCGAATCTCTTGAAAAAAAACGGCCGCGTGTCCATCCCTAAATCGAAAGATACATATCAATAAGTCCTTCCGGAGCCTTGACGCTCAACACTTTAGACCTCTTATCGACTTTCTTTATAATGTCGTCATGTATCGGGATTAGGATTTCCTTTCCGTCTTTCATCACCTGAATGACCGCCTGCGTCGGATATTCGAGCACATCGCTGATAGCCCCTACTTCGCCGTATGTCTCATCAACGAGTTTATAACCGATTATGTCGTTGAAATAGAAGTCGTTATCATCAAGTTCCGGCAGCATTTCGTTAGGCAGATAGACGGCCATTCCGAGGAACGACGCCGCCTGTTCCATCGTTTTCACGTCTTGGAAAAGCACGAACATCTTGTCGCCGACCAACTTAGAGCTTTCGATGAAAAACGGCACGATGTCGCCGTTGACATCCATCATCACATAATTTAAATTCTTGAAATCCAACGGGTTGGCGACATCAAGTTTAATCGTCACCTCGCCTTTCAGTCCATGTGTCTTGGTTACTTTTCCGAAGAAGAAGCAACCGTCTGGCGTATATTCTTTTTTATTCATATCAAATTTATTTTCAATCACTTAACATCAGGAAAAAGCAGGTTCATGTCTTTTTCCATCAAAGGCTCGACGACATTTGCTGGTTCGAACCGCCACTCTCCAAGTACTTTCTTATCAGAAATCATATCTATCTTAATATTCTGATTATCAATCACAAAGTCGTTTATCAAGTCACGAATTTCACGATATTTCGCGACAACACGTTTTTGCGCTTCCTCCGCGCTGATTCCCGCGCCGTCAGGCAGCAGGTCGCCCGCGCCGCTGAAACGGTACGAGGTCATCGCAACATTGTAAAATTCCTCGGGATCGAATGACCTGCCATCAGCAAAACTATTGATAATCAGACGTTCACCGAGTGATTCCGTAACATCGACAACATAATTCAGACCAGCCGCAGCCTCGAAATTGTACGATTTGTTTTCAAAGCTCCAGCCCTTCGCGCCATTGCGAGGGTCGTCTTTCCTGACGATTTTCAACAGATGAGAACCGTCGTCGCCGACAGCATTTTCACTGCAAGTGTTTATCCATCTGTCGTATGACAATTCAAGAAAACCTTTTATTTCGCCGCCTTTCATCTTCAGCACAACCATCTCATTTTCAAACGGATATATCGTCCGCAGATCGCAATAACGGATGTCGCCCGCGTTGACAGTGCCGTCGTAGGTGAGCGGTGCCGTGAACGCGATGTCGGCACCAGTTGCGCCAAGCATCACAGTGTTGATGAGGTTCGTGTATGCGCACTGCCCTTTGAAAGCGTCATGCGTGCGGATTGTCTTCTCAAGTGTCCCTATCTTGTTGGTGCTGAATCTCTTAACATCTTCATAATCGGCGGCGAAATATTCTTTCATAGTCAAATCGACATCATTCTTGTCAACTTCATCAATGGTTGTTATCGAATTGACATTCGTCACTTTTCCGTTGACTTTCGTCACCTCGATGACCGAATGTCCGATTTTAGCCGCCTTTGTTCCACAGTTCTGATATGCAAAACCATTCACATTATCAGCATGAGGCTTGTGGTCATGGGCGGTGATAATCAAATCCACGCCTTTAAGACTATAAAACAAGTCAAGCCCTTGGCTTTCAAGGATATTACCATCGCCATTGCCCGTACCGGAATGAACCGCAACAACAGTGACATCTGGGTTCTCCTTCGCTTTGACGGCATCAACCCTTTCCTGCACGTATGGCACCAAGCTGTTGAATGTCAAGCCTTTCCACTTCTCTTCCTGAAGCCATTCCGGAATATTCGGATTGGTGTATCCAAGCACAAGAACCTTCAGCCCTGCCCTTTCAAAAACCTTATATTCCTGAAAATAAATGTCGCCATTTTCGCGGATTGCATTGCCGCCGAGCCACGGGACACCCGCCTCGTCCATCTCCTTCCGAACCTTGTCGTAAACCGCATGACCGGTCTCAATGTCATGATTACCAACGACAACACAGTCGTAGCCCATGTATTTCATCATGCGCGGGAACAGATGCGGCACGTCGGTTTTCACATAATTATAATAGTATGGCGCGACATCGCCTTGCAGACAGTCGCCTGCATCGATAAGCAAGACGTTCTCCGCCCCCACCGAGTCGCGCAAGTCGTTGACTTTCTTGCTCACCGCAATCAGACTCGTGGATTTTTCACCCGAGTCAAGATAATCATCATCAAACCAAGCCCCATGAACATCGCCGGTGGAAACGACATACAGCGTATGCCTTTCAGGTTCAGAATTACAAGACACAAACATCATCGCCATGACAATCAATAAAATACGTGACACTTTCATTATAAAACACATTTATTATTTTCTTCCCATTTTAAATTCAAGCACGCCGCCATCCATAATCTGTTGCTGCGTGATACGCCAGTCGGTAACTGCCACTCCGTTGAGTTTCACCGACTTTACGTAAATATCTTTATCAGACTTCCTGTTCGACTTGATGGTGAAAGTTTTCCCGTTCGGAAGGTTGATGACCGCTTCGTTGAACAATGGCGTCCCAATTGA
Organism: uncultured Bacteroidales bacterium; assembly: GCA_937896895.1. Classification (GTDB taxonomy): domain Bacteria; phylum Bacteroidota; class Bacteroidia; order Bacteroidales; family F082; genus Limimorpha. The sequence continues at coordinate 5,455 of CALBNV010000047.1, read as the reverse complement.
GAAGTCATCGCTTCCGGCGTTGAACGGATAGAATCCCATCGACGAGAATATGTACCACGCCGACATCTGTCCGCAGTCGTCGTTGCCGGCATAGCCGCACGGCTTGTCGCTGTAGAACTTGTTACGCACCTCATTTACAAGCTCTTGCGTGCGTTTCGGCTGACCGGCGAAATTGTACAAATAGACGGTATGATGAGATGGCTCGTTGCCGTGGGCGTACTGCCCGATGAAGCCCGAGGCGTTGCCGTTTGTCTCGCCGCTCTTCGCCTCAAGCGAGAAATTCTCGTTTAATTTCTCAATGAATTTCTCTTTTCCACCGAGCAACTCAATGAGACCCAATGGATTCTGTGGCACAAACCACATATATTGCCATGCGTTGCCTTCGGCGAAATGTCCGTTTTCGTAACTCAAGACGTCATACGGGCGCACCCAGTTGCCGGACTCGTCTTTCGGCGCGAAAGTGCCTATCGACTCATCGAAGATGTTGCGGTAAAACTCCGAACGTTTCAGGAAATGTTTGGCATCATTTGTTTTCCCAAGTTTTTCGGCGGCGGCATAGACGCACCAGTCGTCGAAAGCCTGTTCAAGGGTTATCGAGACGCTCTCATCCTGAAGCGTCGCCGGATAATAGCCGTATTTTTCCCAAAGTACAAACGGCGAATTATAATGCGGACGGACGGAGCTTTCATACATCGCCTTATATGCTTCTTCCTTGTCAAAACCTTGAACATCAGTAAGTATTGCTCGCGAAATAACCGGAATCGCGTGGTTGCCGATCATGCAGTAGTTGTCCTGCCCCCACAGGTCCCAAATCGGCAGATAGCCGTATTCCTGATGATGCAGCAGCATGGAGTTGATGAAGTCGGCGGTGAGTTCCGGCTCAAGCAGGTTGTAGAGCGGATGCGCCGCGCGGAAGGTGTCCCAAAGCGAGAACGTCGAGTAATACTTTTTTCCTTCCGGCATCTGTTTTATCTCGTAATTCGTTGTCACATAACGGCCATCGACGTCGCTCATCACGTTCGGCTGTATATAGGCGTGATACATTCCCGTGTAGAAAATGCGCTTTTCGGTGTCTGTCCCGCTGATTTCGACCTTCGACAGTGCTTTCTTCCATGTCTCGTGGGCATCGGCGACGTATTTCTCAAAATCCCACGAAGAACATTCCGCGTTGAAGTTCCGGCGTGCGCCTTCGGAATCGACAGCCGAGACCGACACCTTTATTAATAAGTCGTCATCGCCGTTGAAGACCATTGCGGCGCGGAGGTTTCTGCCGTTGGCGACGGATGTCTCGAAAAGATTCTCGTCTCCTTTCATAACATAATGATGCACAATAGGTTTCGAGAACTCGGCATGGAAATACACGCGGCGCAGTTTCGCCCAGCCGGTGACGATCCTGTAGCCTTCAACGGTGTGGTCATCGACGAAGCGGATCTGGCTGTTGACGATGCTGTAGCCGCGGCGCGAGCTGTAATATGTGTCGGTCCCGCGATAAGTCATGTGGTCGAGGTCAAGTATGACCTGTTGTTTTTCGCCTTCCGGAAACGTATATCTGTGAATGCCGCAATGCTCGGTGGCTGTGAGTTCCACCTTCACGCCCGACTCCTTTAGTTTCACCCAATAATAGCCAGGTTTCGCGCCTTCTTCGTCATGCGAGAATGTCTGCGAGAAATCGCCCGCCGCGATGTATGACGGTGTCAGGTCGCACATCGCGGGGAGCAGCGACACGTCGATGAGGTCGGTGCAGCCCGTGCCGCTGAGGTGCGTGTGGGTGATGCCATAGATCTTGTCCTTGTCGTAGTCGTAGCCGGAGCACGGGTCCCAGGTGACGTATTTCTCCGTTTCGGGGCTGAGCTGCACCATCCCGAAAGGCACGCACGCGCCGGGGAAAGTGCTGCCGCTGAGTGCGCCGGTCTCGTCCATCTGCGTCCCGATGAACGGGTCAACGTATTGAGTGTTATCATTTTGCTGCGCCTTGAGCGTCAAGGCGAGAAACGCAAAGAGTGTTGAAAGCAGGAGTTTTTTCATTTGTATTCAATTATTTTCAAACATTAGATTTTCAAGAGACCAATAGCCATTACGTTTCCCGTTCACACGCGAAATAATTCCCTTTCCCTGCAAAGAGACAGTGATGGACTTGACAGTTCGTTCAGATTTATGTATTTCAGAAGCTATTTCCTTTTGCGTTGCATTGGGATTTTCTTTAATGACCCTCAATACTGCAAGCTCTTCCAAAGTGCAATTTTTGCACTTTGGAGACAAGTTGAATGCATTATTTGCACTTTGGGACGTCATATTTGCACTTTGAATCTCATCGTTTGGATGCAACTTGCTCCAATCAACATGCATTTCGCGGTTAAGCAACCGATTATTTTCACCAATCAACATATTTCGGAAAAATCTTTCAAGGAACACTGTCGTCTCTGTTATCCCTGCGCGAATATTACTATAATTTGCTCTCACCAAAGCGTTTCTGAAAAACCACGAATGCTTTGCAAATGTGTCATTTACGACATTCAGTCCGAGTGACCGCATGTATTTGATCATAAAAACCGCCGTCGTGCGAGTATTTCCTTCCCCGAAAGGGTGAATCTGCCACAAATCGGCACAAAAACGCACAAGATGTTTTATCGAATCATCGACAGGCACGCCTGAATATGAAAATTTACGTTCATTTTCAATATCATATTCAAGAGTGTCCTTGATATTTTCGCAACTCGCATAATAAACCGTATCGCCTTTCAAGACCCATTCGCTTTTAGTAATGTTGTAATCGCGAATCTGACCTGCGAACTTAAACGTCCCTTCAAAAAGTCTGCGATGGATTGACGTGAGCTGTGTAGGCGTAAGGCTAAATGTCTTTTCAGAAATGATCTCTGTGATTCGCGCCGAGACTTTGTCGGCTTCCTCTGTCCTTTCGTTTTCTACTTTATCCCTTACAGAAGCCGACTTGTAATATGAATCGATCAAATTCTTGGCTTCGCCTATGGTAATATTGCCATCGATATGTTGACGGGCCGTATCAAGAAGATAATCAGATGGCTCCAGTCCGTCAACTTGTTGAAGACCAATTGCCACCTGCCAAGCCGCACCACGTTCTTGTTTCTCCGGCTCGCCCTGTCTGATGTACTCGTCGAGGTCCTGGATTGTGTATTTCCTTTCTTCCATAATCTATATTTTTAAAATCAATGTGCATTCTTCGCGAACTCAAACAGTTCGAGCGGTAGATGGCAATAGCCGTCAGGGTTCTTGTCGAGATAATCCTGATGATATTCCTCCGCACGGTAGAAATTTTCGAGCGGCATCACTTCGACAGCGATTTTGCCTTCAATCTCCGTTTGTTTTTCTTTAATGAAATCTTCAACCACTTGAACATCAGAGCCATCGACATAATATATTCCAGTCCTGTACTGAAGTCCAACGTCGTGACCCTGTTGATTCACACTTGTCGGGTCGATGGCGTGAAAATACATTTCGAGAAGAAAACGCAGCGTCACCGCTTCGGGGTCATATTCAACCATCACGGTCTCGGCGGCGCGTGTCGTTCCAGTGCACACCTCCTGATATGTAGGATTTTCCCTGATGCTGTTGGCGTAACCGACTTCGGTGTCGGCAACGCCCTTTATCATTTTGAAATAATGCTCGGTGCCCCAGAAGCAGCCGCCAGCAAGATAAATCTTCTTCATTTTTATTAAAAATTAAGACTGCAAAGGTAGTGAAAATTTTCGGAATTTCAGATAAAATATGACAATAAATTTACAGACAAAATCGTGTCGAAAGTCACTAATCACTACGATAAATCACATTGATTTTATCAGCCGAGACTTTATCGCCGTCAAACGTGACGCCTTCGTCTTCAAGGAGGCGGCGTTTCTTGGCGATGAGTTCGCCGTCGCGATGGCCGGCGAAACCGCAGAGGCTTCCGTCGGCGGCGACGACACGGTGGCACGGCACTTCAGGCGCGAACGGATTACGCCTCAACGCCTGCCCGACAGCCTGCGCCGACTTGCAGCCGATGCGCCGCGCCAGCTCGCCGTAGGTCACCACGCTGCCGCGAGGGATGAGGCGCGTGGCGTCATATACTTTTTGTTGGAAAACAGTTATTTTCATGATTCAAAAATTTTAACAATCGTCTCGTCGCTGTGCGTCTCAAACCACGAATTTTTTCGCCGTGGGTTTTCCGCCGTGGAGACGCATTGCAATGCGTCTCCACAATCTTACGATCTTGGTTTGACAATCCCTCGGATTACTAACCGTAGAGACGGGGCATGCCCCGTCTCTACAACCGGACATTCCCGGTTTCCCCCGCGGTTCCCGCATGCTCCGTCGCCCTGTGCGGCTGCGTCCCTTGCCGCCCTCGGCGACTCCGCCGCGGAAACCGCCCCGGCTCCGCAGCTTACAAGATGGACGGATTAGCCGACTGTTTACTGGGAGACCACGAGGCGAAAGCCGAGGAAGTTGTAACGGCCGTCTGGCGAGTTGCAGGTGCGAAGAGACACGCGACAGGACTGCGCGCCGCTGCTCCAACTGCCACCACGGATCACGCGGGAAGAGCCCGACGACGGCCCCTGTGGGTTAGTCTGTGAACCTCTGCCGTAACTGCCGTACCAGTCCTGGCACCACTCCCAGACGTTGCCGCTCATGTCGTAAAGCCCGTACCAGTTTGCCTTCTTCTGCCTGCGCTTTGAACGGAGCGAGCAACGCTTCTTCCTCTGCATAACTCATATTTCGCCGATTCCCGCCATAGTGATTTCCTACGATTGCTTCCAACCCGCCATCCTTGTATCTGCGAATAATTCGCGTAATGGAATGCTCGTGGAACCCGGTTGCCGCCGATATCTCGGCAGCTTTCTTTCCCTCCGCGCTCATTTCCATCACTTGAAGCCGCTTTTCGGCGTTCTTGTCCCGATTCTTCTTCCGTGCCTCTTTGATCGCTTTTATTTCATCTTCACTGAATTTGTATCTGGTTGCCATTTTTCATCACCCAGATTATTATACCATAGCTTTGTCAAAAAGTAAACCTTTTTATCGAATATTAGGTAACCGCTCAATAACCGGCCGCCTGTACAAGAGGCGAGAGAAATGAGAAACTATCCCAAGGACTCGAAAAACTGAGTGTCAGATATTTGAGTCAAATAGATATGGGATGGTGAAACATGGACAATGTAATAGCGACTCGAAACGAGTACCGTGCGCAGAGCTGGGCGCTGGTAATAAAGGACTGCGCAGGCAGCGGGCTGACGAATAAAGAATATTGCCGTCAGCACGGTATCAACGAAAAGACCTTTTATTATTGGCTGCACAAGCTGCGGAAACAGGCCTGTGAGCAGGCAGCACCACAGCTTGTGGCGATCGATCCGGTTCCGGAAACGGATGCACTTCTCAGAATAGAATTCAAAGGAGCAGAGCTTACCCTTCCGGCAGATGTGGATATGAATGCAGTCGCGGCAGTGCTGCT
>CALBNV010000046.1 GCA_937896895.1 uncultured Bacteroidales bacterium | reverse complement strand
GTTAAGTTTGGAGTGTTGAGAGTTGAGAGTGGAGTTATTTTTTCGTTAAGTTTGGGGTGTTGAAAGTTGAGAGTGGAGTTAGTTTGAAACTCCACTCTCAAAACTCCACTCTTCACTCTAATCTTCATGAGTTTTTCACTAAAAGACGTGGCTGCGTCAATTTCCCTTGTTGCCGTTGCTTTCTTGAGAATCCTATTTCTTCACAATCTTCTCCTCAAACGTCTTTCCGTCGTCGAGCGCGACCTTCATCACGTACATCCCATGCGCAGCTTATTACATAAACATACTCTTTGACAGAATCGACATCAAATATAATCCGCAAGATTTGATTCCAAAGTCTCGTCAATGTATCTTGAGTCAACTGAGATTATTGACCTGATTTTTTTGTTGGATGTTTTGATAATCATCGGATTTGCCATGTCAAAACATACATCGTTCAGGATTCCCAAAGTGTCAAAGCACACGTCACAGTTGATTTTCTTCACGAAAACATCATATTTGTTAAAGTCTATGACAGTCATGTCATAATTGGGTTTTTCGTTGACATTTTTTTCAAGCCAGAGCCATGTTTCCTGGATACAACCGTAACAGGAGAACTCTGGGATGACAACAAAGCAGTGTCTTTCGTTTGGGATTTCCATGTCGTACTGTTTCAGAACATTGTTGAAACTGTCTGTCTCTTTTGAATAACTCCCGCATCCCGCAAGCAGCAAGACAGATACGATGGCTGCGATTATATTTTTCGAATTTCTCATAATCAGAATTTAAAAAGTGTCAGTGTCAGACGTTTATCATTTTTTGAATTTTTCAATATGTAAACACCTTCCTTGCCCGGCAAAACCAATCTCGAATCATATTCGTCATTCTTAAAACAATATTCTTTTTTCACCGTGAAAGACGAATCCATGACAATTATTGACCACGTCTGGTCGTGGTCTTCAGCATATCTGCCGTTGTTTCCGACTTTCCTGAAATGTTCAGCAACTCGGTAGTAATCATTGGTATAGCTGTCATAAATCAAACCGGAGTATTTGGGCTGTGACAAGATGTAATTCCTGCAATATCCCATGTCGAAGGCTTTTGTGTCGTCCATCGGGGCGAATCCGTCAATATACTTGCTCTTGCACAGGAAAGATTCTTTTTTGATTCCGTTTTCGTAAAAATAGATGCTGTCATCGCGTGCAAATGACATAATGCAGCAATCGTCATCCAAAGGGCAGATCACCGGGAACCAATCATAAAAATTGCCGTTGTTTTTTTTGTAAGACTCCGGAAATTCACCAAAGACATGAACGCCGCCGTCATTCAAATCGACACTGCAAACCGGACTGACGCTTTTATAGTACATTGCACGTTCATCGGCGTACGCAACGTTATATTCCATTGATGAATTTCCAATAAACACTTGATTTCCAATGCCTTTCAAACCGATTGCCGGATTCATTGCCGCAACTGCCGGATCCAAGTCAATCTCGTCGCAAGCAAGACCTTTGCGATTTAATAATTGCAATGAATTTGTTTCGTCTGTCAACGGGAAATATACAATTGTATCTTCGTTTTTTAAAAACATGAAATATCCGTACAATTCATCAGCGAAATCAATTGTTTCGTTGTCAATGACTCCCGTCGAATCGAATTTCACGATGTTGATATTTGAAAGATTGAGCCGCGACTGCAGCACCAAGACGTTTTCATCGCATTCAATCGCATTCGGCACGGCAATGTATGCTTGATTTTCATTCAGATGTATGTCTTTGACTTTTTCTGGTTCCTCAAATCGGTTTGCGCAAGACAGAAGGAACAATAAAACAGACAAAAAAGCGACATTTTTTTTCATATTACATGATTTACAGCGTGATAACGACATATTGCAAACTGTATTACTCTGATTTAATTCTGAGCCGAATCAAAAGTAATAAATGCAACTTTCTGATTAATATTTTCAATTGACGGTGCAAAGTTACATTTTATATTCTTACTTCTAACAATTTAGCGAAATTTTATAAATTTCGGGGGTAATTTGTTAATATTCAATGTACTACATTAAAGCTAAGGATTCCCGTGTGGTTGACGTTTTAGTTCTTTTGAAACCATCAGAAGTTCCAGTGAAGAAAAATTCGTGTTATTCGTGAAATTCGTGGTGAGAGATTTGTGTTATTCGTGGTGACAAAAAGAGAGGCCAGCTCACCGCTGGCCTCTCTTAACCATTATCTTTACTCTTTTAACTGTTAGAAGAAGATTATTCCGTTGTTCTCGATCTTAGCGTTGTCGTAGAGTGCCGAGTAAGCTGCTCCGTTGAGGATGGCGTTGTTGAACACCGACTGTTTCTCGCGTTTGATAGCGCTGTAGTCGGTTGTCGCGGCTGCCGGCTGTTCGCCTGTCACCTTCATCACAAATATGGCGTTGCCGCCTTTCACGAGTTCAGAATAGACACCCTGTTTCATGCCCAGTGCTGTGCCTTGTGCCTTCTCTTCAAGACCGTATGTGCCGAAGCCGCGGCCTTCAAAGGTGATGTTCTCGACTGTCGATTTCTCGCCGTTCATCTCGTTAATCATCTTCTCGTAGTCTGTGCCGTATGCCTTGGCTTTCTCCATGAGCATGTCGCCTTTCTTGTCTTTCTTTATCATATATGTGTAGCGGTCAACGACATCTGCCATTGGTGTGTTGCCCTCCGGAACAGCCTTTGTCAGCATTGCGATGACGTACATGTCTTCGAGGTCGAAGATCGTTGAGATGTCACCGACCTTTGTCTCATCTTTGAATGCCCAGCGGACTATCTCACGTGGGTTGGTGAGGCCCGTGATGCGGTAGGTGTTCTCTCTGATTGTCTGGAATGTGCGTTTGTTAAGCCCTTGCTCCTCAACGGCCTTGTTGAACTGTTCGGCGTTTCTGACTTCTGTGCTGAACTTGTTTGCCTGTGAGAAGACATCTTGGTATGTAGCTGTGCTTGCTGAAATCTCGCGTGCGACGATGGCTAAGCGTGCCACCTCTCTCGCTTCGTTCTTGCCTGTGACCTTGATGATGTGGAAGCCGAATGGTGTCTCAACCATGCCGACTGTTCCGACTGTGTTGTCCTGCACGAACTCGTTGAAGTCTGTCACCATCATCCCGTCGGTGAACCAGCCGAGGTCGCCGTTGTTTGTCTTGGCTGACGGGTCGTCGCTGAACTGTGATGCGAGTTTCTCTAAGTCTTTGGCGTTCTTCGCGACGTTGAGAAGGCTGTCGGCCAATGCGTTGGCTTGTTCCTTGGTGCGTGTCGCCGTTGAGCGGATGGCGCCCTGATATGCGATGAGGATGTGTGATGCCATCAATGAATCGGAGCGGTTCTCTTTGGCGACAATCTTGCCGATGTTGAAGTAACCGTTGCTCTCGTATGGCCCGAAGACATGACCAGCCTCGTTTTCTGCGATGACGCCTTCAATCTCGACAGGAAGGTCTTTGTCGGCTTTCCATGTGCTGTCGTAAGGCATGTCCGAATTTGACGCAATATAGTTGGCGACGTTTGCAGTCTCCGCGAGACCTTGTTTCGCGTCGGCGACATAGTCCATGGCGGCCTGTCTGTCGGCCTGCGATGGTTTCACCTCAAACACGATGTAGTCAATGCCGCGTGTCGCGTCGGTCTGGTATTTCTTCTTGTTGGCCTCGTAGAATGCCTTGTTGTCCTGCTCTGTGACGACGACCGTTGAATCCGGGATTGTGGTGTAACGCACTGCGTAAACTTCAGCGGTTCTTTTGTCGTTTTTGTTTGAGTAGTAACGTTCTGCGAGTTTTGTCGGGAGGTAGAAGCTCTTCTTGAGAAGGTTCTCGTATTTCTCGTTCACTCTCTCTTCCTTGATGGCGTTCTCAAATTCAAGCCATTTTGCCTGATAGACAGGGTCAAGGCTCTGGAAGTTCCTGAGGTATTCCATCACCGCTTCTTTGTCGAAGTTGCCGTTTGCATCCGAGAAACTCTGTTTGACATACTGGTTAGGATTTTCGCCGACAAACTGGTCGAAAAGCTCATCTGCCGAGACGGTGATTCCGAGGGCTTCGTACTCATTGTTCATGATGACTTCTCTGATCATCTGATCAAGTGTCTGATTACGAACGCTGTATGTGTCTTCGTTTGAAACAGAACCGTTTCTCTTTGCGTTCTCGATGTTCACGTCAGCGCGGTTTGCGTAGTCCTGATAAGTGATTTTCTCACCGTTGACCACAGCGATGTTGTTTGTTTGTCTCCTGTTTGTGCTTCTGAAAAGGTCACCCAAAACAAATGCCAGAAGTGCAAGGCCTATGATAATGACTAACAGGCCGTAGTGTTTTCTGATTGCTCCAATTGCTGCCATAGCTTTATTCTATTTTTATTATTTTCGTTTAACGATAATTTTAAGCGTGCAAATTTACAAAAATCATCAATATGATGAACATTAATGGTGTTTTTTTTAAAATACGGTCTAACTCATTGATTGTTTTTGATTTCCACCTCTTCAAGCTTGGTCTCTGATGCTTTGATGATCTTGAAAAGGTAGTCGCCGATGACTATTTCCTGACCTATTTTCGGGATGCTTTCGTGATAATGTATGATATAACCGGCCAAAGTCTCGTAGTCGTCCGACTCCGGGAAATCGTATTTGTAAGTCTTGTTGAGATAGTCAATCTCGAGCCTCGCCGAGAAAATCCTGTCGTTCTCGTTTATGGTTTTCTCGATGTCGTCCTCATCGTCGTATTCGTCTTCAATCTCGCCGAAAATCTCCTCGATGAGGTCTTCGATTGTGATGATGCCTGCCGTGCCGCCGAACTCATCCACCACGACGGCAATGCTCTGACGTGTCTTTGAGAGATGTTGCAGAAGGTCCTGTGCGCCGTATGTCTCAGGATAAAACTCAATCTGTCTCACCATCTGTTTGATACTGTTGCCTTTCGACAACAGGTCGTTGATGTGGATGTAACCGACGATATTGTCGATGTTGCCTTCATAAACGAGCAGCTTGGAATGTTTTGTCTCTTCAATAACCGCCTTGGCTTCTTTTATGCTGTCGTTTATATCAATGGCTATCAACTCATTACGCGGTTGCATGCATTCGCGCAGCTTGACCGAGGGGAACTCGATGGCGTTCTGAAACAGTTCGATGCCCTGCTGAATGTCGTTGTCTCCCTCGTTTGGGTCGGCGTATTCTTTCAGGTAGTCGTTCAGGTCAACGGTGCTGAGCTTGTAGTCTTCCGGGTTCATCTTAATCCTGAAGATGTATCTGATGATGAGTTCCGAAATGCTTATGTAAATGAATGTCAAAGGGAAAAGCAGGATGTACAGCAGCATCATCGGGAAGGCGAAGACTTTCATAAGCTTGTTCGGGTCTATCCGGCACAATGCTTTTGGCATGAACTCGCCGAAGAAGAGGACGATGAACGTGGAGATCAGCGTCTGGCAAAGAAGTATCGTGAACTCATTGGTGATAGCCAATGGCAGTATGCCTTCGATGACCGGCTTCAGGATTCTTGCGATGGCTATGCCATAGACGACGTTGGCGATATTGTTGCACAGGAGTATAAGCCCGATGAAATACGATTGGTGTCTTACGAAATAGGTTATCAGCTTCGCGGGGAAGCTGTTTTTCGTCAGGTCGAGCTCAAGTTTGAGCCTGTTTGAACTCAGGAAGGAAATCTCCACTCCTGAAGAAAAGGCGGATGCGAAAAGTGATATTATTGCTATAAGATAGTCATCCATTTGACAGTCAATACGTTATTGTTCTTCCTGGTCTTCCACGTCAATGGTGGCTCTCACGCCGTGGATGATTCTCTTGCTGAAGTTCTCGTCGGCGTCGAGGCTGTCACCGTAGATGACCCTGTCGGGTCCCTTTATGGTGACGAAGGCACTGGTGTAAATTCTTTTTTTCCTCTTGTCCCAGAAAAGGCTCTCGGTCTCTAATGTCTCGTGTGTTTCGGTGTTTTCGACGATGACGTTTCTTTTCGCGAAGACCATCTGGTCTTTGTCGTCGCTGATGCCGTAGTCGCCTTTGATGCTCATTGTCATCACCGTGTCATCAAAAACCACGGCGTGGAATCCTTTCGGAAATTCGAGGAGCGTGGTGTCGTCGGAGTCGATCCTGACCATGACGGGGGCCGAAAGTTTCGCCACGAGCATTCCCGAGTCGCTCCGCTCAATGACGACGTCGTACGCCATCAGTCCTTTGATGGTGTCATTGTCGATGAACATCTTGACTTTGTCCATCGAATTTTCACAAGAAAACAACATCATAGCCATGGCAGCTATGATGTTGAGTTCAAATAATATGGTGATTAATCTTTTCAATTGCCTGTGTTAGAGAACCTTGCCTTTGTGTCTTCATTGATCCAGCAGCCGACGTGGTATGTGTCGCCTTCGAACACGTTGTAGAAGAATGCGTCTTCGCTGGTAGGGAACATCTTCGAGTACTCCCTGATCATCTCGTTGGCTTTTGCCGCCTGTTCGGGATCGACTTCCTTTGCTTTCTGGAATTTATCGACTGCCGCCCAGAGCACTGCCTTTGAATGAAGCGGGTTCTCGTTGCATACCTTACCGCTTGATGCGTATAGGTAACCGATGATCATATATGGCTCGCCGTCGGTCTTGTCGAGTGCAATGGCTCTGTTGGCATAGATGCGGCCCTGCTCGAAGTTGCCTTCCTTGAGCATGATCTGTGCGAGGTATTTGTATGACTGTTGGGCCTGTACCGTGTTATCTGACTTTGTGGCTTCAAGCAGGTAGCTTGTGGCCTTGCCGTATTCCTGATCGACAAGGTATCTCTTCCCGATGAAATATGCCGATTCGGCCGACGGGTTGAGTTTGTGCAGCTTGATTGCCACGGCGAGGTAGAGGTCTGACTTGTCGCAGTTTCTCGCTGAAAGCACTGTAGCTATCTTGTTGAGGAGTTCGACATTGTCAGGGTCAGCATCATACTTCTTCTGATAGATGCGGATGAGGTCTTCGCAGTTGGCGTACGGCTGGACAGCTCCCTCAAGGTTGTTCTTGGTGCTTATGTAGCTGTCGGCGAGTTTCTCGTAACCGTATTCTTCCATGTTGTTCAAGACGTGGTCGAGAATGTCCATGAGTCTGCTGTATTCCTCAATGATTTCTGACTCTTCAAGTTTGCCAGCCTTCACCATGTTGATGACAGTCTTGAAATAACCGTCGATGAACAGGTTGTTGGCGAGATTGCCTTCGAGTTCGATGGCTTGTTTGAGAGATGTGTATGCTGTCTCCAAACGTGACGGATATGCCATCAGATCGATGCCCTTACGGCCCAAGACGTTGCTGACGTTGGTGCCCGGACCTTTCGGGCTGTCAGGGAAATACTTGGCACGCGAGTCATAGATCATGCAGAGAGTGTCGATGTAAGCCTCTCTCTCCTTGTCGTTTTTCGCGTTTTTGATGAATGCGTTGGTGACGATTTTCGCGCCATCGGTGAATGTGCTCTGTCTCATCTCAGGGCAGTTCAGGAAGACGGTTCTCCATGAGCTTACCATTACAGGGTTCACGTTCTTCGGGTCGCATTTCGGCTTGGCCGCCTCCCACTGTTTGAATGCTTCCCTGTAAAGGGAATAAGCTGTTTCGCAATCAACATCTTGTGCAAATGCCACTGATGAAAGGCATATTGCAGCAATCATTAATAAAGTTTTTCTGAGTTTCATCTTTTAAATTTTTATTGATTTTACCTATATTTTCTTTTCACAAACCACACCTCATGCAATGATATGCCCATTGAGATGTTGAAGTATGTCTCTTTTATCAGTCCGTTTTCCGTCGTGCCCATCCTGCCTATCTCAAGTGCGAGGTTGAACGACGACAGCGACTTTGGCATCGGAAGGCCGAGGCCTAACGTCACGCCGAACCTGTTGATCGACTTGTCGTAAATCCTCAGATATGTCTGGTCGTAATGCAGGCCGGCGCGGTAAGTCATCCTTTTCAGGTAATTCGAGACCGACGTTGCCTTCGGCTTGTAGCTTCCGCCGATGGCGATGTTCCATGAGTTCTGGAGCGAGTCGTTGCTCCCCGCAAATGAGAAGTTCTTCCAGTTGTCCCAGTTGAAATCCACACCTATCAGAATCCTGTCACCTTTTTTATATGTTAAACCTACGCCGAATCCTTGCGGGTATTTGATTGCCACTTTTTCGCCCATTCTGTAAACCAAAGTGTCTATCGACGTTTCGTTTGCGGTGGAATATGACTTTATCGAACGGACATAGACATTTCTTTTTGAATTGAAATTCATTGGCAATGAATATGTTGCACCAATCGACAGCGTTGAGTTGCTCTTTAGTTTGATTGTGTAAATGGCTCCGAGATCAAACTTGAAATTATTGACGCTTGTGCTGGTGGTCCGTCTGCCGTGTGTCATGTAAACCGAATCAGGAAAGTATATTGTCGTCTCATCCGCGATGGTGCCGAACAAGTACGAGCTGTTGATGCCGAGATAGAGTTTGTTGGCGATGTTAAAGCCGTTGGCCCAGTAAATCTTGTTGATGCCGCCTTCGCCGATGAACTTCTCGGCATACGAGACAGGGTCATTACCCGTTATCGTCGATTCGTATTCCTTTGTCGAATACGGCGTGATGCCAAATCCTGTCTTCCACCATTTCGTCAGGAAAAAGCCGAGGTTTGCGTGGTCAAACGACGCGTTTGAACCTTGCTCCGACATGTCGTTGGTGTGGTAGGTTACGTTTTTGATATAAAAACCTGCATCGAAAAGGAATGACAAAGAGTCGATTGCGGCGTATGCCGCAGGATTCGCGGTGTTAAGCATGCTGCCTCCGAAAAGAGCGTTGCCGATGCCGCCCATACCTTGTTGCACTGTGCTCACGTTATTCTGTTTAACGACTCCTAATCCGAATCTTGAATACGGCGAACTGGCGTCTGACTGTGCGAAAACACCGCCCATAACCGAAAACAGCAATGTGGCAAGTAACAGGTTCTTTTTTAAGTTATTGAATTTCATTGTATTCAAGAATATATCTTAATCCGTTAAACAAGAAATTTGAGTTTGCAAAGATGCAATTTTTTAACTTATTTTCCAAAAAAATATTGTCTCCTCCTGCAATAAAAACATTTAAATCATTGTAAATGTTGGAGTAAGCATTGATAAATTCTTTTATTTCGCTCACTACGCCTATTGTGACACCTGCTTGGAGACATTCTTTTGTGTTGTCGCACAGCAGTTTCGGCTCAATGTTCGACGGGTCGAGTAGGGGCAGCAGTGACGTGTGCTCGTGCATGGCCTTGAACCTCAGCTTCATTCCCGGGCTGATCGGCCCGCAGAACTGTTCGTCATTGCTTGTGAGGATGTCGTAAGTGATGCATGTCCCGACATCGATGATGAGGTTGTTCTGATGTGGCTTGGCTGCGTAGGCGGCTGCCACCACCGCGAGCCTGTCGGCCCCGATCTGTCCGCGTGCATTCGGCTGCACCTTGAACGGCATAGGAGTGTCGGAAGTCAACACTGTGGTTTTTATTCCTTTGAGCTGCGCAAGGCAATAATCGACCTTGCCGCCGACACTTGAGATGATGCCTCTGTCAATGGCCGGATATTTCAGCAACAGATCCGATAAATCGTCGTATAACGGGTCGAAAACACCTCTTCCGATGATGTTTTCTCCACCGAAAACCGCGTACTTTGACCTTGTGTTGCCGATGTCTATGGTTAAAATATTGTTCATCGCATTAAAAATCGGCTGCAAAGATATTGAAAATGAGTGTATTATTTTGTAAAAAATCAAAAAATAAAAAAAATATTTTTTTTTGTTGTGGTATCAAAAAAAAGTTGTACTTTTGCAGCGCAAAACAAACGGGGTACCATAGCTCAGTTGGTAGAGCAACGGACTGAAAATCCGTGTGTCGCTGGTTCAACTCCCGCTGGTACCACGAAGAAGTGCTGATTCTTAATGAGTTAGCACTTTTTATTTTATATTTTTGTCAACGAAATGTCAACATTTAAAATAAGCACCTCGGAAAAATGGCTTTCCCGAGGTGCTTTTGATGTGTTAAAAATTGTCTGTACGACGATGCAAATATACACTTTTTTTTAAAATATGTAACAGAAATCTGTTATTCGAGGATAAACTCACCACAATAGTGTGAATTTGAGATGAGTTTGCCATCGGCTGAGCGCATTGTGATGTAAACGTGAATGTGATCTCCTACCCATTCATTTGGAAATTCGCAATGCGTGGTGGTTTCAGAACGGGTGTAGCCGTTCATGAAATACTTGAGCTCTTGTTTTTCTTCATTGCATACGACTACCATAGAGATGTCGTCGGCTTTGGCGTTGCCGGAGCCTGAGTTGTCCTGCCATAGGAAATCTATTCCATTATAATTGGCATAGACTGTTTCGACTACTGGCGGAGTGAGAAGTCCGTGTGACCATTTTAACTTCGAATAGATAGGGCTGTAGTCTGGATAATCACCATAAATGGCGTCGCGCATCATTTGAGAGGCTGCATAATTGAGCGGTGACTGGTGTTTGGCAACGTCTTTGAAGCCGATGTTAATGAACTCTGCAACTGGCTGCAGGAAATTTCGTGCAAACTCCATCTTTGTGCGCTGAGCGATTTGTTTTTCTGTTCTAGGATTTTTAACATGTGTGGCTTGGCCACGCATATATGCGGTGCCTTTCCAGCTTGAACCGACAACAGTGCCGACTTTACCGCTGAAGCCTCCGAGAATACCTTGTTTAATTCTTCCCATAGTCTGATTATTTTAGTGTTGTTAACCGAATAAAATTGGACATTCGATTGGATCTGAAACCTTGCCTGTGGCTTTGTCCCATACCAATGCCCAGCTTGAAGTAGTGAAATTTGGAGAATACCAATCGCTATCGAGAAGAATCATCTCTTGACTGGTGAATGGTTGGTCGTATTGCCAAACATGCCACACTTTGGCATCGCAGTCGTAGATGATAAGCATCATTCCCGGATAGGTTGTGACAGTTTCATTATCACCCCAAGTGATAAACCTCATTTCATTTTCCATTTCAAAGTCTCCGGCTGTTGCGTCGCTGAATTTTTTGAGGCTTCCTTGCGATACGACAATCTTTTCATAATCTATCTCAGGATGACCATCTACGGCTTTGAGACACTTGTGATAGTTGACCGAAACGGATTTGTTGAATGCTGACATTTTTTGAGCATGCTCGCCAAATGTTATGCGTAGAGTCGAGGCTAATGGTTGAAGGAAGTTGGTTATTTCCTTGATAGCCTCGCGATGATAGTTTTGCGCTGCGGAGCGTGGATTTTTAACATGGTCGGCTTGACTGCGCATGTAGGAAATGCCTTTCCAGCTGGCACCGACAACGCTGCCCACCTTGCCCGAAAAACCGCCTAAAATACCTTGTTTTATTGTTCCCATAATAATCTTTATATTGTTTTTTTTGAATGTTTTCAGATTAGTAAGCTTCCACTCTCACCTCAGAAATCGGGTCGGAAACGCGACCTGTAGCCGGGTCGTAAGCACATGCGAAAGCGAGATATTGTTTGTCTCTTACCAGTGGCATTCCACCGTGAAATTCGAGTGTTTCTCCGACACGGTAGTGCTCTTTAATGACACCAGTTTGCCACACGTTATCATCCACATTGTAGATAAAGAAAATCAGACCGTCGTATTCAGGATAAGGAATGAAATCAAAAATCGTAGAAATATAGTAATCGCCACGTCCAGAATCATCTTCTATAAAGATGTGATGAAATGGCTGAAGGGTTCTTTTTGAGAGGATGAGTTTGGAATAGTCAACTACAGGTTGTCCGTCTTGGTCGACTATTGCTTTTTTGTAGTTAATTGATGCGGCTTTATTGAAAGCCGACATCTTTTTGGCGTACTCTGCAAACGTGAGGCGCAGAGTTGATGCGATAGGACGCAAAGCCAACGTGACGGCTTTTATGGCGTCACGATGGTAGGTTTGCCCCGCTGTGCGGGGGTTCTTAACGTGCTGGGCTTTGCCTCTCATGTAGGCGATTCCTTTCCAGGAAGAGCCTACCACGGTGCCGACCTGACCGCTAAAACCCCCAAGGATACCTTGCTTAATCTTTCCCATGGTACAGCGGTTTTAGGGTTTAAGCTGCACTCAATGTCTTCTCGCCGAGATAGAGAGAATCTGCCACGAGAGCACCGTCCTCAGAGACCATGCCGAGATAGACCTCCACTTTGTCACCCACCCAGTTGTTTGGAACGGTTACGTCCATGGTGTGGGTTGTACGAGTGGCACCTGCAGTGTTGTAGATGGTCTCGTTTTTGTCCTTGTTGTAGATGAACGGCATTGCTTTGTCGGTTGCAAGGGCGTTGCCTACGCCGCTGTTGTCAGTCCAGCTGAAGGTGAGCTTGCTCTGAGCGGCAGTCCAGTTGACAGCGCCATCGTTAACCTGAGTGAGACCACCCTGAGAGACCAGCACCTGGGTGTAATCCAGCTCATAGTCTGGAGAGTCGCCGGTGATGGCATTCTTCAGGAGATACGACATGGCTGCGTTGAATTCGGTCTGCTTAGCAGCCAGACTCTTATATCCGATACGGATGTAAGGGACGTTAGGCTGCAGGAAGTTCAACACGAGATTGAATTTGCTGCGCTGATTGACTTGACCCGATGAACGAGGGTTTTTGACATGCTGAGCCTGACCACGCATGTAGCTGATACCTTTCCATGACGAACCGATGACGGTTCCTACTTTTCCGGAGAAACCTCCGAGGATTCCTTGTTTGATTGTTCCCATAATTTTAAATTGTTTTTTAAGGGTTAATAAATAATGTTTTATACGGCCTTGGTAGGGAGTAGGTAGTTATGGGTATGGCCTCCGTAGAACTCCCCTTAAACCAAGGTTGCTGCAATAATAATAAGAAAACCGATGTGTCAAAACACGTCGGTTTTCAGTGCTTTCGATTTCGGGGTTTTGCTCTCGATTTCCAGTAGGTTAGTTGGCGATGTAATCGCCGAGATACTGGGAGTCGGAGACGAGTTTGCCGTCGGCGGACTTCATGGTGATGTAGGCATGAACCACATCGCCTGCCCAATGTTCGGGGATGTCGTATTGTTGAGAAGCTGTTGAGCGTGAGCTTCCCTGAAGGTAGCAGATGAACTCCAATTTTGAGACGTTGTAGAAAAGGAGCATGGAGATGTCGTCCGGCTTGGCATCACCCTCGCCAGAGTTGTCGCTCATTTGGACGGAACACTTGCCACCAGAAAAATGGACATCTTCGACCTGCGGAGCTGTGAGGTTGCCTCGTGATAGGATGATTTTTGAGAAATCGATGAAGTACTCGTGGTCGTTGCCGGTGCTTGAGAGGGCGTGACGAACCATCTCGGTGACGGCATACTTGTAAGGAGTCTTTTTCTTGGCCACGTACTTCAGGCCGATGTTAAGCAGCCTGATGAGCGGATAGAGGAAAGCTTTTGCAATCTTAATCTTTTCTTGGTCTGTCTTGGAGATGAAGTCGATGACCTTGCCGATGGTGTCGTCACCGGGACAGTCGCTGTTTTTGTTTTTTAATTTAGCCATAATCTTTATATTATTAGGGTTAATAAAAGTGATTAGGAGGCAAGTTTAGTAAAAATAACTGTATGGAAAGAGTCGGTTGATTGTGGTGCTTTCGATTTCAATGGTTTGCTCTCGATTTCCAGTCTGTCAGTCAGGAAAATCGGGAAGATGCGATAGCTGTTATAAAATTTTTCACCAAAACGAAGAAGAAACAAAAAAAGAAAAAAAAGATGCTTTTTTTGCCAGCCATGATAGCCGACGGCAGTCAAGGTTTTTTGCAAAAAAATACTACCTGAAAGGTGGAGATTTTTTTCCAAAAACCCGAAGGGCTTGACCTTGACGGACTAGGCAATCAGGGCTAATTTTGCATCATTTTTTTTGAATTTTTGAATCACCAACATTTTTTCTCGCAGATTTTACAGATTACACGGATTTGGACTTCCACAGTTCTTCCGAAAGGGATTTAGGCTCGTTGACACTCGCGGGATTACGCAGATCGGAGCACTCGGAGCACTAAGAGGACTCTGGGTTAGTCCTGCATTAACTTTACATTAAAAATTGTCAAGAAAAATCAGGACGAGAGATAGTCAAGGTGTTCAGAATCAATCGAATCAAGGATCAGTCCTGAAATAGGTTTACAGTCAAAAAGAGACCTTCAAAGGAACGGAAATGCTTGAATTTATTAACAATCACGAAAGGAAGTAGCCACCAAAAGGGAGGGTGGGTGGGGACGCGACATTGTCGGCAAAGGCTTGATGGTTGCCGAGGGTCCCCTTTGGGAGACGGCAATCATCAAGCTTTTGCCTTTTGAGCAGAAACTATCAATCGAAGCCGGGAACCAAAAAAGAGATGCATTGTGTTGCACTGAAGCGGCATTAGCATGTCGTCAGCCGAGGGATTCCCACTGGGATACGGCTGTCGATATGCTGATGCTGCGGCAATCAATAAAAGACGAAAACGAGATGTTTTGCAGAATCAAAAAGGAAACACTAAAAGAATTGGAAACACTTTATTTTATTGATATTTTCAAAAAGATGCCACAACTAAAAGGGCGGGTGGGTGGG
Source organism: uncultured Bacteroidales bacterium (assembly GCA_937896895.1). Classification (GTDB taxonomy): domain Bacteria; phylum Bacteroidota; class Bacteroidia; order Bacteroidales; family F082; genus Limimorpha. The sequence continues at coordinate 91,423 of CALBNV010000046.1, read as the reverse complement.
GACGCGACACTGTCGGCAAATTCTTGAGTGAAGAGAAGCGGAACGAAAGATTTTGCCTTTGCCCCGAAACATTGTATAGAAGTCAGGAACCAAAAAGGGGACGCATTGTGTTTCCCGAAAGCAGCATGAGTGTAGCGTCAGCCGAGGGTTCCCGCTGGGAGACGGCTGCCGCTATACTGATGCTGCGGCATGAAATGAAGACAAAACCACTGAATTGCTCAGAAACTAAAAACTCGGAGCACTCAGAGAACTAAGAGACCTCGGAAATTACTCGGTAACAATCAATGAAGCCATTGCTAAAAAACATGTGGGTCTGGGCAAGGGAGGGAAGTGGAACGACCGGACGCAGCTCAGGTGAGGTCGCACCGCGTTCCTCCCCCGGCCGATAGGACGGGGGCACGGAAGCAAAAACGAAGTTTTTTGCTGTAGGGTGCGCGCGACGCGCGTGCGGGGTGGCAGCAGCTGGGAGGAGGCACGGAGGCAGGCTGTTCGACGATAACACGAAACGGAAGACACATCAATTGAGGTTTGATATGCTTTCAAGGCGAGACGAAAATGACAGTCTGCTGAGTAGCCCGCAGCTGTTAGGGGCTGGCGGCGGGATTTGGATGCAGGGACATTGAATTGTGCTATACTTACCAAGGGTTATGAGACGTTTGAATTGTGCGAGAACCCCGCCGAGAGGCAGCCCCGAGCGAGCGACCAAGCTGCCGCCTAAAAGCCTTTTTGAAGTGCGTTCAATTTAGCAGTTGCATGGTAGCGGATTAGGGGCGAGAGCTTTAGCTTGCGCCCCAGGGACTTTCAATTGTGCCGTAAACACGAAGCGTGGTTCCCCATGCAAGGGCTGGGCAAAAAAATACTACCTGAAGAGAAGCGAAAGGTGGAGATTTTTTTTAGACCAGCTTGCGAAGCCCTTGCAGGGGGCAAAAAGGCTTTTAAGGCAGCGCGGAAGCGAACACCTATTTCCCGCCTACACACTCACAATTGCAACGAGAACACGGTGTTGATGCAGGAACTAAAAGAGGGACATTGGAAAAGCGGCGAAACGTAACATAGTGATTTGCAGAGACCATCAAGCCACGGAGAATTACGAAAATTCCGAAGATTACTATGGCGTGGGAATCTTCGGAATTGTAGGAATTGGAGTGATTGGGATAGACTATTTCTTTCTTTTCCTAATACTATCTATTGTATATACATGACATTGTTCAGCTACCTTATTCCACCTTGTTAATTGTATCATACTTATCTTTCTACATTTTCCAACACTTTTTTATCTGGTCCAAATGGCATCTGTATGCTGACACTTCACCGAGACGGATGATATTTTTCATGTAGTCTTGAGGAAGATAACCAGCTATTTGTGTTATGATTTCATCGGGCATACCGTAGAAAGCTTCAGCTATACCTCCGGCAATGCAGGCCTGTGTATCAGAGTCACCACCGATAGAGACTGCGAGACGGACGGTTGATTCATAATCGTGGCTTTCAAGAAAAGCTATGATCGCTTCCGGAACAGAGCCTTGACAGGTTACATCAAAACTATAACGAGGTCTGAAATCGTCTAGTTTACGATTCAGATTATAATCATATTTGTTTGTGATATAGTCTTTTATCTCCTTTTTAGTTTTTCCGTTTCTGGCCATGAAGATTGCTGCAGCTGTAGCTTGAGCTCCTTTTATGCCTTCGGGATGGTTGTGGGTAATACTGGCTGAGATTTCCGCCACATGCTCGGTTTCTTCCAGTGTATAGAACATCCACCCTACCGCACTGACTCTCATTGCTGAACCATTGCCAAAGCTGTTGTATGGATGACGTTTTCCATCTTTAGAAATTGCTTTAGGGAAGAATAACCAAGATGAAAACATGCCACCATATCCCGCTCTTGGGTCTAGCGCACCATATTTTACCATTTTTTCTTCCAATACCTCATGTGAATAAGCGGAGTCGTCCATAAGCCATTCTGCAACGGCCATGGTCATAACTGAGTCGTCGGTGTAGCGGCATCGTTGATCGAACAGGTGGAATTCTGTATGTTTGATGCCTGAAAATTCAAATCGAGAACCAATGGTATCTCCTGTAATTGCTCCTAACATAAATCAACATTTTTATGCTACAAAATTACCGGTATAAAAAATGGATTGCAAGTGAAAAAACAAAAAGTTATCAACAAAATGACATATCAAATCCTAGCAATTAGATAAATGTCAAAAAACGTTTTTTTGAAAAAGCAGATTTCAGAATACTCAATTTTATCATCTGCTTCAATCATTTTTATTGCGATTTGGACAGGAACATTGTGTAGATGCAGGAACCAAAAGACGAAACATTTGAAAAGCGGCTAAACGGAACATGGTTTTGAGTAGAGGGCTTCATGCCGTGGAAATTTCCTAAGATTACTATGCATAGGAATTGGAGGAATCGTCCGTCCGATACTAGTCCTCTATAAGTGAATTTGTAAATATGGCTATCTTCGCAGTCGTACTTAATTATGAATATTAAAACACTAGAACTATGATAACGGATAACATGAAGAAAACCTTTGAAAATCTCTGTTTTGAAGAGATACTTGATACCATAGCCGAAGAAATGGGTGATAATATGGTGCAAAAGATTATACATCTGATTGACAAGTATTGCGTTCATAATAATATTGATTATGAAGAGAATGCATTTGAGCTATTATCTAAAAAAGCTGAATTGGGTATTATCGCTGCTCAATATCAATTAGGAGAATGCTATGCTAAAGGTATTGGAGTTAAACAAGACTATGAAATGGCAATTAATTGGTATTCAAAAGCTGCTAAAAATAATAATGCGCCAGCTCAACGAACTTTAGCTGCAATGAATAGGTATGGAATAGGCATGTCTATAAATCTTAAACAAGCCTTCACTTTTTATTCAATGGCAGCAAACATGGGAGACGCTTTAGCACAATGTAGTTTGGGAGAGTTTTATTTTAAAGGTCTTGGCGTTAAACAGAATTATAAAAAAGCAGTAGAATGGTTTACCATAGCAGCCAAACATGGATTAGCTATTGCGCAGAATGAATTGGGTTGTTGTTATGAAAATGGTATAGGCGTTCTAAAAGATTGTGAAACTGCTGCTGTGTGGTATGCATTAGCCTCAGAACAAAATCATGCAGAAGCGCAATGGAATTTGGGTAGATGTTATGAACATGAAATTGGTGTTGACCAAAATTATGAGAAAGCTTTTGAGCTTTACACTGCGTCTGCGGAACAGGATAACATATATGCACAGTGGGATTTAGGAGATTGTTATGCATTGGGACTTGGTGTGATTCAAAATAATGAAATGGCTAAGATGTGGTATAAGAAAGCTTTTATAAATAATGATGCTTATTCACTGTGTTGTTTAGGACAACGTTATGCTGATGGTATGGGGTTCGGTCAGAACTATACAAAAGCAGTCATGTTGTACAAAAAAGCAGCAGAGCAAAATGATGCATGGGCACTTTACCTTTTGGGCGAATGCTATGAGTATGGTACTGGTTTGGCACAAAATTATGAAAAAGCATATGAATTGTTCAAGAAAGCAGCTGAAGATAATGAAACGCAGGCACAATTGAAACTGTTTGATTTTTATATGCAGGGGAAAGTTGTTAATCAAAGTTATGATGAAGCTTATACTTGGTTAGCCAGGGCGTTAGATAATCATGCTGTATTTATGGGAAATGATTTAAAAACGACCCTTTCAAATATAACAGTCCCTAGTAGTTATGAGGAAATCGTCGAACAGTTTAATTGGGGGTTGCTTACATGGTATGAAAGAATTCTTATGTCACTGCGGTTTTTACAGCATTGGCATGAAACTCAGGGCAATGAATAATCATTCGTAATAAACTATTGCTGTTTTTTTGTATATTTGCAAACTAGCTTTAAAACTATGAAAAATACATCAACTTATATTGTAACTTGCCCTCATTGCGGAGAGATTAAAAGATTAGCTTTCAGTCTAGAACCTTGGAGTAACGAGAAGGCTCCGTTATGGTCGGATGGTCATGTTGAGTTTGTTGAATGGTGTGAACCTTCATGGACTCAACAATGCCCGTCGTGTAAACATTTTTTTATCCTACCGGCAAAATCAACTCTAAAAGTTGAAGAGGTTCAGTGTGAAGATACTGGCGTTTTATCATACCCAACGCTTAAACAGGCTATTAAAGAACTATCTGGTGATGAAAAATCTGAATTACGTGCAAGGATGGACACATGGTGGGCATACAATGAGTTATGCAGGGATGTCGCTGAAAGCGATATACCATCTGAAGAAAGAACATTTAATCGAGAGAACATGCAATGGCTATTGGAATGTTTGTTAAGACAAGAACCATGTTTGTATTCGTTGATATTTGAATTGTATCGATTACTATGTTATAATAAAGAATACACTGAGTTGCTAAACAGCTTCACATTTGACAAATATGTGGCGTGGCATCAGGAGAGATATAAACAACGCGGGGCAGAATACATTGCAGATGAAGAATTGGATAAATGCCTTTATGAGAACTTTATCAAAGACAAACGCGAAGCTCTTGACAAACCGTTAAAACCATACAAAAAAATAGAGAATTATGATATATTTAACATCAGATTTACATCTTAATCATAAATCATTTATCTATGAGCCTCGTGGTTTTCATAGTGTAGAGGATATGAATGCCGCTATTGAGAAAAATTGGAATGAATGCATTACTGATGACGACGACGTATATGTTCTTGGCGACCTTATATTTAAAGGTGAGAACAATAATTTGGATGATGCAATGAAAATTGTTAACCGGCTTAAAGGCAAGAAACACCTTATTCTTGGCAACCATGACGGGAGTATGAAAATCGAGTTATACAGGAAAGAATCGAATATTGTTGAAATAGAAGGCGCAAAGTATTTGTGGTATCAAGGTCATCAATATTACCTGAGCCATTTTCCATCTATTACTGTGGATATGGAAGTTGAGAAGCCTAAAGACTGGATTGTCAACTTCTTTGGGCATACGCATAAGAAAGAGAAGTTTTACAACGGATTGCCATTTATGTACAATGTTTCGCTTGATGCACATGACAACAGGCCTGTGTCAATAGATGAAGCAATTGCAGATATAAAAACTGAAATTGAAAAATATATGAGCACTCGCTAGTTGTCATCCAATAAGTTTTCCAGACTTTTGATACAGAGACTCCGATTTGGGTTTCTGTTTTTTTTGTTTTACAGATAACTATCCGATAATTGTACAATTGTGGGTGTGTTAATTTTGCACAAAACGATGATTGTATAACACTTAACAACAATAGCCATGAAAAAGCAAGTTAACAAAAAGAGAGTGAAATTCTTCGGAATTGATGTTGTTAAAAATGACAACATAGACTACCAGAAATTGATTGCAAGAATGTTTATGTGCCCTTACTTTACGCCCGAACATGCAATTCAATACACACAAATGTTGGAAAATGGCGAATTATCTGTTGAAAGGCTTGAAGAAATGATTGAAGATGAAACACTTAGTGCCACAATTAACAATGACCGTTCTGATGAAGTAATGCAGGAACAACTTAAAGAATGGGAACATTTGTTAGGATCTATGACTGATGGAGATAAAGCTTATCTTTATGAGACTTATGGCTTCAAAGCCTCGGAACTTAAAGTTGAGAAAAAAACAGCTAAGAAGGAAATTAAGCAATTCAATAGTCCGAAAGAATTAGCAACGATAGTTCAACAGTATATCAAAGGGCAAAATGATCCTATTTTAAAACTGTCGGTGCCAATCGCCATGCATGATAAATGTAGAAGACTAGGTATCCCGAATATTATCAGGTCGGTTTTACTAATGGGACATACTGGAACTGGCAAAAGTGAAATGATAAGACGTTTTGGCGATCTTTATAATGATATGCCGATTGTTCATGTGAATTCCAATGAGATTGTACCAACAGGATGGAGAGGATTGCATCTTAATGATATGATTTTAAACGCTATGTTAAGCAATAATTATACTATTGAACAAATGAAATACTCGATAATAATGATTCATGAATTTGACAAAATAGTTCATCATAATCAAAGAATAGTTGGAGAACAAGGAACAGATATGGATATGGACATGGTTAGAGATTATATGTATTTGTTTGAACCAGGACGATGCCTTGTTTTGGAGAATGGATTGAATTCAAGCTATTCACCATGCAGGTATAATTTGCCAACAGACAATCTACTTATTATATTTGATGGTGCATTTGTAGGTATGGAAGACATCATCAGAAAAAGATTAAATGTAAATAATCGATCGCTTGGGTTTTCACATAGTAATGTTTCAGATAGTGCCATAAATGCTAATATAATGAAGGAGGTGTCACGTGATGATCTTGTTAGTTATGGATTCATTCCTGAACTGGTAGGCCGTATTGATGAGGTTGTGGTTATGAATCAACTTACTTCGGATGTGATTTATGAGATTTTGACTGATGCTAAAGACAACATAATGAAGACGCATATTGATTTTTGTCAGCGAAACAATATCAATTTAAAATTTACAAAAGAGGCCATTCATATGATATCAAATAAAGCGGCAAATTCAGGTATGGGGTTTCGTGATGTGAGGTCATCATTGTCAAAAATTATGACACCCATTTATTTTGAGCATTGCGGAATGACAAATTCAAGTGAGAAACAGACAATCATTATAGACGAAAATTATGTAGCACAACAACTTAAAACAAGATAGCCATGAAAGACAACGATAATAAAACTAAATTGAAAAAAGATAAGTATGTGATTTGGGACACGCACATGCACAGTATAACGATCAATTGTATAGAAGATATTAGGAGCTTTTTAAAAGAGGATAAGACGTGTAAAGTTGATGTTGACTGTATCAATACAAAAATAGTCGCAGATGAGTATTGTGACCGCTCTTTTTTTGTTGAGACCACAATTGATATGCTTACTGTAGAAAAAAGTTCGTTGGTTTCGGCTAACAGCCTTGTGTTAAAGCTTATTTCTATGGTTAGTGTGGATGATTCTGTTAGAGATGAGAGAGTTATAAAAACAATTTTGAGCAAAAAAGTGCCGTCAGATTTGTTTGAAAACATATTGACAATAATTTCCGACACATTAAATGCTTCTGCTGGGTATTCTTTGAAAATGTCCAAGAAAAAATTCATGGATTCAGTACAAGAATTAGAGATGAAAGAAAGAGAACCTTACGATGTCGCTGATTGGGATTATGATGATTACAATGAAGACACTGATACTCGTGATGATGAGGATGATGAATTTATTGACTATCATCAAGTATTAAAACAGATGTTAACTTTGGCTGAAGCCAGACAGTTTGTGGACACTTATCAATCCTGTGTCGGACCTAATGTTGTTGATAATTATGAAACAAACCCGGCATACAAATATTATTACAGGTTCTTTTTACCTATAGAATACAATCATCCTAACATCGCTGGTTGTGACGAAAGCGTATGGTCTATGCTTTTTCAACTTCTTTGGGGTAATATTGATGCTCAATGTAGAATTGTGGACAGAGGAGAAAACTGCCCGGATATAGCTGTAGAGTATGAGAATTATTCTGGGCTGGTGTCCGAATTGTCCAAGAATGGTTTAAAAGATTTGTTGGATAGTCTTGTAACTGATATGTTAACTAAAGTTGGAGTTGAATTGATTGGATATAAACAAATAAACAGAGAATACGGCGATACTATCAATACCAGCAGATTGGTTCGTAGGAAGGAGTTTCTTGAACTTTACGGTTATAAAAATGAAGAAAGCATCCCGGAAGACGAAAGAGAATTCTTTGAGTTGATGTATTCAAAGATAAAAGATTGTGATATTAAAACACTGATTTATAGACGTTAAAATGATTTAGCCATGAAAAAGAAAGTTAAAAGAGCCATTTTATTGGCAAAAAAGTTCACAAGTGATTATGTGATTGGTTTATTGGTCTGGGCCTCGGTTATATACAGCGTTTGGTCTGTTATTGGTTGGGGTAGAGAGAAAATTCGCAGTAGGAAAGAACCGGAAGTTGTAGGCGAATATCTTACTGAAAATCTTAGAACCGTTGAAAAAGACGGTATGGTAGAGATTTACAATGAAGAATTGAAAAAGGTGGTGGGCAGATACCAGAAGGTGTTTGCTCAAAATTACGGCACCCATCTAACTGAGATTTTTATGAAATCGCAGGAAGGTTCGGTTATGGTTGTAAATGAAGATGATTTGTTTGGTTACATAAGTCCTATAACAGGCGAGGTGCTTGTTGAACCACAGTACTTGCTTGCTTGGGACAGTGACATGATTAGCGGCTTGGCGGCTTGCGTCAATAATGAACATAAGTTGGGCTTTATCAATGTTTTTACAAAAGAAATAGTAATACCTTTTAATATTGACCTTGATTCAGCCTATTTTGATTATAACTGTGATTATACTTATTACGACTTTATTTTTAGAAACGGCTATTCTTTAGTGCCAGGTAAAGATGGTTTAGTCGGTATGATAAATGAGGTGGGGGAGACTGTTTTGCCAGCGGAGTTTAGTGATATAAAAACCACACAATTATATAGTTTGAAAAAAGAATGGGATGAATTACCCCAATTAAGATGTAGTATTGGAGGTTCTGTAATAAAAGAATACACACATTATGATGATTATGATTTTTACAATCCAATCATTGTAGAAAAAACAGATTCGACAGGAGTTAGATATGGTGTTTTTGACATGAAGAAAGGGATGATAATTCCAGTGGAATATGATTTTGTTGATTATGCTATTACTGAAGGTGACGGCAATTTATTCCTTTGTCAGAAAAATGGAGTTTTACAAATATTGAACGTCAAGGGTGAGATTGTTTGTGACCGCACTTATTTTGAAAACCCACACTATTCTGATAATATCAAGGTGATTCGCGATACCGAAGGAAATCCGACAAAGTATATAATGTATAACACATTAAACTCATGGGCTGTTATGGATACGGCTTTTAGAATAGTTGTTATGCCCAATGGTTATTGGGATATAAAATATTTGGGCAATGGGATATTTGCGTGTGAGAATGATGAGTGTGCTGTTATTATTAAGGATGAATAGGATTAGATTAAAGTAGTTAAACAGATTTTTTATTAGCTTGGTAGCATTAAAATAAAAAGGAGCCGTTGAATATGGGTATTGGTATCGCAAACACGTGGGATCTGTAATGGGTCAGGCCAGTCAGCCTTCATTAAACAGGTGGTATTACGAATTACAAAGACAAAAAGACAATTTAGGTTATCGTGCGTATTTGTTACAAGCAATCGAAGAACATCCGTTGCGTGCAAGGCTTTCAAAAGCATATCAAACAATGATAGTGGGATGGAAGCACACGCAAAAAGACATTCAAAGAGATATTTGTACAATGGATGCTGACAGTTTTGTGTCAATGTCATATTACATGTTAACATGTTTTGATGAAAAAAGCGATGACGATGTTCGCGATGCGGCTAAAAAGTATTTGCCATATTATGCGCCGGAAAATAATACGGAGAAACTTGATGGAACTAGGGTTAAGACAGCGCTGTTTGGCATGTTGAGATCTGCAAATGCATAAATATATAAGTCCCCGAAAGCTAGCTTTCGGGGACTTTGCGAAATCTACTACTTCTTCTTTTTGGCTTGAACGCATATCCTATTTTCTTGCCGTAGAGTTTGTCATAGAATGCTTTGTCAGCTTTATATTCTGATTGCCATAGTCCGTAATGGCCGTCGCTTGGTTCGCCCCATTGGTTCTCTTTTGGCATTACGTCTCCAACAACCTTTTCGTCAATTATTTCCGCAGTATAGTTTGCAAAAAGATTGTGCATTTCATGACTCAATCGATGACGGCGAAGTTTCCTTCTTCTTTTGTAATACCTGATATTGCCCTTGCAACAGTAGCCAACTTTGTAATTTTTCTTGTATGAACGTGACATAAGATAATAATTTTTTTGTTTCGATTTCGTGACAATCAAATTTTTTGCGAAGGTATGAAATGCAGTATGTTAAACATATCGGACGGGTAGGTGACAAAAAAGAGAGGGTGGAATTCCCTCTCATTCACTATTCTATATAGCGAATCCCTTATTATTACTACTGACTATCGCGGAAGTCCTTTCTTCAAGAAGTCTGAAAGCGGAATGTGAATGATTCCCTCATACTTGCTGGAGTCCATGAAAGGAGTCATTGAAATTACATATTTAGGATAGTTGTCATTTACCTTTTGTAGGTTGCCAAACTCACGCTCGAAAGTTGAGCTTTCGGTAATTAGATAAGACACCTGAATGTAAGCGGTGTCGTCTCCTTTGGTCGCCACGAAATCAATCTCAGTAGCATACATCTGTCCTACAGTTACTTTATATCCCAACCGTATGAGGTGTTGGAAGACCAAATTCTCAATGATTTTTTCGATGTCGTTGGCTCGTCGGCCCCCTACGACGTAGTTGCGAAGACCTACATCCCCAAAATAGTATTTGTTGTTGCTCTCTAAAAGTTTTTTCCCATGCAGGTTGTAACGAGTGACATCATGGATAAGGAAAGCTTCGGTGATTGCCTTCAGATAACTGAGAATGAGATTCTTGGAAACCTCATTCTTGTTGGAGGTCATAAAATTTTGGATATTGGTGGCCGACAGCGGCTTGCCGATATTGTCACCGACATATTTGACCAAGTTTTCAAGGAATGGCACGTTGCGCACTCTTTTGCGACGGACGATATCTTTCACAAGAATTGTGTTAAAAACACCCTGAAGATATTGGCGCACGACTTCAGGATCGTCCATCCCTAAAGGTCGCAGACCGGGCAAGCCTCCGTAGTTGATATACTTTCGAAGGGCTTCGTCGTTGTCATCAAGATGATGAAATATCAGGAACTCATTATAACTTAAACCTTGAATAAAGATTTCCACATACCTGCCTGAAAGCAGCGTCGCCAAATCGCTTGACAGCGTATCCGAATTACTGCCGGTCACAATGACGTCAATGTCGGGATTATCATAATAATTCCTTAGTCCCCGTTCAAAACCATCAATTTCCTGGACCTCGTCGATAAGGATATAGGAATGCTTTCCTGACTCCATGTGTTCGTTAATATAGACTATCAAGTCGTTGTAGTTCTGAATGAAGTCGAAGGCGGTTTTTTCCTTGTCGATATAGATGACACATGCGTTATCATCTTGGCTTTTCCTTTGGGCAATCTCTTTCATGACATAACTTTTGCCGACACGACGCTGGCCAGTCAAGACAATCAAGATGCCTTTACCGAGCATTTTCTCTACTCTTGAGTAGTAATTGGGTCTTGAAACAAGTTCCATATCACAATGTTATTTGTGTGCAAAAATAGTAAATTTTTGTTGACTACAATGAACAAAATGATTTTTTTTTAAAAATTTGTTCATTATGAAGAACAATTATGCGTCCTGCAGCTTGCAATAGATGTTCACGCTTATTGTATTGCACCCTTGAAATTTTGACAATTTTTCAAGTGCAAAATGATTATTTGCTTTTATGAAGATTTCCTAACACTTCTCCCTGAAGGAGATGGTCTTGAGAGGTCATCTCAAAATCAAAACCTTTTTGGAAAAGATATACTATTGTACTACCGCCGAACAGAAACCAGCCCATTTCTTGTCCCTTTGTTATGTGGTCACCTATGTTAAGACTTTCAATGAAATTCACACTATTAATTTGTGACATACCGACTGGAAGTACTGCTACATACCCATATTCATCAGTTTCGATTACGACGAGTCCTCGTGTTTCTATCATCTGCCATCCTGGGATGTTATCTAGCAGTCGGTATCGTTTCGTTTCATCATCCCAAATGGTGATACCACCAGCAGCATCAATAGCCTGAATTTTACGGATTTCACGAATAGTTCCTCCAATAGGGAAGTGATAGCGATGATAGTCGTTTACATCAAGAAATGAATGGACGAGTGTGCCTCCGTTAAACTGCCCACGAAACCAACTATCTGGCCCAAGCAAATCATCAACGGAATAGAACTGCCTGGATTTTATGACGAGTTCATTATACTGAATAAGATTGCCGTTTGCATCAATTTTCCAAATACCTTGAGGTTTAGAGTCAGCAGAAGAAACCACCACGCTATTATCATCCGGCGAAACAACAGGACGTTTGCCGGGTGAAGATAAACGGCGGCAGAAGAAATCGTTGAACGAATGCCAGTTAGATGGGCTTTCATACCAACCGTTCTGAATGCCAAACTTTGGATCGTGCAACAACATGTTTATATATTCAGGTTCCCACGACTCTTTTGAGTCAAGGAACAATGCCCATCTATCATGATACTTTTTCATCCATGTTTTAAAAGGCTCAATATACTGTATGGATGGATAAAAGAGATCCTCTCGATCTTTTAATTCATCAAGCGGAATGTCAAGTATGAAATAGAAATAGGCAATTCCTTGGTCAATCTTATCGTAAAGAGAACGCCCAACTGGTTGTGGAAGAATACTCCAAGGCATGCATTTGGCGGACCAGTCTAAGTAGTTATAATATTCTTCCAATGTTTGTGCCGGATTAGTATTATGATCCGGATTGATAGACTTTGCCTTTATGATGGATTTCTCGAGCAAAAGCCTCGCATCATTATTGCGTTCTAATTCATCAATGAGTTCTTGCGTTGATGATTCATGCTGTTTGATTGAAATATATTGCATATTGTTAGTTTTTTGAATCGAGATTGTTTTGAGCTGACAAATAATCTATTTCTCGCAAATTGTTTGTGTTTAGTATCTTTTGCAATGTGTTTTTAGAAGTGTTTTTGTTTTTCGCAACATATAACAAAACACTTTTTCCTATTATAGGGCTGTATTCAGAATCTGGAAAAACAATTTTATCTAAACACTTAGACGAAACGTGTTCGTTTACACACAGATTAACCATAGTCCACCAATTGCTTCTGTTGTTGACCATAATTGATTCAAGGATTTGTGGGTCTTCCTCAACATACGCATTAACTATCTCCTCGGCATAAGGATTAATAACCCTTGGTGTTGGGATTTCTGCACTAATGACATTCATCGATTGACAGAATTTTTGGAAAACAGGGACGGAGATGCCGTTGTTAAATTGAATCCATGGAATACAATCCAAGATAAATGGGCAAAACAATTTGTGCCATTGAGTGAAAGTTTCTGTATTGACAGCTGTAAGTCCGTTGATTTCTGACATGATTCTACATTCAAAATCTAGTTCGTAGGCTTCCAAAACACGAGCTGTATCTATATGGTATCTCAGACACAAAAACTCTATAACATCTTTAGATGTTTTGCCGATTAAATAATGCCAGCGGAGCTGCGCCGCTTGAACAAGTCTTGTCCACTTGTTAGTACCATAAAAGGAAAATTTGGTAAACATGGCGTCATTCGTGTTCAATACTCTCGCCAAGCCAAAATATGACGTAAAGAGATTAAAAAACTCACGAGTATACAGTTTCGGATTATTTCTAAGCAGATTTCTATCTAACATAAAATAGAATGATTGCTCCTGATCTCCAACAACCTTATCAGAAAAACATATAGCATGATAGTTTGTCCCTTTCTTTAGAGCATAATCATATGTTGACCCTGTAATACAGGCGATATCCAAACGGATGTTTTTTTTTGTATAATTAGATAACTCCTTTTCTATAGATGATCGCAGTGTAATATGATCTATTTTGGTGTTAGAATAACATATGATATCTATATCGCTAGATGGCGTTATCTCGTTACGTTGTAAACTACCCCATATAGAAGCACAAAGATGCATTTTCCTGCCTAATTGGTCAAGTATAGTGTATAAGTCGTTTAATGTGATGTTCATAGTGAATTGTTTGACAATCAAATTTTTTGCGAAGGTACGAAATGCAGGATATTGAACATATCGGACGGATAGGTGACAAAAAATGAGAGGGAGTTTTCCCTCTCATTCATGAATGGTTTATAAGATTTTTCAAACTCCTTTTTTGACGTATTGTAACTATCGCTCATATTCGCATAATATATACCATCTGACTCAATATCGACTTGTTCTAAAGGCCAATAAAATTTCCAATGATGTTCTGATAAAGCATTGCAAAGATAAACAGGATAGTAAATCACAATTAGGTCTACCCTCTCGTCAGCCTTCTCACTCTCTCTTGCAACTCTTAAATTCTCTGCATGAGAGCATCAAATTCTGGCGACTTGCCATAAATAAAAAATCGTCTCATATTGGCATAGTCGGTCATCCAAGCTTCGCGTTGTGCTTCTGGTATGAGGAAATTGATGGTCGCCGGGTCGTGCAAGTCGTAGTTCACATACTTTAGAGCGTAGTAGGTTCTGCGATGCTCAACAATAGCATCATAGAGCGAACGGTCGGCCAATGCCTAACGCCCATATTGTGAGTCCATCAGCTTATCCAAATCGTAGAGATGGCGCGACATCCTGACGCTTCTCGGCTTCGCTTTTTGGAACTCTTCGGCCAATAGGAACAGCTTTTCCAAGAATGTGCGTGTGGGTACTACCGTTCTTACCTCGCAGTCTGCATAGGTGTCCTCGCCTTCAAAACTTTCTCCTATCAGTGAACGGATTTCACGTTCCTCTGTAGGCTCATCCATCTAGAGACAACTAATTTCTATTTTCACTCGGGGCGGGATGTAGCTTATGGTTTCCTCAACAATCGAAGGATAATGCAGCAGGATAACGGTAGGATCCATGTCTGAATCGATGGGGCGCCATTGTCCGTCTTTGCCTTTTACTTGTGTCACATTCTAGATGCTGTATCCAGTAACACCCATAGCTTTCAATTGGTCATCTAATTGAACCGAAAGAGACTCATGGATATACTTGCGAGATGCCTTTCTCAGCTTGTCTCGTTGGTTTTAAGCGTTGGTTTTCTGATTCTTTCGCTATGAGGGTGCGTATGTTTTGCAATTCCTCTTGCCCGACGTTTTCCTGTTTCAAGGTCTTGAGTGCCTGAACCAGTAGGGCGATGAGTCGTGTTTTATAGCAGAAATTTTTTGGTACTCCACGTTTAAGCACCACTTGACGATTTGTCAGCTTGATGATTCGTTCGCTTCCTGTCGTCAGATAGGTATAGGCCATCGGCACTTATGTTGATAGCCCCAAAGCGTTTAATGCTGTCATGCCTGACGGCAACATCTCGGCATTGTCACGGATGTCTATTGCTTGAATGATTTTTCAACAGAAGACCTCCTTCTAAGGGAATTTTACAAATGCACCTTTGAAATTTTGACAATTTTTCAAGTGCGAAGGTAGAAAAAATTTCGTTCAAACTAAAAAATTGTTATTCGGCTACGCCTATGATAATTTGGTTTCCACAAAGTCAGTGAGCCAAACACCGTTGCGACTGAGGAAGAACTTGATTCCCTCTTCATGCATTCGTTTGGCATCAATAGCTAAAATGACAGGCTCGCCATGCCGCTCCCCTACTTTGGTGGCCATGTCGATGGTTGTGGAAAGGTGAACATAAAGTTGCTTGCCTTTCAGGATGCCTTGGCTCATGATGGATTCCACGATGGCTTTGGCCGTACTGTGATATAGCATATCGGGCGGCGTGGCTTCAGCCAGCTCCACATCAATCTGAATGCTGTGGCCTTGCCTGGCTCGGATCCGCGTCATATCTTCGGAAAACTCATATCGCTGCTTGTTATTGGTGGCTACGATTTTGCGCAATTCTTCCAGGGTAAGCCATGATTGACCACCAAGTCGCTCACTTCGCGCCATCCATGCTCATCGAAGTTATATGACTTGTTATGCCGGAGGAGGTATGAGAGCTTTTTACCTCGTTTAATGAGATGGACGGAGAAAGTTTTCATTACTTTGTGGTTTTACTATTTTTCGGTAGCAAAATTTGCACTTAACTTGTTTTTGACGACGCAATCATTTCATGTCTTGTAAATAGTTAAATATTGCATGAATGATGTTGAGTTTATTCCTTTCAAAATCCATCTCATCATCATTTAAACGTTCCTTAGCGATCAGTGCGCTTTCCGTTATTCCCAATTCTTGATCTGGATCAAACAAATCTTGAACAACATCATTTTTGTTAGGGTTACTATCAGACAAATACTCCGAACACACGAAGATAGTTATTTCGGAATTCTTTTTCCTTATTTCTCTGATAAGCCGCATGCAAGCCGTTGTTTTTCCGATAGAATACTCTCTGTGATTTTCATCAGTGAGATTCAAATCTACAATAACAATACTATAATTATTTTTGAATATTGCATCTAAGTTGTTTAGGTTTTCATGATTATAGGACAAGAAATCAATGTCAAGGGCGTGACCAATTTGAGAATCAGTTTCGATTTGGTCTTTTTGGCGAACCATTGTTTCGTCATTTTCAATCCAAAGCAAAGGCATTCGTTTGCCATTATTATGTTGTAAAATAAGCCCTGCAAATACTTTTACGAGGGCTTTGTTTACAATTTGGCCAATTCGATTAAAATAGCCATCAAAAAATGACACAGGTTCATAAGAGGATAGAGGGTTCATCATAACACTTCTAATATATTGTAACTCACCACCCTCCATCTCAGGATATCGACTTTTCTCTATCCCTGCTTCTTGCATTATACTATCAATGCATTCTTTATATTCTTGGTATTTCCATTGTGATTGCGAGATAATAAAGTCGTAATCAGGTATAATCTTTGTTTTAGGATTAATTGTTAATTCATCTATTACAGCCTTGGTAAAACTATTAAGTAGTGCAGGTGAGTTGACAAGTTTTGGGTTGACAACAATGTAACACACGCAGTTGCTATCAGTTTTGAACAAAGGTAAAATTCTAAACCCATCCTTGCGATTATTATTGAAATTCTCAATAGCTTTAAATAGACGAGCCGCACTAATCACAGTACATGCAAGTAGTTTTCCATGATTGTCGGGATCCAATGGCAGCAGACGGCCTGAGAGATAACATGCAACGGCAGAGGCACCAGGGCGGCTGCCTTCCATTGTCCATTTACCAAGATATATTTCCGTGCTTTTTTGAGACTCCTTGTTTGACACATACGGAGCGTCAAAAGCAATAGTTTGACGAGAATGAAAGTCTTTGAACAAAATGGCCCCAGCAGGGTATGGTATATAACCAAGTTTATGTGGGTCTATTGTGATGGAGTCAGCATCGCGCAATGCATTCAATTTCGCTTTCCATTCAGAATCAAAACTAAAGTGGTTTTTCAGTATGGTTTCAAGAGAATGAGCAAAACCATCGCTTGTTCCGACCTCTTCCTCAAAAATTCTTGTTATATAGGAATTAATGCTCGTGCCATCTTCTTTTGGGAATGACGCAAAATAACCTCCATAAGCACCATCAACATGTACGAAAAAGGCGTTGTTGTACTGAACTTTTATTTTTAGTATCTCCTGCAATGGGTCAAAAGCGCCTTCTTCGGTAGTGCCCATAATATTGATAACAGCAAGAACGGGCTTGTTCTTTTCCAACTCTCGTGTAAGTGACCCTATGTCAAGTTGGAAGTTTTGATTTGTTGGGAGCAGTAGTAGTTGTTTGTTGCCCAGCCCTATAATATCCATTGCTTTCTCCCATGAATAATGATGGGTACTTGATACGAAGACTATAGGCAAATCCAATGTTTTTCCTGATTCGGCAATCTTTTGGTGAATACCAACAACACCAAGGTTTTGAACTGTGTATTGTTTGATATTTGCATTATAGAATGTTGATACCGCGTTTCTTAAAGCCTCGCCAATAAGGCATTTATCTTGCTTAATGTGGTTTTCTATGGCCATTGTAGCTGACGAAACCAGTCCATAAATATCGTCAACAGAAATTTTAAACAATTCACTGTAGTCACATGAGTTTATTGATTTATTATTAAGAGATGCTATAGTTATCTCGCCAATAAAGGGAATATTATTTGAAACCAGTTTCAAGGTAAGAGGATAATACTTTAGATTACGAAGAACCCATAAGGCCTCGATGTTGGCAGAAGTACCTCCACTACAGATGTGCCCCCAGGCTCCAGTTTCATTATCGGTATTTTTTGTAGAAATTTCTTCGTAACCCACCATGCGACATAGTTTGTTGATATAATCAACTTCCATGTCAGTTGTAGTTGGCGATGCGACATTGATAATATTATTGGGGTTATATATCATGGCTCCTAAAAAGCCGGCTATACCTGACATAAAAACGTCAGCGTTCATGTGCTCAATATGGCGCGGATGGTATGTTGGTACGCTTTTTTTAAGATCTCCAAGGACAGATTTTAGATATTGCCTTGCTTCTGCGGAAGCATTAATATATTCAACATTTGCTTTATCACGTTCGGTTATCAATGGAGCATCATCAGGTTGGTAATTTCGGCGAAGAAAAGCCGCATCAAGAATGATGTCATCAACTAACTTTTGGAATAGTTCGAGATTTTCCGCATTAGGTCCTAAAAACAAACTTTTAATTTTACTCATTGTAATTTGATGTATTTTTTGAAGTGATTAATTCTATGAATTTGGTTTTGGATAAAGGCAGTTTGCAGTAAACGTATTTATGACAGTATTTAGATCGTAAACATTCATTGTTATCAATATCTTGACTAGTATTTTGCAAAACAAACGAACGATCCAACCATGAAAACAATAGTATACGGTTTGTGAATCCTGCATCTTTGATTCTTTTCGCAGTCATTAACGAATAGCAGTCATAGTATGGTTTATATGAGTGCGCATCTAAGACTATTACGGCATCTTGGTGTTCTTTTGTCAATTCCAAACATTGCCTTTCGTTAAGAGAATGATGTATTTCTACCTCATTGCCAATGCATTCCTTAATGCTTTGGTGAAAAAACTCATGACTCGACTGAATGATTACACAACGGTTTAATTTC
Organism: uncultured Bacteroidales bacterium; assembly: GCA_937896895.1. GTDB lineage: Bacteria > Bacteroidota > Bacteroidia > Bacteroidales > F082 > Limimorpha. The sequence goes on along the minus strand of CALBNV010000046.1, from coordinate 72,543 downwards.
CTTGTTGTTTTTGTGCAATCCTTGTCAAGTATTATTGGACATTTCTTGCCTATAATTTCAGATAGCATTTTATCTTCTTCTTGTTTAATCAAACAATTCAAAATCCTAATAGTTTTGTCGTCTTTATTATCAGATAGGATTTCAAACAAAGGATGGTAGTAATATTGACTATAGTTCTCATGTTTACCTTGAAGGACATAGTACTTTTCACGTATATAGCGAGGAAACTCTTTGGCTCCATTACCAAATGTGTCACCTGTATGATACAAAAACATGACTTCATCATCCTGAAATAGGCCTTTGCATATTCTATCAAATTCTTCCATGGTGATTTTATCAAACAACAAATATACCCCTTCATCTATTACACTCTGGATACTTGAAAGGATGGGAGGAGTATTGCTAAAATCACACTTAACCAATATATTTTTATAGTTTGGATATGAAGAATCCCATTCAACCTTGTCTCTTATAGAATCCGAGATACCACGCCAACTTTTTAGGTTGGTGAATACTAGTATTTTTATCATAGGCTGAAACTATTAGTGCTAAAAAAAGAAAGTATGTTTTCAAAAAGAATTTTCTTTTTGAAAACGGTCGGGAGCTTTTCAATGACAGCTAAATCTTCTGACGCACTTTCAATGGGGATATCCGAACCATACACCACCTTATCACTACCAACATATTCCATAACCCGTTGTAGCATCTCTTCCGGGGTCTCCACCTCGCCTAGAAAACTTGCATCATAAATCTGATCTGTTTTATTCTTAAATGCATTCCACAAACCAGTCATTGGCGAGCACTCCAAAACAATGTTATTAGTGTCCTTTATGCCGTCAAAAAGATCCTTGTTCATTCGTCCTAAATGTGCTATTATTACCGCCCCTTGACATTGACGGGCAAAATCAAGTATCCTCATTGGATGGTCATACTCACCCTTCCCTGAATGAATTACATAATAGAATCCTGGAGGCACCTCGCAAGAATCAATTATAAATGAAGAATAATTCGGATGAAGCTTAACCCCCTGGGAACCAAACTTTTCTGCGTAATATAGCATATCCCTTTTTATTTGGGGAGAAATAGCCACAAATGGGAATACTAATTCGTTTTCCTTTCGAGCTTCTATTATTTCTTCGTTATATATACGATGAGGGTCTTTGCCTGAATAAACGATTCTCCCACAAGTTGAACAAACATAAGTGTAGGTGTCTCCTTGAACATCATGAAGCCGAACTATATGTCCTGATTCGCAAAGAATCTCGGGAATACCTATTTCAGGAAAAACCAGAGATGCCCGATCCGTCAAATGACACGCATGTACGTGACAATCAATAATATTATAGTTATTAAAATGCCACATTATTGCATTACCTATCGGCCAAAACCCACAATTGAACGAACAAGCTCGTATTTCTTTGAAGCAATTTCGTTAGCTCTATCTCTACCTTTATCAAGCACCTGGTCAACATAATCTGATTTTTCAAGACGATAATATTCGTCACGAATAGGCTTCAATATCGTCTGCACCACGTCCATCACTTCTTTTTTAAGATCGCCATAACGATCTAAACCGTTGAACTTTTCAATTGCAGATGCCAATGGGGTTTCTGACAAAGCAGAATAAATTGTAATTAGATTCGAGATGCCAGGTTTTGCCTCTTCATCAAACCACACTTTTCCATCAGTGTCGGTAACGGCCTTATTGATTTTTTTCTTGATTGTAGCATCATCATCCAGCAAAAATATCGATCCCATGGGATTCTCAGCGGATTTGCTCATTTTTTTCAAAGGATTCTGCAAGTCTTTGATACGTGCACCCACTTTTGCAATCAAAGGTTCAGGCTCAACAAAGAGTTGTCCATCTGCGCATGCAGGACCATATCTACCATTCATACGTTTGACAATATCACGTGCCAGTTCAACGTGTTGTTTTTGATCAGCTCCAACAGGAACAACATCCGTATCATAAAGAATGATGTCAGCCGCCATAAGAATAGGATATGTGAAAAGCCCACATCCAACGTTGGTGTATTTTGCGCTTTTGTCTTTATATTGAGTCATCCTGCTTAATTCACCCATATACGTGTGGCATTCCAAAATCCAGGCGAGTTGGTTGTGGGCAGGTACCTCAGACTGTAGAAAAAAGGTACATAAATCAGGATCTAATCCACATGCTAGATAAAGATTGGCAAATCTCCGTGTTCGCTCTCTTATCTTGAACGGGTCGCTTTGAGGAACCGTTATGGTATGCATATCAGGAACAAACAGGAAAGAATCGTATTGTTTTTGATACTGAAGGAATTGTTTAATACCGCCACAATAGTTGCCGATAGTCAATTCCCCACTAGGTTGAAGTCCTGAAAGAAGTCGTTTTTTTGTGTGATTCATATACGATAGGTTTAAATTGTTAAACTTTCATATTTTGCTATTCTATTAGTCAAATTCCACCAACCTTCTATCAAGACTGATGAGTTTGGCGCGTCATCAAGATATAAGAAAGAAGACTGGTCACATTGCTGATACTTAATGGTTCGACTCGTTTGTGGCGTTTCATAAAAATCCACGCCAGGAAGAAGGAAATGGCTAAGTGGACCATCTTCTTGAAGTTCTACAGTCCCTTGAAGATTCTTGCCTCTTCCACACGCGATTAGTCCTTCGGTTAATATTGCATATTGCTCCCACCATTCGGTTGGGAACCATTTGAACAATTCTTCTTTGTGAAATTTTGCCCTCCCTTGGTTACAATGGATTTTTAGTTTCGGCCCACAAAAAAGAGGGTGCTCTTGTTTTATACTTTCGCACGCAGCGACAAAATTATTGATATAAGAACGAACATTTCTTTCTATTTCTGTTGTTGTCCATCCAAAGGTCTTTGACATTGAATAGATGTGATACTCATCCACTGAAAGTTGAATGGACAAATAATCAAAGTCGGTAATTGTTCTTGTAAGATACGAATATGTTTTTTCCACCCCGATATTTCCGTTTTCCCAGCACACAAAAGGACGACCCGAAGTAAATATGCTAATTGGACTTTTGGGATTGACTAATTGGTGTATGAGCTTTGGAAAACGGCCAACATCAACATGAAGGAAAGGTTCGCCACCGGAAATCTTTATTTCACTGAAATCATACCCGAAAGAAGGCAGAACTTTTATCAACTTCTCGTGCCATGATAAAGGTTTGAAACGGCCTAACAGTCTATCTGAGGACCAGCAGTGGGCACAAGACCCATTACAGGAAGGAAACACAAAGTATACTAATTCAGTTTTCATTCCTGATTCCTCCAAATTAACCAAGTTTGAGCTTTTTTTGCAAAATGACAAAATGCCGAATCGGGTTCCCATATAGAACCATTGATCATATCCGCATTTCTAGGACATCCACCGCCACAAGTGGCTAATGCCGGACAAGCAAGGCATTTTTCGATATTAAGCGGTGAACGTTTGCTCCATTCTACGAAGACAGGGTCTTCTTCTGGATTGTACTCTGAGTCAAAAACAGTTTTCCGGAAAGTCTTCCGAGACCCCATATAACCCTGACATATACCAATTTCACCTAACGGACTTACGCTGAATTGCTCCCCACAACCCGTGCAGTCTGATTTGATAAACAGCTTATCCAGGAACATATTTACTTTATGCCCCATTCTACGTTCATAAACGAATGGGTATTGGCGTTGGATAACATCTTGCACGTGAAGTATGGCATCAGCAAATTGTTCTTCATATGCAGGGTCATAGAAATTCAATCCAGGGATAATGGAAACGTGATTGAACCCCAAACCTTTAATCCTCAAGTCCTCAATCAAGAAACGAATACTATCATCAACACGCGGAATCCCTTCTTTTGCCATCACACACGAAACAGCGGGTGTAACGCCATTTCCCATCAAACACTTGATTGCTTTTACCGCCCGATTAAAACTGCCTTCACCATGTAGATCAATCCGATTTGCATCATTTACTTCTTGTATTCCATCAAGAGAAACGCTAATTTGAATGTTGTATCTTTTGATGAATTCAATAATTTCATCATTCAATATGGTTCCATTTGTAATGATGACTTTGTCAATATTTATCCCAGTTTCCTTTTCTTTTTGTTCAATATCAAGCAGTGCGTATTTAATGGTTTCCCAATTAAGGAGAGGTTCTCCTCCATAAAAAACAACAGATGGGGATTTCTGTGTTTCATGGCCTTGAATAATATTGAAGAATTTGTCTACTGCAGCTTTTGCGGTTTCAAAAGACATAACTTGACGACGATAGCCAGAACTTTGGCCTCCTTCGATGAAGCAGTATTTGCATTTAAGATCACAAAAGTCCGTCATGTGGAGAACCATCACACGTATCTTGGGGCCACTAAACAAGGTTTTTCTAATCTCTTTCAAAATAAACTCTTCATCCTGTTGTTTGGGTACAATCATATTGTGATGAAACATCTTTCTAAGAATGGAATTGTTCCCAACGTGCCAACCCGTTTCAAACAGACATTTTGCCTGTTCAAACTTGTCCGCTGTTGTATATACCGTTTCCATTGTAAGTGCATTATATAAACACACTTGGTCTTCATGCGTAAAACAGTGGAAAAAGCGAGAATATTTATATACAGAACTACTCATATTGTTTTAATGTCACTATTAGTTTTTCAAAAGAAATTTCCCTATTGACCCAAGAAAAGAATAAAGCTTTTTGTGACTCAGACCCAACCCCCACATAACTAGATTCTTGACAATCAATTCCAAACCTATACTTCAAAATATAAGGAACAAGATACTCGCTCAATCGCCACAAAGTGTCAGATGTCAAACGGTCTCCACAAGCTGTATAACAATAGAAATGAGACAACTCATGAATAATAATCTCTCGGATTCGGTTGCGCGGAACTCCATAAGGCAGAAGAAAATATCGTCTTCTTATACTTCTTAAATATGTAGGATATAGTCCAACATAACATCGTATTGTGTCCTTGATATGGCAACCAAAAAGCGATTCCATCACCGGCACGACCTCGGAGCTTAAATAAGATATCCAAAAGTCTTCGCAATCATTACAACATTGTTGTATCGATTTCTTAATAGAATTATGATAGAAAGACAACGAAACCGATCCTTTCACCAAACCGGAACTGATTGATAAGCCATCGCAAAGTTCTTGCCAAACATCAGGTTGATTGGCTCGACAAAGAGATATGGACTTTATCCCATCATAGAGGAATCGTGCGCAAAAGCGAATCGTCATTTCTTATTATCCGAAGACTCTTTTTTTATTGCTTCTATCATCTTTCTGATGTCAACCGTAGTAGAAGCTTCGCAGCACCAACTTGCTGCTTTGTTTTTCTCAATTTTCTTCATTCGAAAAAATGTTTTATTCTCTTTTGTTGTTATTTATTAGTTGTACTAAATTTTATACCAAAATAGACTTGTCTTTTTTTGTTTTTTGAGTTGCAAAAATACACAAATTATTTCAATCGGTATATAAAATGGTTTGCTTTTTTATTCTACACATATATGTATGTCATTTTTTACGATGCAAAAATAACATATATTGGTATATTGGGGTTAGTGAACAATTAGAGGATGTATCATAAGATAGAATTGCCTGTTATTCATGTTTTCTCCTTGATTGATTAAGCAAATCATTGATTGTAAATTTACTTCTGTTTTCTACGAAAGCATAAAGAACTGACGACAAATCAGCGAAACATACTGATGGCGGGAGAGGTAGTGAATGTGCTCCGCGACCACTGGTAACCACTACACGTTTGGCTTTTGAAGCCCATTCGTTAAGCTGTTTCGTAATGTCTTTTTCATTTTTATACAATCGTTCCAATATGCCGTAATGGATTAATAGGAATGCACCGGATATCCTTTCATTAACAAATGTTTCCAATTTTGTTTTATCTTCTATACTGAATTGTTTCGGATCAAGTGGTAATTCTGGGATATGAACATTTGTCGATTCAAACAATTTCGAGCATGGAATAGGCCCGCCATGATCACCTGAAGAGCCTTCAAATTTTTCATTTGCAAACTTTTGGACACGCTCATCTAACACTATAACCTTATTATGGTATGCTTCAAAAATCTCATATTTTATCAAATTCTCTTTTTTTATATTTTCCACATAATCACTGACAGGATTATCATCTCCAGCGGAATACTCTCTAAATAAGGGAAGTTTTGCGCTAGTTCGGCTTGTAAGGTTTTCTATCCAAGTTTCATAATCGAGTTCAGAAGATACTTGTTGCCATGCTGCTGCGTGTGTATTTTTATATGAATGGTTGAGAAAGATAACTTGATTGCTTACAAAATCGTTGTCACCTTTATTTGGATCGAATGCTGTTCGTATTTTTAACCCTTTGTTGGTGGGGTTTTTCAATTCTTTTACGACTATGTTTTCATAATACTTGTTCCATACAAAGCTTTTAATCAATTTTACTATATCTTTAAACTCTGTTTTTTCAATTTCATCGCTGATATATTTGAAATCTTCATCATCAAGCATTAGTTTTCGTAATGGCAGTAAAGTCTTACAGTCATTATCATCTGAAAGCATCTCTTTTATATCTTTGGACACATTCTCGTGATACAGAAGAAACGGATATGCGTATGAAGTTTCTTTTTCCATATCCTTCTTAAAGTCATTTTCGGTAATGAATCTTATGCCGTTGTTGATTAATTTTGTTTTTGTAATATAATAACTCTCCCCCCAATCGCCAAGAAACAAAAACTCTTTAGGTTTTGGCATATAAAAACGATAACCTAAAGCATCGTTTTTATTGATAGCTTCAAAAAGCATTAAATGATCTGGTTTTTCTTCGTCTTTCACAAGGTTTTCAAATGGATTCATCTTTGTTATAATTACTTGACGTAAAAAAGCGGCAGAAGCTTGCATCTCCAAAACACCGAGACCATGATCCCTTAGTTTATTGTTTTTGTCAAGAAGTGACTCATTGATCAGTTTGTTTTGCTTCATTACCAATGTATCAATGTCATTTTCTTTAACGCCATTATCAATTTCAACACAGTAATAACCCTGGAAACCGTCAACATCTTTAAACTCTATAGTAAAAGTATTAATTTCTTGTCCGCTGCAACATGCATGTTTGGCGGTATTACGAATTATGTTCTCGATAATGTTGTATAATGCTTGGGCGCCAAGCACATCATTTGAGAATGCCACGGCTATGTCGTTTTTTTCTGTTAGAGGCAGCCCATTGTATTTTAAACAGAATGTATACCTAAAATTTGGAATACCCGAAATATAATTAAGCAGAATCCTTACACGGTCAAATTCCCTAAAAACATCGTTGTATATATATTTCGTGGTTAGTATATTGGGCGTGTCAAGAACAACTTCACTGATATAATCCATGCGATTCTTTATATATTGGTTGAAATATGCCACCTGCAGATTGTCGCTGCTGGGATTTGTTGACTGGGTGTTGACTGAATCTTTTTTGGGGGAGAACATTGAAACGTATGATTCAATGCGTAGTACGTTTTTATCAGATATCATTGAATATACGTCATTGCTAATCAAATTACTATAAACGTGAGACCCAATGTTGTGGCTCATATTACGTGACATTACTTGTGCAATGGCGCTAATATTGGACTGTTGAATGGTTTGGTATTCCTTAATTGTAAGCAAAACAACAATCGATATTCTATCTAAAAACTGGGTAAACTTTTGAAGGAATACATTGATGCAATCCTTATTTGCTTTAGTACCGTCTATTCCAACATTTGCATATAAAACGTATTTCCAATTGTCATCAAACAAATCGCCCTCTCCACTATTACTTTGAATAAAAAAATAATTTGTAATGTCATGGCAATTGTTATTATTCTTTTCAAACTTGTCAAACCAATCTTTACTAATTTGTATGCTTTCTTCATCGTCTAAAAGAAGATAATTAAACAAGTCACAAAATTGGTAATTTCTGGTGCCATCTTGGTTTTGACTACTTGTCACAGTTGAAAAACTTCGTGAGTCTAAGATAAGTTCACCTGGCTCGTGGCAATATTCAATAATGTTATTTCCAAAAAATCCGTTTTTCTCGTTGTATAAGACTGCCAACGTATTTTTTTTAAAAAGACTGATTCCATTATCTAAAGATATACAATCGTCTAGTATTTGTTGACTAACAAAATCAATGCCTATGTCAATGGCACCATTTGTTTTATTATTTGTAAAATTAAAAATATGAATATATTTAATAAACTCAAAATCACATGCTAAAAGAGGATTTTCCTCTTGTGACGCTTCGTATAACAAGTCGTTAAAGCACAAACTACGGTTTCCATTTTTGATTTTGTCTTTAAAGGAACTATATATTAATTCAAAAGATATATTAAAAGCGTGAGATAAAGCTTGAGGATCACTCAAATAATCCAGATTTTCCTCAATAAGCTTCTGCATATCATCCAAATATGTGTTCATGTTATTTAAAATTAGTGTTTGACAATTAATAGAATCATAATCTTATAATCAACTGTTTTCATCCCTAACCTGGTGCTCATGGAATATGCATTTGCAATCTTAGCCTTTTTGAGGAGAGGGGGATGACTAACATAGATTAAACGACAAAAATATAATTTTTTTAAAAAATATCAAAATAATATATCAAAAAAATTAACTATTCTGCCACCATCTGTATCTTTCACTTCATACCTACTTACTCGATATGGTGCCATGAACCTTCTCTGTAGCATACATAATATGAATAGTTTGACGTCTGAAATTCTAGATAATAGGTGATATGGTTGAGTTTTTCATGGCGTTATTAACTTATTGAGTTAAAATATTGAGCGAATTTGACTGTAATTAAAAGTGCTTCGGCATCTTCATGACCTTGGTCTGCGGCTTTTTCAAGCCAATATGCCGCTTTTTCGTAATTTTTTTGAACGACGCATCCATGGTAGTAATGGAGTCCAAGAGCATGTTGGGCATTGGCCAAGCCCTGCTCGGCCGCTTTAGTAAACCATTTGAAGGCTTCGCTGGGATTTGCTTCGCAACCATAACCCACACTTAATAATAAGCCGAGAAGATCTTGACCGTAAGAATCGCCTTTTTCGGCAAGTTTTTTTAAACGTTTGTAAACTTCTTTTCTATCCCAATCGAGGTTTTTTTCTCTTACTCCGTTGTCAATGAATTCAAAAATTTCGTCTTTGTCGAAAAATGAAGAGTTGTTTCCTGTGGTTGAAGCTTGGGTGTTTTGCGTTTTCATATTTGTGTTCATGTTGTAAACATTACATTTTCAACTGCAAATATAATATAAACGATGATGTCGGAGTTATCGGATTAATATCTGATAGACACTGCATTAGCATGCATTTTTTGTCTCAGCTAATTTGCATGCACAATTTTTTATGTAACTTTGCAGCTCAAAATAGTAAATGGGATTGATTTATGGCAAAATTTGATTTAATTGAAAGTTATGATTATGATGAATATGTGGTTCGGAGAGATGACGGTTCTTCATATAAAAGATTTTCTAATTATTCGGAAGCAGAGGCATATTTTCATTATTTGCAGCAACTTGATGACCAGCGCACGACAATAAAACAGAATGAGCAAATTATTGAAAATCAAAAACGATTGATTAAAATTCAAGAAAGTAAAGATCGTGTACCCTCAAGACCTTTATTTCCTCAACCTATAAAACAAGGTTTGGATCCCGAATATGCAGAATGGTTGCAATTTAAGAAAGAAACAGATCCTGCATACATAAAATGGAAGAAGGAGAAAGATGCAAAAGAAGCAAAAGGAAGAGCGGAAAGAGCACAGAGAGATGCTGAGTTAGCTAGAATAAGAGAGGAACGAGAAGAAAAAGAAAGGGAATCTCATTATAAAAGTCGGATATCATATTGTAAGGGGGTTGCTGATAAGCATCAATTGATTATAAAAACATATGATACGTGGTACCCAATTATAAAACGGCTGGTACAAGAAGGAGCCGGGGTTGCAGAAGTTGACTTTCATAATGGAGGAGGGCAAGAATATACTGTAATGCCAGTTTTTTTAGATCATTTTCTTAAATTTAAAGGATATAATTACAATAGTTGGATAGGAGCTTGTCAAAATATAACAAGTATATATAATGATGACAATTTATCTTCATATTCCAAATGTTCTAGTATGGAATCGGAACTGTCCAATCTAATACATTATCATAAGACATTGCAAAGAGCGATTAAATATGAAATATATAAATATGATCGTTGGAGTTGCCGGAATAAACGAATTCAAGAAGGTGTAGCAAGGTATCTAGAGATAGTTGTCGGCAATCTAAAGGCTGCAAAAGAATGGAGACAATGGGGGTGGTTTAGTGATCTTAGAAAAGAATATCGTGGATATTGGGATAAATATAAACATCTTTATAAAATGCTGGAACCTCATTTGAAAAGTTGGCAGAAAGATATGGATATGTTGTTTTATCGAAAGTATGATGACGACGAATAGATTTTGTATCTCTTGCTATGAAAAGGGCATGTTGATAAGAATGAAAAGTTTCCAGTTGAGAAAAACGCATTAAAGGCTATGATATACAACATCTTCGCCGACATTCACGGACGTAAGGCGTGGTAAAATCTTGTTGATGAGAATAGTGTGAATGTTTGACCTATACGCCTAATTTTTTGTGATATTAGAGGATAGTTATCGGTTAAGCTAAATAAATAGTATGTCTTTTCGAGGTGGTGTCACTGATATGTCTCGTTTGATATGAATATCGAGCATGGTCTCTATGATGTAGTTAAAACCGATTTCCTCAAAAGGGCTTTGGCGTAAATGGTATATAATTTCTTCTTGCAAGTGACTGGAGTATTCTGTGACATAGGGGAATCCTTCGATGATTGCATCGGTTATTATATTGAAAGCGGAGTTTTTGTCTTGTCGTTTACTGAAAATTTTAGCTATTAAAGTTTTTAGTACGAAGTGTTTTTCACAGAAATCACTATATGATTCTTTCACCAGGTTTAATGTGATTGTATTGATTGCAAGCTCGGCATCATGCAACTTTCCTAATTCAATGAGGCATAAAGCTTCGCCAAGTTGAATGGATATTTTGCAGGCCTTGCTTTCATTTGTTTGCTCATTAGTCCAGAAACAATAGCTGGCATAATTCAAGGAATTATAACTGGCATATACCGCTATCGATTGGAACCCAGTTAACGCTTTTTGTGTTTTATTTAAGAATAACAATGTGAAACATTTGTTGCACAATGTAACCAGCAGATTATACTGATAGTTTTCACTGTTTAAATCCTCTTTTAGGATATAATACTCTGCAAGATGTAGAAAAAACAGGGCTCTTCTGTAGTTTTTTCTTTGAAAATGATATTTGGCTTCCAAGTTGTAATATTTAGCAAGATTGTAATTTAAGAGACTGCCATCTTGGATACCCCAATACCAATAGTCTTTAGTAACGATAAAGTCATAGTCTTCATCAAAATCCTCATTGACGATGTCTAAAATCTTTTCGATTTTTTCTGTTATGTTTTTGTTGATGCTATAGTCGTGGTGAGACGAGATTTCGTCGATTAAAATATCTAACTGATTTGGTGCCTTGTTTTTTTTCATAGCATTATATTTTTATCGTTTAGCTAATTCGTTGTATATCTTCACGGCAAACAATCCTGCGGTGCCTGAACCGAATAAAGGTTCGGTGCCGAGTGTGATGTGTTTGCCTGTAGTTTTACCGTAAGATGCCCAACAGACAATAAGGATATCTCCATCTGATAGTACACACCAGCCATCCTTGCCGCCACGCCAATTTGGTTTTCCAGAGCTGGTGCCGGTCTTAGAATAGAAGGTTTTATATTGTGGCAGCTTGTTGCGGTATTCCTGCATGGTGCCAGTCTTGATGGTTTCAGACAATGCGTCTTTAATCACAGCGATATGGTCGGTTGACCAAATTCGTTTACGTAGATTGGTTGTGTCGATGTTGCAATTCGAACGCAGACTGTCTCTTACACCGTCATTAATAATAGTTTGGTAAAGCTGAGTGACATCTAATACTGTCATCTGGCGGTTGCCTAAAGGATAATTATAGGTGTCGGAGCAAAGATTGTATTTGGCGGTAATACCGATTGACTCGTAAGCTGCTTCTACATTCATGAAAACTGGTTTTGGAGGAATGATGTCGCAAATATTGACAAATGGCGCATTTAAACTCTGCGATAGCATAGTCTTGATAGACACTTGTTTGTTTTTCCAGGCATGGGTTGCATTGGCAGGCGTTTTTCTTTTCCCGACTTTGCCATCGAAAAGAGTAAGATTTGGAGAGGCTCCTTTACGGAGCATTTCAAGTATTATTACCGGTTTTCCCAAGGAACCTATCGGGAAGCCTCCGAAATCGTTGTAATCGACTAACCCTGATGAAAAATGACCGATAATATGGCCGGTCTTAACATCAACCACAATAGCAGCTACCTGAAGCTCGCTTCCGTTTTTATAGTACACTTTAGAAGATTTCAATTTGTTGTAAGCGTCTAGCAAAGCGTTCTCGTTTTTCAGAGTGATGTAGGTGTTGTGACGCTCAGCTGATTTGAAATGTTTCTTGATGTATGAACGTGTGCCGGTTGAAATGTCGCTAACGTATGGACGATTGACAAAATGGATATCACAACTGTTCATTTCATTATACTCAGATTTTTTGATAAGTCTGCTGTTTTTCCACTGTTGGGCTTTTTTGATAGTTTCGCTTTTAGCAGCGGATGAATCAACCATATATGATGAGCGAGGCAGAGTGCTAACAAGATACAACTGTTCGAGCTTGTTCAAGCTGCCGATTGGACGGCCGAAAGCGAATAGAGAGGCGGCATTGATGCCTCTGTAACCTTTCCCTGAGTGGAAACAAGCGACATTGATATAATCTGTCATGATTTGTTCTGGCGTTTCGGTCAATGATAACATATAACCGCCGATCTGATCTGTAGTTTTACGTGCCAAATCTCTTGGGAAGCCAGAAGCATCGATATAAGTTAAGTTCTTTATTACTTGTGAGTTAATGTTGCTGCCTCCTCGTCCTGCAAAGAAAGATGCGAGAGAAATTCCATGCCAATTGGATTTATTTGGGAACCAGGAGTTTTGCTTGAAGAAACCTCTGTCTTCTTGTGTTGTAATACATTTTTTTACGAAATCAGGTATTTCATCATATTCTAATGGAACATAGTAAAAATCGTGTTCGTCGTCGAGCCATAGAACATCTCCATTTGTATCGATGACACATGAGTTGTTCTTGTATATACGGCCACAATCAAGCTTTTTAGGAAATACAGTGATTGTGATAAATGTGAACAAGATTATCCCCAAGGCAAGAGCCGCTGATTTACCAAACGATATCGAAACTGTTTTAAAATAGTTGGTGATTCTGCTAAACGGCATGTAAATACTGTCGTTATTTCTTATGCTGTAAATAATCGAACCTATCAAAAGCGAGATAAAATATCCCAAAATAACAGCGGCAAGTATGACGGCTGCAATGAATAGTGTGGTCAGCATGAACATAAAAATGTATTTGGCTTTGAGAATCGTGAATAACAGAAGCACTAAGGCTGAAATGCCACCGACAATTTGTGTGGTTCGTTTGTTGAGGCGTATATTATAAGGTGTTGCCAATAGTGGCAAATCTCTGTTGGTGTCAAAAAGAATTGTTGCAAGGTAATTCCAGCTATGCGCGAAAAATTTTCGTAGAATCAGGTACACTACACCCATTACCAATATTGACATTATCACAAGTGATAAGTCGTTGCGAAGCCACTGCAGTCCGATGAAATTTGGGAGACTCAACATCAGGCAGACCGCATAGGACACCGCGAGCATCAGCCATGGTGTGCCCATAACTTTGCGCTCAACACTGCTGGTTATAATGTATTTCTTAATAGAAGCTTCCAGCATGGCGTTGTTGGTTTTATATGTTTTTACCCAGTAGATTGCCAAAAAATAAAGGATATATGAAAGATTATTCAAAATGGTGAATACCAAATTAGCTGTCATATTCAATCCGTTGATTTTTTGGATGTGTAACATGATTTGGATGCCGCTTAAAACTATTGCTCCGGCTATGCCAAACAAAAACATGTCGCTTTCGGTGTAAACGTCTGTTTTGAAACGTTTGTTCATAGCGGTGAAGAAACCGTATATGCTATGTGTAAGGATGAGCGTCGCTATCAGTTTGACCAGTGGCGATAAAAAAAGCCATAGAATATGGTTAGCAGGGTTCTGCGTCTCGCTATACAGAGAGAACACTCCGCGAAGCATAATGCCGAATTGAGTGATGTCGTTAGAAAAAATCTCCGCGAATATGGCGGAGACTGCCAGCTCGGCAGCCCCCGCGCATAGTGCGGTCACAAAAACAACAATAACACTAACACATAGCTCAGCATAAAAAACCGTGCTGTGATTTGAAAAAACTCCTGTAATATGCCTGCCGATAAGTCGGGCAGTGTCTTTTATCAACAGATTCCCCAATAGGATCATAAATATTATCAAGGAAATCAACGATATTATGATGATGCTTTTCATAGGGATTAAGTATTAAATAATCATTTTACATTAAAACTTTGGACATTTTGTGTAAGATTGTCGAGAAACATGTAGTTTGTAACGCCAATCTTTTCGAAGAATTTGCTATAGAATCGCTTCAAGTTGGCTTTGTTGATGCCTTCTTCAGATGTCTTCAGATAGAAAACCATGGTGGGTTGGATTGAAGCTATTTTTGAAGTAGCTTCCTGAAGTATGAATGGGTCGAGTTTTGTATAAAATTTCTCAAAAGCTTCATCGCTGAAAGGGATGCTTTTATAAAAATTGGCGGCATCTGAGTATTCTACTCCATCGCTGAATATGAGGATGATTTCTTGTGATTCAGGATGCATTTCTCTCATCGATTTCAAAATAACATCTACTATCGGAGAACGGTTTTGCTTATTTGAGGCTATTGATTTGCCGACAGTTAGCTGATTGCCAATCATTTGCAAGATTGGTCGAGGATTTCTAAGCTCTGCTGCGCGATTGTTGGATACTTTTTTCTTTTCAGGCAGAGATATTGACTCTTGTGTCAAAGACAGATTGCCAGAGGCTTCGATAAACCCAACTCTCATGCAAAACTTTTGAAGATAGTTGATATTTGTAACTCCCGTGGTCTGAAGATAATTTGGGATATTGATGCGGATGTCGTGCTCAATTTCATCGTAAAGAGAGGTGCTTGTACAGTCGATGAGCAATGTCATGTTAGTTTCTGAAATTGAAGATTCGTTGTCTTGGGCTGTTGATCTGCAACTTAATAACATTGTCAGAGCGAACAATAATACTATGTTAATGATCTTTTTCATGGCTAAATTGTTTAAGATTTGTGAACTAAAAACATTTGAATGTCGGCAGGTGTACAGTCCGCATACTCAACAGCTGGCAGACCAAATACGTTTAATATTTTTTGATATGCAGGGATGTACTCGTTGTTGATAGCATCGCTACCTTCAATATAAAGATTATTGTAACGAGCCTCGAGGTCTTTGTCTTTTTCTGCTTCAGCTTGGTTTCTTTCTTTTTCTGCATCAAGACGTTTTCTTATACCATTTTTATAATCATTTTTGTCGGATTCAACGATGCTCTCTTCTTTCTCTTTGGCGGCAATCAATTTGTTGATATTGTTGTATTCATTAGTCCAATAGTCAAGCTGTTCTTCAACATAGCTGCGTTTTTCGATAGTCGCTGGTCTTGTGTCGCTGCTGTTATGTAACAGAGATACTAAACCCAGAATGGTTGCCACGACGCAAAGAAGGAATTCTGCAAGACCAGGCGAAGCCCAAATGCTATGAAGCAAAGAAGGAGTGTTGGCTGTTGGCTGGGTCATGGATGCGTCAAGACTCATAATGGTTTGAATCTGTTCAGAACCGGCAATGCTGTCTGATAATGAAAAGATTACGACATGAAAGATATTAACCACTGACATGATGAGGGTGAAAATCAGGCAGTATTTCAGTGCTGATTTGCCGGTTTTTTTATACAGACCATGCAGAATTGTTGATGTAGCCAATACACCGATGAGGAATAAGAACCTTTCAAGGATTTCGTTTAATGAAAGAGCCTGCTCCTGAATTGGCCATGTTGCGAAAAAGCCGAGTAAATCAAGTCCGATGGTTGTTGCCAAAAGGATGAGGAAAAAGTTCGGTATTTTTTTGTTGTTACCGACAGGACGATTGCCTGTCAATTTGCTGTATCTTTCAATCTGCATGCGAGCATTTTCTTTCTTAGATAACAAAGTCTGAATCTCATTTTTAATCTCAGCAATCTTGTTGTCGAAATTCTTTAGAGTAGCAATGATGTTCTTTTTATATATTGGCCATGTAATGTCAATGTTTTTCTTGTTTTGGTCAGCTATTGAGCGACGAGCCTTCTTTTCTTCGTTAAGCTTTTTGAATGTGGCGATAAAAGGTTCAAGATAACGAATCTCGGAAGGTGTGAAGATTCTTGTGCCATTTGAATCGCGTTGAGCGACCTCGTGATTGTTGACGCCTATAGTGGCACTATCAATTAGTTGTGCTTCGTTAGTTTTTTGTGTTTCCATTGTTTTTGTGTTTTAGAGTTGTTACAAATAGTTAAATTCTTGCCATAGTTAATTCCCAATCCAAGTCGTTTAAGGCCTGTGAGGAAAGGGTAATAACTCTTTCGGTCTTTCTGCCAGTGAATTGGTGAATGAAAGACATGAAGGGTGATGTTGAATTGGTGTGTTCGGTCTTGCCGAAATCTTGTGGGTAGTAAGGAGTTGTTTTCATGATGCTTAATTTTTATTGTTAATACTATGTTGTTCTATCGAATTTTTTGCGAAATTACTCCGGAAATAGGATGTCAAATTATCTGACGATTAGGTGACAGGGGATGCTCTTCATTATCTGATTGCAGTTCTCATCAAGATGGATGTCTTGCTCTGGTTTTGAGACTTCGCAGTGTGTAGTGTACTGTTCTTTTTTCATGGTGTTAAATATTTGAATTTGAACACCACAAAGGTCGTAACATCTTAAATTTGGAGTTACCGAGTGTGTATCGGATGATAAAAAAAGGATTCCTTCATTAAGGAATCCTTTCAATTTATTGGGGGTTGTATCAAAACCTAGTATACTTCTTCGAATTTCTTGTTCAATGCATTCAATTTATCGATGTAATCACTTCTATTGTCGCTCTTCTCATATAATGACATGAAATCATCTAGATAATCTTTCAAACATGGGTTTTGGCGTAATATATTGTAAGCTAAACGAAATTGATTGCTGTTGTTGTTGGGGTATCTGAATCCATCCGTAAAATTTGATATTATAGTCTCCATAAATACTTTCTTGATGATTCGGTTGGTTTTGTCCGATTCATTATCAATGAGTATTTTGAATAAATGATAATAATAATATTTAAACTGGTCATCTTTTTCGTTAGAGTGCCCCTTTTCATCAAAATTTTCATGCATGCTTTTAAGAATTATGGACTGCCTGTCCCAAGCAGAAAAAACACTCTCATTAGGTTTGCTATGAATTAAAATGTAATAATAATCAGAAGGACACTCATTGAGTATCAAGGATAGTCTATCATAATCAATAGCATCATATACAAAATAAACACCTTCTTCTGATATGTTATCAACTAATTGTAGTGTCATTTCTCCAGATTGTTTTGCAACACATAGTGCCAAAGGGTTTGTTTCTTTGGGATAAGACTTATCCCAATCAACCGTGTCTCTTATGGAATCAGATATTCCACGCCAACTTGTTTTATTTGTAAATACTAGTATTTTATTCATTCTATATCTTTTTTATGTTAAACAAATCGTATTATCTAATAGATTTCATTTTAATAGTCTATTTTGAGATTTTGAATTTTGTCTTCAGAAGTATAATCAAAAACGTCTTTGCTGTTGTTGATGGCCGTGATAAACGCCAATTCCTCTGCATCTAAAAGTTGGGACAACTCCTCCTCATTCTCCGATAACATAAGAGCACCGCTCAAACATTTAGATTGATTAGGAGAACTGATATCATTCTCTCGATGTTCATTATCCGTATTGTATTTCTTATATGATCCTTTCGCTCCATTTATAGCCCTGCAAGCTAAATCGCTTACTGTAACATAAGTGGAATCAGCCTTATAATAATCATCACCAGCTGTTTTTATGTTATTGTGCAAAACAAATTCTCTGACATAAACATAAAACCTTCTTAATACTAATCTTGTGATGAAAGTTTTGATGCTTTCTGGACTGGTTGTTTCGTCGTTGTTGTCTTGCTTAATGACTTTTCCGATAAGTTTGCTTTCGCCTTTGCCAATATTATTACCCACATAATCTTGCATGTCAAAACAGATCTCGTCAAAAGCATCGAATTTTTCTTGCGAGATATCCGAAGAGAGTGATTCTTTATAATTGGAACATTTCTGCAAGAATACCAATACTAATTCCAACGTTTTGTTTTGGATAACACTTTCAAGTTCATTGTAATTTGCAACACTATTGGTGCCGCCTTTTTTGAATTTATAAGAAATAGGATAATTGCCATTGTTTGTAGTGTAAGCATATAATTTATCAAAAACACGTTTGTATTTGGTGTCGTTATCCTGTCTGTAATCTATTGCTTCTTTCATGCCATATAAGAATGTGTTGATTTTTTCTTCAGAACCAAAAACCTCTTGTTTGAGACGAATGCGATTGATTCCAGGAATCTTTATCTGATCGTAAAAACTACGAGTAACATTAGTTACGATATAAAAAAGTTTTTGAGCTCCATTTTTGATAAGATTCTTAATTACTTCTGAACCGAGAGCTATTAACTCCTTGTTATTGTTTAAAATCTCAATATCGGCTATTATAACGTCATAATCGATGTAAAGTTTGTAGCATTCCTCGGGGTTTGATATATGCTTTATCGTGAATCGATAGTTGTTGTGCAGTTTTTGCTGCTTTTGGATAAAGTTTATAAATCTGTCAGCATTTTTGTCAGCAATATTATCTTCAAGATATAAAATACCTATAGGCTTTTCGTCGTTTTTACATAAAAACTCGTTGTTATTGTCGCTTATGTTGTTTTTGTTTTCATATAAATTAATAAGGCGGATGCAAAAGGCTTCCAAATCTTGTGATTGTTTGTAATCTTCCCAAAGAGTTTTGTTATTGTTCCAGTCTTTTGTAAGAATGTATTCAATCTGACTCTTGTATTGTTCACTGTTATTTGGATTGTTTTTTATGGCATGTTTTATCTGAATAAGCATGCCTTTTAAATCGCAGTATTGCAGTTGCGTGTATTTAAGTTCCGATTCGTTCAGTTTGCGCATCTCTCTAAATGTGTTTAGAATGGTAGTCCAATCATCTTTTACTTCCATCATGTTGATAAATCTATGCTGTAAAGCTGGAGTTCGGATGATTTCTGAATCACGTCTTTTATTGATAATGTCTTCCTTTTTGTGGTCAGAGGTAAAAATAATAGGAATGTTTACCCCGATTCTATCACTACGTAAATACTGAACTAAAGTTATGCCTTTATATTCATTAGAATTAAAACCATTGCCTTCGTGATCCCAGGACAACTCACAGGGTACAACCAATCCGTCAATATCAGAAAGGTCTCCATGTAAATCATTATAATTAGTAACAGTTTCTATCTTATAGATATCAAATACTTTACAAGCTTCTTCTTCTTTAAAGATTTGCTTGTGTTTGCTAATAAGATTCTGCGTTTTATCAACAATTATTTGGTATTCTTTGGCTTTTAGGACCAAAAACTCTCTTCTTATCCTTTGTAAGGCTAATTTGTCTGGTAAAAAATTTCCATCATTTAATATGTTGTCCAAGGCCTTGATAAAATCAACTTTAAAAGCGCCGACGGTGCTTGTGCGCTCTAATAATCTTGTATTAAGGAAAAAATCGAGTCTTTTCAAATTGGGAGTGTCGACAACAAACGATTCAATTTGTTTTTGGGATTGTTTATTTATTGAATCGGTCTTTTGCTTGGTATAATCAGCCTCTTGTTGGTCGTTACAACAAATGATAATTCTTCTTCTCATGTTATTATCTCCTTATTAAATTTTTGCAAAGATAAAACAAAATCATATTATAAACAACTGTTTAATGTTTTTTATGAACAGACGGAATGTATGCTCGGATACAATTGTCAATATGCGAGGGCAAAGGTAAAGAGAAAAGAGGTGGCAAAGTTAGAGGAAAGTTATCGGAATGAAAAAATCCTACACTGGAGGAATTGTAGGAATTGAAACAATGTCTGGTTGAACCAGGCATTTAGATTATTTTAGTTTTGCGGAACTGACTCCCAATAACCTGTTTTGTCGGAGCCGACTCGACGGATGCGATTCAGTTGTTTGAGGGTGGCCAACTCACGATAGATTGTTCTTTCAGACAGGTTTAACTTGGAAATGATGTCCTTGGTGGTGACTTTGGATTTTACACTGCCATTTACACTGCCAACGGCGTTGCCATTGTTGATAATGGAAATTATAGTTAATTGTCTTTCAGTGAGTTGAGTGTTATTTACACTGCCATTTACACTGTCAACTTCGGCGTTTACACTGCCAATCATGTCGTCGAAAGATGTGTTTTCGATGTTTCTTTGTGAGTGAAATTTTATACTGGCACGAATAAAATTGGTTGTAAATGAGAAAATGCTTTCGTCGTAAACCTTGCGGATTCGTTTCATGCCGGAGCCAAGCGCCTCGACCATATCCACATCACGGAAGACACGCATGAGCTCTTTGTTTCGTGGAGAGCTGATTCCACCAAAGAACTCTTCTTTAGTCATATCGATAGGCAGTCTACCAGCTGATGTTATTTCGATACGATCGGAAAATATCTCAAACTTTGGTGGCACTTCGTTGGTGTAATAGTCGTTGTGGACTATGGCGTTTATAACTATCTCACGCATGGCACGCTCATCCCATAGAGGTGTGTCGATACGGCGTTTGTAGGTTATTTCGCTGCTTACATTGTTTTCAACCTTCAGTTTGTCGAGTACCTGGTCGGTTGCTTTTAGCAATGAACAGAAACCATATTCGTTGTTGGAAACAAGAATATCTCTGTCGGTACCGGCATATTTGGCCACTTTAATTGACATGCTGTTTTCATCAGCAAGCAAATAAGCGACGTAGTTGTACTCGCCTGTATCAGTTAAAAGGTCGAGATTTTCAAGAAAATGCTCGTTGAGAGCGAAGCCTTTGCTTTCGTAGTAGATATGCAGCTGACGGAAAGTGAGGTTTTTGCGAGGGGAGCGTATGTTGCGTAAAGAATTGCGCACACGATGGGTAAACAAATCTTCTATTTGTGCTGTTGTCATTGGGTCGGCTGCAGAGCCGACACGAATGAAGCAGCCGCGAGGCGACAGGCCGTAGGCGGCTTTGTAATATGGTTTTTCGCTTCCACTTGCAACAAAAATCTTAATCACAGGGATATCCTGAACTTTTTCAACCACCACATCGAACAATCCCATAGGAGAAGGTAGGATGCCGTTGCGGATACGGTCTTTGATCTTGAGCATATCGCCATCGATGTCCTGAACGCCGACAGGTTTTCCTTCTTTGTCGATGCCAATGTAAATAACTCCGCCTTCGCGATAGTTAAGAAAAGCTACCACTTCGCGTTCCAAGTCGAGGTCGCGAGTAAGTTCACGTTTGAATTCTATGCGGTTTGTCTCTGTCATGAGATAAAGATTTTTGCAAAATTAAACAAAAATGTGGATTGAGGGTATAGGTGAGAAATAAAAAATTAGACGATATGAATTTAAGTTTTGTTGTATTGACCGTATGCTAAGTGCTGGATTTGGCCAGAGGTGCACAGTTTGCGAAGGTATTTTTCAGCTGTTTTGGGAGAGATATGGAGACGCTCAGCTACTGAAAGATAGGTGGAGCGGTTGAACTCGGACGGAAGGAGATCGAAAAACTTTTGGAATAGGACAGTGGTGTTGGATTTGGATGTGTCGGGCTCGGTGGCTGGAAGTTTGGCGAAAACATGGGCGGCGTGCTGAATGAGGACGCGAGCCATACAGAGGACATTGTTGAAATCGATGTCGTCGCAGACAACTACAGGAGCAATGTCTTTACCGTCCATCAAGCGGAGCGCAGTGAGAATCATGGCGAGGCGAAATGAAATGAGACCGAGGCGACGGACTGAGGCTATGATATCGGTGCCGAAGAGGTTGGCATATTCGAGCTGGACATCACCAAAGAACTGGTTGAACTGAGCCTGCTGCGAAGCGGAAAGCGAGAAGCGAATAGGATCGGCTTGCTGAAGCTTTTGGTAGAACTCAAAGAACTGAAAACCTAGACGAATGAAATAGTCGTCGAGGGTGTCGGTGGATTGTGAGAACACATCGCGCCATTCCAATCTGAGATTCATGTTGTAGAAGATGAAACGGCTGAAGAGGCCGTTTTCGGCATCAGGAATCAAGGATAATATTTGCTTAGGAGTGCCTGAAAGCATAGCTGAAAGACGAGGCTTGGTAAGCTCGACAAATTCACGGTCTTTACGGCGAGTGTAGGATATCATTTCATGATGGAAAGCTTTGCGAAATCCGTCAGAAAAATTTCCATAATCTGATTTAAAAGAGTTGGCCAAGGTGTCGCCTTCGGTTTCAAAGATAAGACCAACTCCACCGTTGTCGTTTAACACTTGGTAAACGGATGTTGCACTACTATTGGCAGGAATCAGTAAGGTTTTAATAGGCGGTTCGACAGGTGGCTCACGGTTCTTTTTATCCTGGACATATTCGTTCTGAAGGTGGCGATATTCTTCCATCTCGGCAGCATAGTTTTTCTTAAGACTGTCGTGAATTGGTTTGATAAGATGGCGGCAAAGGGTAAGTCGGCCTTTGCCGGCTGATGCTTGTGCCGCAACAAAAAGGAACAAATTAGGAAACACTTCGCGCTCAGCGTAGTTGCCAGAGATGTTGGGAAGGCAGGCGGAAATGGCAGTGAGGGAGCCTAATAGGAGAAGGTCGGCATCTTCAAATGATTTGGCTTTGTTGATGATTTGTGTTAGGAAATCGGGGAGGAGGCAATAGATATCTTGAGAGAAAGTTGGCATGGGAGATTCCTCCAATTCCTCCGGGGAGGAATTTGGAGAAATTCTTTCTTTAACGTTATACGGTTTAACGGAATTACGAACGAGTTTTATTCCACTTTGCTTCGCCAAGTGAAATAAAGTATTTATTGTGATGCCACTGCCGTGAGAACGCAGACAGGCAGTGAATTGCTTGTCGGCTTCACGCTCATCGTAGCCGGTGTAGAATCTGCTCAATCTATGAAAATAGCTTCTACCGGATTCGCCTAAAGCATCCGTGAGGGCGAAGCCGAGATCACGCCAGGAGGCGTAATCGGGAGCGATGTCAGCTGAAGCACTTTCGACAGAGCAGACAAGCTGATCGATTTCATCTTCCAAGGTTTTAATAGGACGAATAGGGCTGATAGGACGAATAGGGGCGGAGCCCTCCGAGAACTGGGAGCTCTCGGGGGCTGACGCGACTTGGTTATTCTTTTCTAGCCATTCGGAAGGATCAAAATCTTTTTTCATGGTTAGAGGTTTTTAGGATTGATGAAACAATCTGGATCATAAGGGAGGAAGCAGGCGCGAGAGATGTCTTTGCCGGATTGGTCGACATCGATGTTGTAGGTCTGCTTGAGGTAGTTGGCAACGGCTCGGAAGTAGTCGGCGTGGGTGGTTTGTGAAATATCAATGTTGATAATCCATTTGAGGCCGTCGCCGGAAGGCGAGCGGAAAAGTAGTTGTGTTTCAAAGTAGTCATCGTTTAATAGCCATTGGCGAACTTCTTCGAGGTTCTTCAGGTGGTCGAAATCGAGGTAGAGAAGGCCTGAGTGATGCGCCAGGGCATGGTCGGAACGTTTGGAGAAGATGCCGGAAAAGGTGCAGTAATCAAATTTTTCGGATTTAAACTTGCGAGCTTCTTTGATGTCGGTCTTGGAGCGGAGCTCATGGGTGCGACTGATAGCTGTGGGACCTGTGATGTATTCGTAGGCATCGGCCAAAGTCATTTTCAACATAGGGATGGTGTTTTTGATGGGTGCTGGAAAGAATGAGAACAGAGCTGTTTTATTTGATGATGTTTTCATGGGTGAAATCGATTGCGGATGGTACATAATTGTCGGCAAGGACTTGTTGCAGATCCTGACGGCGATAATAGATTTTATTGTTAATCCTAGAATAAGGAAGAGTGTTGTTGGTGCGGAGCGTCTGAAGTGTGCGTGCGCTGATGTGCAGCATATGGATGACAGTATAGTTATCGATCCAGTCTTCGAGAGGTGTCTTGGCCACCTGTTTTTTATCTAAGTCGTTCATTGCTCCTCCGATTTTTGCTGGTTAATGATATTGTTAATGTCGCTCATCCTGTAACGGACTTTACCACCGAAATGGATAGGGACAAGATACTCTGATTTTTCCCAACGCCAGAGGGTGGAGCGGTCGACACCAAGCATTTCGGCTCCTTTGTCGGCACTTGGATAAGTTTCCTGGTTTGCCTCAGACAGTTGTTTTTCAAGGTCTCGGACCGGTGATGTCGAGAAGCTCTTTGTTCGCTTTGACCAAATCACCAACGCTGATGCTTACAATCATGCCCGGATGCTCTTTGGCCACTTCTATTAAATTGATGTTTTTCATTTTGCTAAATTTTAATTGTTTGTGCCGGTATTGCAAATTTAGCTTTGGGAAGTGGTTACATGTCAAGAGCGATTTTGGTTACCGAATGAAAAATTTTTATAATTGATAATCAATAATATAACATTTCGTAACCATGCAAAATAGTTACCTGAATGGTTACCCAAGTTTTTAGATTCTACGCTTTTTTGTATTTATGTGCAGCACCTTTTATATAATCGTAATCATGGTCGAGGTTGGTAGCGACGATATGAATCCAATTGTTTAAATTATTGGCGGTTCCAATTTGAAGATGGATTTCATAGACCAGATTACATAGTTTGTTGGAAAGTTCGTAGGAACCTTTTTTATTGTTCCATTTCCTGAGGATGGAAAAGTCGGCGTGCTCTGCCAAGACTTTGAACTCGTTGAGCGAGATGTTGTAGCTGGTTTTTTACGTTCTTGGAGTAATAAATGTCGGCCAGTATTTGTTCCTGATCGTGAGTGAACTCAAAGCGAAGGGATTTAGAGCCGATTATTTTTTATATATCGGCTCATGATCCGATTCGTAGTTGAGCGTGAATGATTGATAGAAGAGAGAGTGTTTCATGTTATTAAATGATTAGTTAGTCGTTAAACAGTTTCATAGCTTCAGATTTTTCTTTATCCATAGCACCTATATATTTCTTCATAGTATCATAATCTTTGTGACCTGTAAACTTCATTATGATGGTTGGGCTTATGCCTAAACGAATTGCGGTACAGACAAATGTACGACGTGCGGTGTGTGTTCTCACAAGTTCGTATTTGGGTACTGTTATTGAGATGCGCTCGTTGCCTTTGAAAATGGTTTTTTCAATAGGTGTGTCGATTTTACAGGCGATTGCCATCTTTTCCAAGGCATCATTCATTTTCTGATTGCTGATAACCGGGAGGGCTTTGTTGTCTTTAAATTGGCAATTTTTATATTTATCAAGAATAGAACGGGTAATATCATTTAAATCAATTTCCAGTCGGTCTGATGTCTTGATTGTGGTTATATACATTTTATTGTTGCGGATGTTGCTGCGTTTCAGATTTTCTACATCGGAATATCTCAAACCGCTATAGCAGCAGAACACGAATACATCGCGAACACGGTCGAGACTTGGATTGTTGCTGAAATCATGATTTCTTACAGCTTTAAGTTCATTCTCATCCAAATAAACGACATCGCTTTCTGGAACTTCCAAGTTTAATGGGAAATTGCTGTATGCCATGTTAGTGTTATATCCCCATTCGGATGCCCAATTCAGAAACCAGTTTAGATAAGAAAAACGTTTCTCGACGGTGCTGTTAATCAGATTCATATCGTTGATTTCATAATCGACAAAGCCTTGCAGTTTTTCGAAGTTTAGACTTTCAAAAGTCATCTTACTGTCGTAATCCTGCAGGTGCTTTTTTAAAGCTTTAAACTTAAAGATAGTTCCTTTTTTGAACTCCCTGGGCTTTTTCCTTGCGGTTTTGATAACAGGGGTTTCGGTGGCTTGTCCTTGTTTGTCAAGAAACAGATCGAAGACTTCGAAGAATTTCAAATTTTTTGTTTTTTTCTTTTGATCTTCTGGAACTGGTGGAAAATGGAAATCGTGGATGACTTTTTCAAGCCATTCTTTGTCGATTTTGTCTTTGGGTGTTGACACGAATGCTGCGGAGATGGCGTTCTCGAGATTTGCCAATTTCTCGGCTGCTTCTTTCAGTCGCTGCTGCTCGCTCAGCTTGGCTGTTTTTGAAATGGTTTTTAATCCGGCAGGTTTTGTTTCAGTGCGATCTGACCAGTCGGATGGTTTGACAAATATTCCTGATTTGACTCGCAAAACCATACCTCTGCCTCCGACGAAGCGGAGCAATACTTCTGACATGCCGCCAGCCTTTGTTTTGTCTGATAGTGACTTTGTAATTTTCATCGTAAACAATTTTTAACAATACAAAGATACGAAGAAAAATAATTCGGTTGACAAAAATCTTTATTTTTGTCAACATTTTTAAAAAGTTTTAAAATTTGATGCAAAAATTTACAAGGGCGATTGGTTAAATAAATCTTTGCAAATGCCTTTAAATATTGGGATTTAGGCTTGGTTTACAAGGGGTGTGAGAAAGAGAGGGATTTTAGGTGAAGTGGTACCTTTAGTACCACAGAAAACGCTGACTCTTAATGAGTTGGCGTTTTTCTTTTTGTTGCATTTAAACAAAAAAAGAGTGGAAATAACTCCACTCTTAACTCTCAAAACTCCACTCTTAACTCTCAAAACTCCACTCTCGAATCAGAACCCCGTCCAGAAACTCTCCCAGAATCTGTGCTCCATCTCCTTCCATGTCTCCGCTGTGGCGGCCTCGAAGTCGCTGGTGTATCTGTTCAGTTCTCTCTGAGCCTCTTCTTTCTTGCCTTCATCGAGCAGCGCCTGAACCCTCTTCTCAAGCTGTGGGGTCTCGGTGAATGCCTTTTCTTCGTAACGTGCTATGTTTCTGTACATCAAGTCTTTGCAATATCCCCAGTTGACCTGTGCGAGCTTATTGGCTTTTCTGTAACGCCATAATGCCGTGGTCTCATCGAAATGGTCGTGGCCGCATCTGTCGAAACAGACAGGCATCCTTGTGGAGCCGCAATAGACTGGAATCCTCGGGCTTTGTCCTGGGTTTTCAACGCTGATCCAGCAGATGCCGCCGATCTCGTCAGGCATCCAGCCGCGGAGTTGCGCCACGAATGAATACGAACACCATGACATCGCGATGCCACGCTTGAAGTCTATAGTGCCTGGCTTCAGCATGTTATAGACTTTCTGTTCGTTGCCGCCCATCCACGGGTTGGCGGTCGGGGAGACGATGGTGTCGCCTTTCCTGTTGACGATCTTCAGGTTGCGTGTGAGATCCATGTCGGTGCCTTCATAATAGCTGCGAAGCAATGACATCACGTCACGCACATCGACTTTCTTCTCAGGCTTCACCGAGAAGGGAAGGTCTTCCGCGTCCGGACTTAATCCGAGTGATGGTGCCAACTCGTTGAGGATGAACCATTCGCGTTCGCGGAAGTTCTTGCCGTTCGAGTAGTCGTTGCCGAAAGCCTTGTACCAGATGAACTCACCTTTGCCGTCCCAGAGGCCGTATTTCTTCGCCACCTTCTCGATGTTGTCTGAACACATGAAATATTCGGTGTTATCTCTGTCCAGGTACTTGATTCTCGGGATGTTGGCCGACACGCCGACCTCTCCGTCAGGCACTCTCTGCGCCGCCCAGATGCCACCAACCTTCTTCGGGCCTTCACCCATTATCTCCATGAGCCACACCTCTTTGGTGTCGGCGATGGTGATGGCCTCGCCGCCGTCGCCGTAACCGTATTCCCTGACGAGCTCGCCGATGAGACGGATGGCGTCGCGGGCTGTGGTGCAACGCTGCAAGGCTATGCGCTCAAGCTCCTCTATCATGAACATTCCGTTGCTGTTCACGAGCGTGTCCGGCCCCGAGAACGTGGTCTCGCCGATGGCTAACTGTTTCTCGTTCAGGCATGGATAAGCTGTGTTGAGGTAGGCGTAGGTGTGCGCCGCCTGCGGAATCTCGCCTTTCACCTCGATGCCGCGGCTGTCGTACGGGTCGGCGGTGTGCATCGTGCCGTTTTTAATCTGCACTGTCTCGCCTTTCTCGTGGTCGGCGGCGGCCTCCCAGCGCATCCATGTGCGGTAACGGCTGTCGCATGTGTGCGAGGTCATGACCGAACCGTCGGTAGAGGCGTCCTTCCCAACCATGATGCTGGTGCAGTTCGCACCCTCAAAATCGTTCTCAACTTCAATGGTCTGAGCCTTCAAGCTCCATGTCACCGCTGATATCAATAAGGTGACGATAATTCTGAATGTGGTTTTCATAGATGTTATTTTTTGTTATTTTATTCATTTTCAGATGGTTCTGCCGTAAAGAACGTGAAATTCACCTTGCCGTATTTCCTGTGGTCGAGAAAATGAGGATGCTTGGTGAAGTCTAATGTCCTGTCGTGCTCCACGACGAAGATGCCGTCTTCTTTCAGAAGCTGCCTCTCGAAAACGATGTCAACGAGTTCGTCGTAATGCTGGCACTCGTAAGGCGGATCGGCGAAGATGAGGTCATATTTCGCTGAATGCATCGGCAGAAACCGGAAGACATCCGACCTCACGACCGACAACTCATTCATATTCAGCTTCGTGGCTGTCTCTCTGATGAATTTCACGCAGTTGTTGTTTTCATCGACGGCGGTGACGTGCGGGCAGCCTCTCGACACGAGTTCGTAGGAGATATTGCCTGTGCCGGCGAAAAGGTCGAGAGCCGTCACGTCTTCAAAGTAAAACATGTTCTCAAGGATGTTGAACAGGCTCTCCTTCGCCATGTCGGTCGTCGGGCGCGTCGGCAGGTTGTCGGGCGCCACGATCTGTCGTCTCTGGTGTTTTCCTCTTATAATTCGCATGTTGTTGAATTGAAAAGTGTGTAATTATAATAATAAGGTGTCTCTTCCACCTCCTCGGTGAATGCCATGCTGTTGTCGCGTCTCACGAAACGGATGTCTCTGATATATCTCGAAGCAAGTTCCACAAGCTGCGATTTCTCTTCTATCATGCCTGAGAAATAAACCGGCACCGTGCCTGCGTCGATGTGAAGCTGGTCGATGCTGAAAAGCAGGAAATAAAGGAAGTCTTCTTTTGTCTTGAAACTGAATGTGTTGTGAAACAATAAGCTGGAGCCTTTTATCACGATCATGTCAAACTTCGGACTTTTCACATTCAGATGAATGACTGGCTCGCCGCTCTTGTGGATGTTGTCTTTGACAACGCTCGAAACTAACACGCTGGTGATATGATGAAACCTCGTATCTGTCTGAATATCAGTCAATGTCTTGGCGTCTTCGCTTGAAATGGCGAACACGTTGTTTGCCTCGATGGTACCGACAAAGTCTGAGACGGGTGTCCTGCCCTCGCCTCCGATGCCCAAAAAGTCAAGGTATCTGCCTTTCGCCTGATTTTGAAAGACAGATGCCGGCACAAAGGTGTTCGCGCAGTTGTCGAAAAGCACAGTCAGCTTCGCGAAATCCGCGATGTCACAAATATGTTTCTCTTGTATCTCGGTGATGGCTTCCCTTAACGAAGGCATCGGCGTGCTGACACGCTCTGCGTCTGTAAATATATGATTGTTAATGTCATATATCACAAACGAAAAACCATCCAACGAAAGCTGGATGGTTATCCCGTAGTTATTCAATGTCCCTGATTCAGGAAACATGTTACTCCCAGTTACCGTTTAATGAAGGCTCATCCATTGAACCGACCTTCAAGCCCGCGTATTTGTCCAAGTCTTCCTGCTCGGCTCTGAGGTTGTTCACTCTCTGGCGGAACTTCTTGTCTTCGTTGTTGAGGTATGACTTGTAAGGTGCTTTCGCCTCGAACACGGCGACTTTCAGGCCACCTCTCGTGATGTATCCGGCGTTCATTTCAAACTCGACTTTGTTTGAGAACGGGATGTAGCGGAGGTCATTGACATTGAAATTCACTCTGTTCTTGAACAACGAGTCGGAGACTTTCACGAAATCTACTGTGTCGTTGATTGTCTTTGTGAATGTCGTATCTGCCGGATCCGGGATGATGTTCACAACAGGAAGCTCGCCTGTCTTGACGTATTCGATGAGTGAATCGAAATTGGCGGTGTATCTGTTGTAAGTCTGTTTGAACAAGGTCTGTGTGCTTCTGATGTCTTTGAGGTTCTGTATCACTTCGCTTTCTCTTTCCCTGCGTATGTTTTCAAATGCCACAGGTTGTCTGATGCTGTCGAATACTAAATAAGCCAAAAGAACTGCAACTAATGCCAATGCAATGTTGATGATTGTGAGTTTTTTATTCATGATTTCAAAATTTATTTTCGTGCGGCAAAGGTACTTATTTTTTCGATAGGTGCGTCAAAAAAATGAAATATTTTACACTATGCGTAAAATTCCACCTCAAGTCCGGTTTTCTTCACCTTTTCGGCGATTTCGGCCATCTTTTTTCCACTCAGTTTTTCAAGGTTCTTTTCCGGCGTCTCTCTGTCGATGACATAAATCATTGTCTTTCTCGGCTTTATTTTTTTAAGATGGCTAAGCCAGAGGTCGATTTCTTCTTCGGTGGTGTTGTCGATGACATTTCCGCCGTGACTTCCGCGAAGGAAAAGTGTCTGTATAATAACCTGACTGTCAAAATGTTGCAAGTCGCTGATATATTGTTCAAGGTTGATATTTACGTTAGGCTGGTCGATTTTATTGATGGTGTCGAGGCTTCCGCCGTCGAGTTTGCAGATGTTGTTATCGACTTTTTTCAATGCGTTGAAGATTCTCTCGTCGTGGATGCGTGTGCCGTTTGTCAGCACGCTTACGACCGCCTTTGGGATGTATTTGTCTCTTAATCTTATTGTTATGTCAATAATTTCCGGAAAATCGGGATGCAGCGTCGGTTCTCCGTTGCCCGAAAATGTGATGCTGTCGGGTTCTTTCGGTGTGCCGACGAGTTCTTTCAGGGCGTTCTCCAATGTCATTTCATATTCTTCCGGCGTCGCCAAATGCGCGTGTTCGTTTCTGTGTTCGGGGTTCCAACCGCATTCGCAATAGACGCAGTTGAAGGTGCATATCTTCCCGACCGTTGGCATAAGATTGATTCCCAATGAGTTGCCGAGACGACGGCTGCGAATCGGACCGAAAACCAAACTTTCAAACAATATTGCCATTTCTCTTAAAAATTTTTGCAAAAATAATAAATGTCGCGAAGATTAACGCTGATTTCCTGTAGATATTTTAAACAGGTCATGGAAAATCAGTGAGAAAAATCTGTATCTTTGCACGAAATTTTTCATTGTCATGAAAACAAAACAGGAAATAACCCAAAACTGGCTGCCTCGCTATACCGGACAGAGTCTTGATGCTTTCGGAGAATTCATTCTTCTGACGAATTTCAAGAAATATCTTGAGCTTTTCGCCGAATGGAACGATGTGCCGGTTGTCGGTGCCGACCGCTCGATGCCTTGCGCAACCGCCGGTGACATCACGATGATAAATTTCGGTATGGGGAGCCCCAACGCCGCGACGGTCATGGATTTGCTGAGCGGGATAAAGCCGAAGGCCGTGCTCTTCCTCGGCAAATGCGGCGCTGTCCGCGCGAAATACACCGTCGGGACGATGATGCTCCCGATAGCGGCGATACGCGGCGAAGGGACGTCGAACGACTACATGCCGCCCGAGGTGCCAGCACTGCCGTCGTTCATGCTGCAAAAGGCAATATCGACAACCATCCGCGACAACGGCTGCGACTACTGGACCGGCACTGTCTATACCACCAACCGCCGCGTGTGGGAGCACGACGACCGCTTCAAGGAATACCTCGCGAAGACACGCTGCATGGCCGTCGATATGGAGACCGCGACAATCTTCACCTGCGGCTTCGCCAACGAAATCCCGACCGGCGCACTGCTGCTCATCTCCGACCAGCCGATGACACCGGAAGGCGTCAAGACCGAGGAAAGCGACAAACGCGTCAACAGTCTCTATGTCGAAAACCATATCAAAATCGGCATCCAGGCTCTCCAGCAAATCATAAACAACGGATTGACTCTCAAACACTTGAAGTTCTGATGACATACGAACAGATCCTTTCCGACATAAAAAAACAAATCTACCATCCGGTGTATTTCCTGATGGGCGAGGAGCCTTATTTCATCGACTCAATCAGCGACGCGATAGAAAGCACCGTCCTCGA
The DNA here is from genome assembly GCA_937896895.1 of uncultured Bacteroidales bacterium. Classification (GTDB taxonomy): domain Bacteria; phylum Bacteroidota; class Bacteroidia; order Bacteroidales; family F082; genus Limimorpha. The sequence goes on along the minus strand of CALBNV010000046.1, from coordinate 40,135 downwards.
CGAAGCCGACAAGGCCTTCAATCAGGTCATTCTCTACGGGAAAGACGTCAACGTACACGACATTGTGACGCAGGCGCGTAACTATCCGATGATGGGTAACTATTTGGTTGTCATCGTGAAAGAGGCGCAGGATGTGAAGAATATCGAGGAGATGGAGCCTTATCTCGAACTCATTCCGCAGACCACGATTCTTGTCATCAATTACAAATACAAGAAACTCGACAAACGACAGAAGCTCGCCAAGACTCTTGAGAAAAACCATGTGCTTTTTGAGTCTAAGAAGCTGTACGACAACGCCATACCGCAATGGATTGTCAATTATCTCGGCAGCCGCAACTACCGCATCTCTCAGAAAGCGTGCCAGATGCTCGCCGATTTTCTCGGCACCGACTTGCATAAAATCAAAAACGAGCTTGAGAAGCTGATTGTCGCCGTGCCGCAGAAAAAGGAGATTGACGACAACGACGTTGAATACAACATCGGAATCTCAAAGGATTTCAACATCTTCGAGCTACAGAAAGCCATCAGCTACGGCGACTTCGCCAAGGCTGTGCAAATCATAAACTATTTCGGCGACAACCCTAAAGACAACCCATTAATCGCTTCAGTGATAATACTTTACGGCTATTACTGCAAGCTCCTGAAACTGCATTATTCGTCAGACAAAAGCAAGAACGCGGTTGCCAGCGTCATCGGAGTGAATCCGTTTTTCGTCAGCGACTACCTTGAGGCGGCGCGTCGTTATTCAATAAAGAAATGTGTCGAAAACATCGCTGTCCTGCGCGAGTTCGACTTGAAATCAAAGGGTTACGGTGTCGGCGACATTGACCAGAAAGAGCTTTACCGCGAGATGATTTACAAGCTGATGATGTGAAAATCACTCCGAAAATATCCTCTCAATCTCCGCGGCGTGCCTCTCAATGATCACACTGCGCCTCAACTTCAGACTCGGCGTCATCTCACCGGCCTCGATGCTCCATTCATGGTCAATCAACTCAAACCTCTTGATCTGCTCGTAGTCGCCAAACTCTTTGTTATACTTCGCTATCTCATTGCGGAAACAATTCACAACATCTTGATTCTTAATCGATTCCTTGTTGGATACAAATGCTATGCCGTTCTCCTCGCACCATGCCTTCACATAATCGAAGTTCGGAACGATAAGCGCTCCGGCGAATTTCTGGTTCTCGCCGACTACCATTATCTGTGAGATGAGAGGCGACTCGCATATCTTGCTTTCAAGCAACGCAGGGCTGACATATTTGCCCATCGAGGTCTTGAAAATCTCCTTTATCCTGCCGGTAATCCTCAACATCCCGTCGTTGTCAAACTCGCCGAGGTCGCCGGTGTGGAAGAACCCGTAGGCGTCGATGGCCTCGCGCGTCTTCTCATCATCTTTGTAATATCCTGTGAAGACATTGTCGCCCTTGACAAGTATCTCGCCGTTTTCTGCAATCTTGACTGTCTGATTTACAAGCGGTTCGCCGACGGTTCCGGCTTTTATCTTGCCTGTGACCAGACTGTTTGTGGCAATCACAGGTGATGTCTCGGTGAGGCCGTAACCTTCCACAATAGGGATGCCAAACGCGCTGAAGACCTTCACTAATCTCGGCTGTATCGACGCGCCGCCGACGATGATGAACTCAAGCCTGCCGCCGAACAGCTCACGCACCTTGCCGTAAAACAACCTGTCGGCAATCTTAAGCTCTTTCTTGTAAAAATACCCGTTGTCTTTTCCTGTCTCGTCGTATCTCTCCGCAAGGAGCATCGCCCAATCGAACAGCCTCTTCTGCGGCCCTTTCAGCTTCCGCCCGTTTCGCATGATGTTCGAGAAAATCCTCTCGATGAGACGCGGCACCGATGAGAATGACTTCGGCTTGATGTCTTGAATGTCATTGAGAATCGTGCCGATGTTCTCAACATAATATGTGGCTGTGCCGAGATAGACGTGGCAATATATTATCGCCCTCTCGTAAATGTGGCTGAGTGGAAGGTAGCTTATCGAGTCGTGTGTCTCATCGACGGTATAGACGGGGCACAGGTTCCTGACCATCGACAGGATGTTGTCGTGGGTGAGCATCACGCCTTTCGGGAGGCCGAGCGTGCCCGACGTGTAGATGATGGTGGCGATGTCGTCCGTATTTATCTCATTCTCAATGGCTTCAAGTGCTGCCCTGTCCTGATTCGCCCTGCCGAGTTCGATGAGTTCCGAGAGAGGCTTCACGCCTTCGGTCGGCCTGATTGAGAATATTGACTCAACAAAAGAAATGTCTCCTGAGATTTCTTTTATCTTGTTAAAAATCAGCTTGTTATATATAAATGCGATTTTCGTTTCCGAATGACGGAAGATGTATTCGTAGTCGCTTTGGCTGATTGTCGGGTATATCGGGACGCAGATTGCGCCGATCTGCTGGACGGCGAAGTCAATCATGTTCCATTCTGGGCAGTTGCTGGCAATCAACGCGATGCGGTCGCCGCGCCTCACGCCGAGCTTCAGAAGCCCGTAGCTGATGTTGTCGGTGGTCTCCTTGAATGACACACCGTCGTATCTCACCCATTTGCCGTTCACCTTGCCTCCAAAAAGGCAGTCATGATGGTCACCATACCTATTAATATAGTATGACACCAGGTCGAACAATCTGGGCGGGACGTCGTTTCTCATCAATTCTTGTTACTCTTGATCCAATTCAATGCGTTGACGAATGCCTCGATCCACGGGCTGACCTCATCGTTCTTCCTTTCCTCAGGGTAATAAGGCCACTGCCACGGCAGGAAGGCTCTCTCAAGGTGAGGCATCATGGCGAGATGACGGCCGTCGTTGGAGCATACCGCCGCCACTGACCAGTCGCTGCCGTTGGGGTTGCCAGGATATTCGTCGAAGCTGTAGCTCATCGCGATGTTGTATTTGTCCTTGTAGTACGGGAAGCTGAACTTGCCCTCGCCGTGGGCGATCCATACGCCGAGACGCCGCCCCTTCAGGCTCGACAACATGATGCTGTTGCTGTATCCGATGTTGATATTCACGAAGCCAGACTCGAACTTATGCGAGTCGTTATGCAGCATCCTGATGTGTTCATCGTGGTCGGGATAGATGAGATGCAGCTCTGTCATGAGCTGGCAGCCGTTGCAGACGCCGAGGCTCATCGTGTCGGGACGCTTGTAGAAGTTCATGATGGCGTTGCGTGCCTTCTCGTTGAAGAGCAACGCGCCCGCCCAGCCCTTCGCGGAGCCGAGGACGTCGGAGTTGCTGAAGCCGCCGACGAATACAATCATGTTGACATCGGTGAGGTCCTCCCTTCCACTGATGAGGTCGGTGGTGTGGACATCCTTCACATCGAAGCCGGCGAGGTAGAGGGCATACGCCATCTCGCGGTCGCCGTTGACACCTTTCTCGCGGATGATGGCCGCCTTGATGCCCGACGGTGTGCGGCGGTGCATGTCGATGCCGAGGTCGGACGCCTTGCCGGTGAACCTGCCGAAGTCATAACGCAGATCCTGTTTCTTGTAGTTCCTGAAACGCTCGCGGGCTTTCTGCTCGCCGCTCTGTCTCGCGTCAAGCAGATACGAACTCTTGTACCAAAGGTCACGCAATGAGTCGATGTCGAGACTGTAATTCTCCTGTCCTTTCTTCAATGCGATGACACGCTCGTCTATCGGCTTTGCAATTATTTGATATTCAATATTGTTGTCATTGAGAATCTTCTCAACGGTGTTGTCTTTGACCTGAATGACCACCGCCGGCTGCTCGCTGAACGCCACGCTGATGAGGTCGTTCTTGCCAAATGCGCTGAGGTCAACGCTGAGGCCGCCTTCGCAGTTGGCGAATGTCATCTCGATCAAGGTGGTGATGAGACCGCCGGCCGAGACGTCGTGTCCGGCAAGAACCAGACCTTTTTCGATGAGTTGTTGCAAGGTGTTGAAACACAGTTTGAAATATTCAGTGTCTTTTACATCTGGTGTCTCGTCGCCTATTCTGCTCAATGTCTGGGCGAAGCTGCTGCCGCCGAGTTTGAAGCTGTCTTTTGAGAAGTCGATGTAGAGAAGTCTGGTGTCGTTGTCGGTTTTTACCACAGGTCTCACCGCTTTCTTCACGTTGGTCACTTCGCCGGCTGCCGTCACGATGACGGTGCCGGGGGCAAGGACTTTCTGTCCGTTAGGATATTTCTGTGTCATCGACAGTGAGTCTTTTCCTGTCGGGACGTTTACGCCGAGGGCGAGGCAGAAGTCGCTCAATGCCTTGACTGCTCTGTAGAGACGTGCATTCTCGCCTGTGTTCTTGGCCGGCCACATCCAGTTGGCGCTCAACGAGACGCCTTTGAGGTTCTCTTCGACCGGTGCCCAGACGAGGTTTGTAAGTGCCTCTGCCACAGAGAGACGTGATCCGGATTCCGGTGAAATCAACGCCGCAGCCGGGGCGTGTCCCAATGCCGTTCCTATGCCGCGCACGCCCTGATAGTCCAACGCCATGATGCCTAAATTGTTGAGAGGCAGCTGTATGGCGCCGGCGCACTGCTGCATGGCGACGCGTCCGGTGACGGAACGGTCAACCTTGTTGGTGAGCCAGTCCTTGCACGACACTGCCTCTATCTGAAGCACGTCTTGCAGATATTGAACGAACTTATTTGATTTATATTCAACAGGTCTGAACTGATAGTCGATGTTGGTGTCGGTCAGGACGGTCTTCGGTGCGCTTCCGAAGAAGTCAGACAGACTGAGGTCTATCGGGTTGACGCCGTTTTTGCGGATGAAACGGAGTCGTTGGTCGTCGGTCGATTCGCCCACCATGTAATAAGGTGCGCGTTCGCGTTCCGCGGTGAGGCGTATGACTTCCGTATCTGCTTTATTCACAAGGAGTCCCATTCTTTCCTGCGACTCGTTGCCGATTATCTCCTTGTCGGAGAGTGTCGGGTCGCCGACAGGGAGGTTGTCAACATACACCACGCCGCCGCTCTTGTCGATGAGTTCGGAGAGGCAGTTGAGGTGTCCGCCGGCGCCGTGGTCGTGGATGGAGCGCACGGGGTTGCTGTCGTTCTCAACCATGGCGCGTATGACGTTGGCGACGCGTTTCTGCATCTCCGGGTTGGCGCGTTGCACGGCGTTGAGTTCGATGGCGTTGGAGTATTGTCCGGTGCCGACGCTCGAGACTGCCGCGCCGCCCATGCCGATGCGGTAGTTGTCGCCACCGAGTACTATGATGAGGTCGCCCGGCTCCGGGTCTTCCTTGATGCTGTCGTCAACGGGGGCGAAGCCGATGCCGCCCGCCTCCATGATGACCTTGTCGTAGCCGAAGTCGCCGCCTTCGCCTTCGGAGTGCTCGAAGGTCAGCAGCGATCCGTTGATGAGCGGCTGTCCGAACTTGTTGCCGAAGTCGGAGGCTCCGTTCGACGCCTTGATGAGCAGCTCTTCAGGTGTCTGATAGAGCCACGGGCGTTCCTTGAAGCTGTCCTCCCATTCGCGTGAGCTGTCGTTGCGCGGGTACGAGGTCATATATACGGCGGTGCCCGCCAGCGGTATGCTGCCGCGTCCGCCCGCGAGACGGTCGCGTATCTCGCCGCCGGTGCCGGTGGCCGCCCCGTTGAACGGCTCGACCGTCGTCGGGAAGTTGTGCGTCTCCGCCTTGAGCGAGATGACGGTGTCTATGTCTTTGATTCTGAAATAGTCGGCCTTGTGCTGCGTCGCCGGCGCAAACTGCTCCACCTTCGGGCCGAGGATGAACGCCACGTTGTCTTTATATGCCGAGACGAGCCTGTTCTTGTTCACTTTCGAGGTCTTCTTGATGAGCGCGAAAAGCGTCTCCGGCATCTCCTTGCCGTCGATGATGAACGAGCCGTTGAAGATCTTGTGGCGGCAGTGCTCCGAGTTCACCTGCGCGAAGCCATAGACCTCGGAGTCGGTGAGGCCGCGGCCTATCTTCTTGCTGATGCCTTTCAGATAATCGATTTCCTCCTGACTCAGAGCGAGGCCTTCCTTCTGGTTATATTCCTCAATATCAGTGATATACTTTAGCGGTTCAGGTTTGATGTCAACGAAAAACACGTTCTGGTCGAGGTTGTGGTATTTCGCCTGAAGCATCGGGTCGAAGCTGTTGTCGGTTTCCTTTACCGGGAAATATTGCTCGATGCGTACCACGCCTTTGATGCCCATGTTCTGTGTGATTTCCACAGCGTTGGTGCTCCACGGGGTTATCATCTCACGGCGCGGACCGAAGAAATAACCTTCAACGGACTGACTGTCAATCTGTTTTGCATTATCAAAAAGCCAAATGAATTTTGTTATATCCTGTCTTGAAGGATTTTCAGCGCATTGTACTGCGATGATTGTCTTTTGAGGGTTTTCGAAAAAGATTACCATATAATCAAAATATTTCAAAGCGCAAAAATACGAAATAATAGCGCATGAAAAACGGAAAGATTGGAAAATTTTACATGACCGCTCTCATAAGGCTTTCCTTCACGAAAGCGTTGAGTGATATGCCTTCAGATTGTGCCATTGCCGCAATTCTGGCATGAAGGTCAACCGGAATGCGGATGTTGAAGCTGCCACTGTACGACTTGTGGAATTCCAGTCCGTTTTCCTTGCAGTGTTCTATGTAGTCGTCAATCGCATTTTTGAAATCTTTCTTTAGTTCTGTCAAGGTCTTGCCTTCGTACGTTATCAGAGTTTTTTTATCAAGACCAAGAACTTTCCCATATAATGTGTCATCATCGAGTTCTGCCTCAATGCTGCCAATAAACCCTTTGTATTTTAATGTCTCCATTTTTTAATTAATTTGTTTTCTTGTAAGTATGAAACAATGTCTTTCAACGCCTTTTCCTTGATAACTGACGATGGATGTGGTTTATGAGCCAAATACTGCATCTGTTTTTCCGGATTATAAAATCTTATTCGTGAACCGGACGTTCTGCCTTTATTGTCAATTTCAAAACCTAATTGTATCAGTAAAGACTCCAACTCGGTAAACGTGAAATCTTTTGGTAACATCAGTAATCTTTGTATCGCTTTTTGCTCATTTTTTGTAACTGAAAATCAGTTGCAAAAATACAAAAAATTTCATTCAGGTGGGGAAAAATATTGAATTTTCTGTTGTATTCAGAACGGCAGTCATCAGGAAAATTAATTTTCAGAAAAATGTTGTGTGTATCAAAATTTGTTGTACTTTTGCAGCTCGAAAATTTTCAAATTTCTAATTAATACAAAATAATGTACGCAATCGTAGAAATCGCAGGGCAGCAGTTCAGAGTCAGCAATGGTGACAAGATTTATTGCAACCGTCTGAACGGCGAAATCGGAAGCACAGTGACTTTCGACAAGGTGTTGTTGATCGACAATGACGGCAACACAAGGGTTGGCGCCCCCGTCCTCCAAGGTGCCAAAGTTGATGCTAAAATCATTGAACATCTCAAAGCTGACAAAGTCTTGGTCTTCAAGAAGAAAAGAAGAAAAGGCTATCAGAAACTCAATGGCCACCGCCAGTGTTTGAGCAGAATCAGCATCGAAAACATCACTGAATAATTAACCTAAAAAATCAAGAAGTTATGGCACACAAGAAAGGCGTTGGTAGTTCAGAAAACGGTCGTGAATCACATAGCAAACGACTCGGAGTAAAGGTTTTCGGTGGACAGGCAGTTATCGCTGGTAACATCATCGTTCGTCAGCGCGGCACAAAACACAATCCAGGTGAAAACGTCGGCATGGGCAAAGATCACACATTGTTCGCCCTTACAGACGGCATCGTGGAATTCCGTAAGAAGAGAGACGACCGCTCATACGTCTCAGTCATCCCGGTGGAGGCTGAAGTCACAGAATAAGTCGTTTCAAGATAACGAGCAGAAACAAGACCCGACCGCATCAGCGGCCGGGTCTTTTGTTTTCGCTTCGTGGAAAGACTTGCCGCTGTCGGCGTTGATGTCGATAAGAAAAAAAATATTTAGAGACGGAAAGCCGTTAAAGGTAAAAATTGAATTAAAAATAATAAAAAAGGTGGTCAGGTAATAAAGTTTTTTGTTACCTTTGCACGCGAAATTTTCATATAGTCATGTTAACAATTCCTTATATCAGAGAACATAAAGAAGAATGTATCAATCGTCTGAGTATCAAGAACTTCACACGTTTCGAGCTGCTCGACGAGATTCTTGCCTTGGACGATGAGCGCCGTAAGACACAACAGGAAAACGACGAGGCTTTGGCCGAAGCAAATTCAATCGCGCGTCAGGTCGGTGACCTCTGCAAGCAGGGCAAGGCTGCCGAAGCCGCCCCGCTGAAGGCTCGCGTCGCCGAACTGAAAGAACTCACAAAAGTGAAAGGCGAACGCCTCGAAGAGGTGAAACGCCTGATTAACAGTAAGTTGGTGGAGATACCGAACACCCCGAACCTCCTTGTCCCACGCGGCAGGACTGCCGCCGACAACCTCGTCGTCAGCGAAGAGGGCAAGATGCCGGAACTACCGAAAAACGCACTTCCTCACTGGGAGCTTCTCAATAAATATCAACTCGCTGATTTTGAACTCGGTAACAAGGTCACAGGCGCAGGATTCCCATTCTATAAAGGTAAAGGCGCACGTCTGCAACGCGCCCTCATCAACTTCTTCTTGGATGAGGCGGTGGCCGACGGCTACTTCGAGGTGCAGCCCCCGATTCTCGTGAACGAGGCATCGGCATACGCGACAGGACAACTCCCTGATAAAGAAGCACAAATGTACGCCGTCCCGTTAGATAAGATGTATATGATCCCTACAGCCGAGGTGCCGGTGACGAACATCTTCCGCGACCAGATCGTTCAGGAAAGCCAGTTGCCGATCAAGACGGTGGCCTACTCCAACTGCTTCCGCCGTGAAGCCGGCTCATGGGGCAAGAACGTCCGCGGCCTCAACCGTCTGCATCAGTTCGACAAAGTGGAGATCGTCGAGATCGCTCATCCCGACAACTCATACGAACGCCTTGAGGCGATGAAAGAACACGTCGCCAACCTGCTCCGCAAACTCGAGCTTCCGTTCCATGTGCTGCGTCTCTGCGGCGGCGACATGAGCTGGACATCGGCAATGACCTACGACTACGAAGTGTGGTCGGCGGCACAGCAACTCTGGCTTGAGGTCAGCTCAGTTTCCTGCTTCGAGACCTTCCAGTCTAACAGATTGAAACTCAGGTTCAAAGACAAAGACGGCAACATACAGCTGGCTCATACTCTTAACGGCAGCGCGTTGGCATTGCCGAGAATCGTGGCGGCGTTGCTCGAAAACAACCAGACAGAAGACGGCATTTTAATTCCTAAGGCACTTCAACCATACACAGGCTTTGAAATCATCAAGTAAAATATTAACAGTAACAGCTCTGTTTCTGATGGCGGCTTGCACGTCCAAGTCGCCGTCAGACCAGATTGTCTCAATGCAGGAACGACTCTCGAAGGCGGAGAGACATTTAGAAGTTCTTTATAATGAGGATTTTAACGCGCTTGTCGGGAAATACATGGCGTTAGACACCATCTTGCCCCGTACCGAAGAAGACAGAGAACCGCTCGAACTCATGGGTGCATATCTTCAACAACTTGAGACGATGCGCCCGATAATGCAGGACGACATCAGCTATTCGCGGCAGCAGCTTGCGAACCTCAAGGATGACATCGACTCCGGCATCCTCGACGCGGAAAAGGTGACGAAATACATTGCTGATGAAGAAGCTGCGCTGAGGAAACTTGAGGCGCAAGTGAATTATTTTCAGGAGAAATTCGACGAACAAGGACGATTCGCAAAGAAATTCGTGAAATGATGCGGATTCCCCGGCCGATACGTTTTGTGATGATGACATTGTTTCTCGCGATGTCATTTGTCGTCTCTTATAACATTGATGCACAAGTGCTTATAGGTGGCAAGGATCCGACAGTAAGGACTAACGAGCAACTCGCATACGAGTTTTACAACAAGAAAGATTACGAGAAGGCCGCCGACATCTTCCAACAACTTTATAAAGATACAAAACGACAGCAGTTTTTTAATAACTTCATTGACTGTCTGATACTTACAGGCAATTACGACAAGGCTGAAGACAACCTCAAGCCGTTTCTGAAAGCCAACCCGACAGCGTGGAAGTCGCGCGTCGATCTGGCGTACGTCTATGTCCAAAACGGCGAAAAAGACAAGGCTGAAAAATATGTCGCAAAGATTGTGAAAGACGTCCCTGAAAACAGAAATTCGATTGTTGAGGTTGCCAATCTTTTGAGAAAGCGTAACTTCACCGATGCAGCCATAGCGTTGCTCGACAAAGGCGCGAAAAGCAGCAATATTCAATATAATTTCTACACGGAAAAAGCCTACACTTACAACTCAATTCTTGATTTTGAAAATACAATAAAATATTATCTGCTTGATTTACAAGAGGATGCGAGACATTACGATAACGTGAAAAATCAGTTTCGCGTACTTCTGATGTACGACATGAACGGCAACGTGAGTGATGTGATGAGGATGGCTTTGCTCGAAAAATCACAGGAGAACCCTGAAAATGAGGAGTTTTCGCAGCTTCTGATGTGGTTTTCGCTTCAGCAGAAAGACTACGACCTGACGCTGATGCAGCTCAAGGCACTCGACAGAAGAAAAGGCGATTACGAGAACGATATTCTGAATATTTGTCATATAGCCTCTGACAATCAGCAGTTTGACATCGCCATCGATGGCTTTGAATATGTGGCGGAGAAGTCGCATCAGGGCGTGTTTTATATTGAGGCGAAGGTCGGACTGTTGGAGAGCCGATATAAGAAAGCCGTCGCGGAAGGCGGGCGCGACAGACGGTTTTACGAGGACATCTCAAGTGAGATAACAAAGGTGTTCGACGAGATCGGCTTTTACCGCGACACCAAGCCGCTGATGACGGTGCAGGCGCACATCCTCGCCTACGAGCTTGACCGTCCCGATGAGGCCATTGCATTGATAGACAAAGCCTTGCAGCTCGGCTTCCTGCCATCTGACAACGCCGCGCTGAAGATGGAACTCGCCGACATATATTTATATAGGGACGAGGTGTGGGAGGCGACGCTGCTGTATTCGCAGATTGAGAAGTCGATGAAGAACGACCCGATAGCGCACGAGGCGAGGTTCAAGAACGGGCAGCTGCGTTATTTCATAGGCGAGTTCGAGTGGGCGCAGGCCGCGCTCGGCATCCTGAAGGCGGCCACCTCGAAACTCATCGCCAACGACGCCATGACGCTCTCGCTCACCATCAGCGACAACCTCGAATACGACACAATAGCGCTCCGACGGCTCGCCAAAGCCGACTATTACATCTATCAACATCGCTATGACCTTGCCAATCAGATGCTTGACTCCATAAACGCCTACAACCCGAATGAGGTGAGTATGCCGAATCTGCTTTACCGAAAGGCGAAGATGGCATGCGCGACAGGCGACTTCGCCATGGCCGACAGCCTCTACCACCGCGTTTTTGAAGGGTATCAAGACAGCTATCTCGCCGACGAAGCCTTGATGGAAGACGCGCAACTCCTTGAAAACCAGCTCGACAGAAAAGCCGACGCGATGGAGTGCTACGCAAAATTGTTCGATTATTACACCGCCTCGGTATATGTGGCGCAGGCGCGGAAGAGCTACCGCCGCCTCCGTGACGATTTAAAATGAAAAATATGGGAGACTACACAAAACTTAACGCCGTCAAGCCGAAAAAAGCCTTGGGACAGCATTTCCTCGTTGACCTCGACATCGCCAGAAACATCGTCGGGGCGTTGGGAAAAGACCACGACGTGGTCATTGAAGTCGGAGCTGGCATGGGCGTGCTGACACAGTATATCATTGAAGACCAATTAGATAAACTGAAAGTCGTTGAGATTGACGGCGAGTCGGTCGATTATCTGCTGAAGAAGTTCCCGGTGCTTGATGGGCACATCGTCTTCGGCGACTTCCTGAAATACGACATCGCTTCTCTGGCTGTCGACGGGAAAAATGACGTGGCGGTGATTGGCAATTTCCCGTATAATATCTCGTCGCAGATTTTCTTCCAGATCCTGAAATACCGCGATTGTGTCTCGGAGTCGGTGGGCATGGTTCAGAAAGAGGTGGCGGAGCGTTTGGCCGCCGGGCCTGGGAGCAAGACATACGGCATCCTGAGCGTGCTGCTCCAGGCGTGGTATGACATCGAATATCTGTTCACCGTGCATGAGAACGTGTTCAATCCGCCGCCCAAGGTGAAGTCGGCGGTGATAAGGCTGAAACGCAACGGCGTGAAGGAACTCGGCTGCAACGAGAAGCTCTTCGTGACAGTCGTGAAACAAGCCTTCAACCAGCGGCGCAAGACGATGCGCAACTCCCTGCGCTCGCTGATACCAGCCGAAATGATTGAAAACGAGATATTTGACAAACGTCCCGAGCAACTCTCTGTCGCCGAGTTCGTTGAGCTGACCAACATGTTGAACAATGAGTAACATTAAAAAATCTTTAAAGACGCAACATAATAAAGATTTTATGTGTACCTTTGCAGAAATTTCAAAGAATCAAAAACATGTTTGAACATAGCAAAACACTTTCAAAGGTGACAGTCAAAAGACATGCGGACGGACGCGTGAAGACTGTGGATGATCCAATGGCAATCAAAGAATTAGAAGGGGCTGTAACATTGGAAGAGTATAGAAAATTATTGATAAACACGTACCACGACTTGCATAAAAATGAAAATATATGAGGTCATGATTTCTCGGCCTGTGGTTGAGAAATTTTCAGATTTAGCCTTGTATATCAACTCGTTCAACATATATCCGTCAGGTGAAAACTACATCTCGGAAAAAACATCCATGTGATTTGTTGTCAAAATCTGCGTTCAATCTGCGGAATCTTCGGGGCATATTTTAGACATCGCCACCTTCGCCGTGGCCCACGCCGCTATCCCGCCAATCACGCTGATTGTGGCAAACACCACGATGATGTCGGTTAATTTAAGAGCAACGGGATAATAATCAATGATATAGCTTCCAGAGCCATCGCCGAGGCGGATGATGCCGACGTACTGTTGCAGCAACACAGCCACGATGCCTAACAGCAGTCCGATGATGCCACCGACGATGGAGATGAGCGTCCCTTCGTTGAGGAATATCTTGTGTATCAAGGAGTTGTCGGCGCCCATGGCACGCAACGTGCCGGTGTCTTTCTTCTTCTCAATGATTAGCATTGAGAGAGAGCCTGTGACGTTGAACGTGGCCATTATAAGAATGAATGTAAGTATCAGATAGACAGCGAGTTTCTCCGACTTCATCATTTTATAGAGAGTAGCTTGCTGTTCATATTGGTCATCGACTTTATACTCCGGTCCGAGGATCTTGCGTATCTCTTTCTTCGCCGCGTTGATTTTCCGTGTGGCATCGTTGCCGTTTGCCGAAATGAAGACCTCCACATCTGACGAGAGGCTGTCGTAGTCCATGAGGCCGGAGAGCCACCGGAACGGCGCGAGGATGAGCTTGTCGTCAACTTCCTGTTGTGTTGAAAAACATTGATTGACATATAGTTGTCCGGTGTTAAAGCTGTTTTCGAGGTTGAATGAAGAGGCGTTGCCGCGTCGTGGCACATATACCTGCACTACGGTGTAAGGCCTGTTGGGGTTTATCCCGAGAAAATACGCCATGCCTGTGCCGGGTGTCCCGAAGTTGACCTCATCTCTGCGAAGCCGGAATCCCTTGTTGCCCAGCATCGTGCCTCTGATGCGGCCGATGTCTTCATACTCGTCAGGCACGCCCTTGATCTGCCCGATTTGTTGCTTCTCGGCATTGCGGAAAAGCGCGTCTTCGGTTATCGTAGGCAGCACGTAATCAACGTCTTTCACGTTTTTTATCTTGTCAAAAGGAAACTCCCGAAGGTCCACGGTCTTGCCTTTCACGGCAGTGACCCGCAGGTCGGGCGAAAACTTGTGAATCGAGTCGGAGATGACCACGTTGAAACCGTTGAACACCGACAGCACAAAAATCATCGCGAAAGCCGCCACACCAACACTAACAATTGATATCCAAGTGATTATGTTGATGAGGTTGTGGCTCTTCTTCGCGAGAAGATAACGTTGCGCTATGAAAAGTGGTAACTTCATGAATCCCTGTCTCGCAGATTTACAAACATTTTTTCAGCTCTTAAATAATAACTTCACTCTCAACTCTCAACCCTCCACACTTTATAAACTTTATAACTTTCAAACTTTCAACTCCTAAGCAGGTTGTCGATGTTCTCTATGTAGTCGAGAGAGTCGTCCTCGAAGAACTGCAGTTCCGGGATGATGCGGAGCTGCTTGCCGACGCGACCGCCGAGGAGTCCGCGGAGGTAACGGCTCATCTCGTTGACCTCTTTCACGACATTGGCTTTCGCCTCATGGCTCGGCCCGAAAACGCTCAGGTAAACACGTGCGTACGACATGTCGGAAGTGACGTTAACCTTTGTCACAGTGATCATTACATTGCCATTTGTCCTTATTTCTCTCTGAAATATCTCACCAAGTTCCTTCTGGATTAACTTGGAAATTTTCTGTTGTCTTTTTGTTTCCATAACGGCTGCAAAATTACATAATTTTTACAAATGAGAGTGTTTTGAATTTGAGAATTTTAAAAATCACTATCTTTGCAAAAATTTTAAAAATGAGGCTTGTAATTCAACGTGTTTCACGCGCCTCGGTGACAATCGGGGGCGTTCTGAAGTCGGAGATAGGAAAAGGAATGATGATTCTTATCGGTGTCGAAGACGCTGACAATCAAGATGATGTGGAATGGCTTTGCCAAAAAGTGTCGAAACTGCGCATCTTTGAAGATGAAAACGGAGCGATGAACCTCGACATCGGTCAGGTGGGTGGCGCGTTCCTTGTCGTCAGTCAGTTCACGCTTCACGCGATGACGAAGAAAGGCAACCGTCCGAGCTTCATCCGCGCAGCACGGCCCGAACACGCGATTCCAATTTATGAGCTGTTCCTCAAACGGTTGGCCGAAGTATCTGCCCTTACCGTCCTAAGCGGCGAGTTCGGCGCCGATATGCAGGTCGAACTCATCAACGACGGCCCGGTCACCATCTTAATCGACTCGAAAAACAGAGAATGACGTTTCAGAATGCAGATACACACCGTGACGCGTCTCCAAAAGTTTTAAATATTTTGTGCGTCATTTAAAATAATTTGTATCTTTGCACCTCTTTTAAAGTTAGATTAATTTTCACATAATGATACCAGCAAAACAGAATGTAATTGAAGTCTTGAGAAACGTTGTTTATTTCCCGAAAGGAAGCAACATCGTTGATTTGGAGATGGTTAAGGAACTTGAAACAGGCGTTGACCTCATCAGGTTCCATCTCTATTTTGAAAAACTCGGTGATGAGAAAAACCAGTTTTTGATTGATTCGGCAAGAAACGCCCTGGAGGAGGCCTTCAAGGGAGTCAAGGTTGACATCATCGCGGAGGAGATCCCGAACAACCTCAGCAAGGTTCATCATATCATCGCCGTCGCGTCGGGCAAGGGCGGTGTCGGAAAATCGACAGTCTCGGCTAACCTCGCCATCGCGCTCGCGTTGCAGGGCTTCAGAGTCGGTCTGCTCGACGCTGACATCTACGGGCCGTCGGTGCCGATCATGTTCGGCACGGAAGGCACACAGCCTGAATGCTACGACAAGGACGGCAAGGCCATCATGGTGCCTGTCGAGAAGTTCGGCATCAAGCTGATGAGCATCGGCAACATGGTCGATTCCGACCAGCCTCTCATCTGGCGCGGGCCTATGGCGTCGAGCGCGCTGACGCAGCTCATGGGCGACACCGACTGGGGCGAGATCGACTTCATGGTCGTTGACATGCCTCCGGGAACAGGCGACATACAGCTCTGCATCGCACAGAACTACAACATCGACGGGGCCGTCATCGTGACGACACCGCAGAAGGTGGCCTTCGCCGACGTGCGCCGCGCCGCCATGATGTTCAAACACAAAGGCGTCAATGTCCCGATCCTCGGACTCGTCGAGAACATGGCTTACTTCACGCCGTCCGACATGCCTGAGAAGAAATACTACATCTACGGCGACTGCCACGGACGCGAGTTCGCGAAAGAACTCGAAATCCCGTTCCTCGCTCAGGTCCCGATCGACGAGAAAGTGGCGAACGCAGGCGACACAGGCCAGCCTTACACCTTCAACAACCCGTGCTCACCCGTCACGGCGGCGTTCAATAAACTTGCAAATAACATTATCCAAGAAATCCTTTAGTCATGGAAAGAGAAGTTTTAATAAAGAAAATCAAGAACATACTCGTTCAGATTGAGCCATATCTCAAAGCCGACGGCGGCGGCGTGGAGTTCGTCGAGCTCACCGGCGACATGACCGTCATGGTGCGCCTGACCGGCGCCTGCGGTGACTGCCCGCACAGCATGCAGACACTGAAAAACGGCATCGAGAAGACCATCAAGAGCGTCCTTCCGGAAATAAAATCAGTTGAGAAAGTTTAAAGATTAAAGTTAAAAGTTAAAAGAAATTAACAACATGCTTATGAAACGTAATTTACTATTATTCTGCCTGTTGATATTGACAATGGGCTTCGGTGCAATGGCACAGACAAACACTTACAACATGGTGACTTCAACGTCTGATCTATACGAAGGGGCGAAAGTCATTCTCGTCGGCTATAACGACGCAGCTGACTCTGCATTCATGATGTCGTATCAGAAGTCAAACAACCGTCATGCCGTCTATACGACACAGACGGGCAGCTCAATCTCGACCTCAGTGGCAGTGTCAGCCACCAGCGATACGGAACCGTTCGAGTTCACGGTGGGCGGCAGCGAAGGCGCATGGACATTCTACGATGAACTCAAAGGCGGCTACCTCTACGCAGCAGGCGGCGGCAACTACCTCAAGACACAGACCAACCTCGACAGCAAAGGCGAGTGGACAATCAGCATGACCAACGGCGCGTGTGTTTTCACATCGAACGGCGGTGTTGAACAGTGCTACATGCGTTTCAACATAAACCATTCAGGTTCTCCTTTGTTCGGATGCTACAAGCCGACATCAAACATTACAGCTCCGGTGTATATCTTCGTCGCCGGCGGACAGCCGACACTCGACCCGGAACCGAGCAACTATCCGACAAACTTCACCGCCGAGGCCGACCGCAACACCATCAACCTCTCATGGGCGGCAGCGACAGGCGCACAGCTCCCGAGAGGCTACCTCGTGCTCGGCTCAACAGGCACAATAACAGTCCCGACTGACGGCACGCCGGTCGCCAACGACATCGACGCAGCCGACGGAAATATCGCATTCAACGTGATGTCAGGCACGGAAGTCGAGTTCAAACAGCTCGCCGGCAACACCACATACAACTTCGCGATCTTCCCGTTTACCAACACAGGCGACGGCATCGACTACAAAACCGACGGCACATACCCGACAGCATCAGCAACCACAGCTAACTCCAACTGCCTCCTTGATGTTGACTTCGACGGTTCCCTCGCACCATTCACAGCCTACAATGTCACTGGACAGCAGGAATGGTCAACATCTGTCTATGACAACGTTCCTTTCGCCAAGATGAGCGGCTACGCAAGCGGCGCTTCAAACGTGAACGAGGACTGGCTCATCTCACCGGACCTCTTCGCAAACGGCGCATACAAAAACGTGACAATCAGCTTCTTGAACTGCTTTAACTTCGACGGCGACGCACTCAAAGTAATGATGTCGAGCGAATACGACGGCGTCAGCGACCCGACGGAATACAGCTGGCAGGACATCACGTCAGAGTTCGCATGGTCGGAAGGCGGATATGTGTGGCAGGAGTCGGGTGCGGCTGATTTCAATGTCGAAGGCTCATACAAGCTCTATATCGCGTTCAGATATACGTCAACGGCGACGGCCGCTTCAACATGGGAAGTCACTGACGTTGAGGTGTATGGCACAGGCTTCAACGCAGTTGATGAAGTCAGCCAAATGGCAGTCAGCATCTATCCGAACCCGGCGACAAGCTGCTTCAAGTTCAACGCCGAAAACGATGTCACCGTCGAAATCATCGACATGACAGGCCGCGTGGTGATGAGCGTCGAGTCGAAAGCCGGTGAGAATACCGTCAACATTTCAGACCTCAGCAACGGCGTCTATTTCGCGAAGATCGGCGCGTCAGTCGTGAAGTTCGTGAAAGAATAAAGGATTGGCAGATAATCTCTGCTGATATAACCGATGATAGTCAGTTATTTCAAATATCTGCAAAAGGCGAAGGGGGATTTCCGTCTCCATTCGCCTCTTGTTTTTGATTTGTACAGCAAGGTGTTGAAGCACCTCCCCAAGAAGGGGCGCGAAGACGAGCTGAACAGGAGACTGAAGGTCTTTGTTAATGACAACCCATTGGTTTTCAAGGCCGATGACTGCATCATGGTGGTCAAGGGTATTCACAAAAGCAAAAAAGACGAGGCCGACTGGAACCGGTTGCGCAAGAGCGACAAGGTGAGCCTGAGCATCGACTGCTGGAGCTTCGGACTCGCCTTCGTGATGGAGAGGCTGAAGAAGGAACACTTTGTTTTGAAGTTTTGAGAGTGGAGTTTTGAGAGTGGAGTTTTGAGAGTGAAGAGTTGAGTTTTTAAATAGTTGATTATGAAGATATACACAAAAACGGGAGACAATGGTACAACGTCGTTAGTGAACGGTACGCGTGTCGGAAAGGACGACGTGCGGCTTGAGGCTTACGGCACCATTGATGAGCTGAGCGCGTTCATCGCTGTGCTGATGGACTCGACGGAGCAGTTTCAGGAGCAGTTTTGCGAGATACAGAAGAAGCTGATGGTGATGGAGTGTCTGCTCGCCACCGACGACGGCTGTGAGCTGAGGAAACAGCTTCCGCAGATGACAGAAAACGACGTGGAGTCTCTCGAGAGTAACATCGACGAGATAAGTGCGAAACTGCCGCCTTTGGACAGCCTCATCGTCCCCGGCGGCAACATCCTCGCCTCACACTGTCATGTGTGCCGCACCGTGTGCCGCCGCGCTGAACGTGCCGTGGTGAGGATGAGCAGAGAACACGAGGTCAACGAATTGATTGTTAGATACCTGAACCGACTTTCCGACTTCTTCTTCGTGATGTCGAGGACGTTCATCGAAAACGACAGACGATGGCAGCCTGAGAAGTGCTGATTCTGTTGAAAGAGAAAAGTTAAAAGATTAAAGAAATTAGTGTTAAGTGTTGAGGGCAGAGAGTAAAATTTTTAGTTAATTTTTTTGATAATCAACTTCTTATTTAACCTCTAAAAAAAGTAAAAAAAACACTTGACAAAACTTTTTTTTGTAGTATTTTTGCACCCCGAAAAATAAAAGACAAAATCATGTATTGGACATTAGAATTAGCGTCGAAAATGGAGGATGCTCCATGGCCGGCAACAAGAGAGGAACTCCTTGAGTGGGCGATGCGCACAGGCGCACCACAGGAAGTCATAGAGAACCTTCAGGAGATTGAGGACGAAGGTGAAGTTTACGAAAGAATAGAAGACCTCTGGCCCGACTACCCGACCAAGGATGATTTCTTTTTCCACGAAGACGAATATTAAACCAATTATTCTTGAATCATTGACATTCAAGAACATACGATATGAATATTCTTGTGACCGGAGCCAACGGACAGCTTGGCAATGAGATGCAAATCACAGCCAAAGGCAGTCGGGACAGGTATTTCTTCACCGACGTGTGCGAAGGCTATGAACATCTCGACATCACTGATCTTGAGGCAATCCGTGCATACGTCGCAGCTAACAGAATTGAGGCGATAGTCAATTGTGCCGCGTGGACGAATGTTGACGCAGCCGAGGATCCTGAACGTTTCGACCTGGTCGAGGCTCTCAACGCCAAGGCCCCTGAGAATCTGGCTGTTGCGATGAAAGAGGTTGGAGGCCTGCTGGTGCATGTCTCCACAGATTACGTGTTCGGGAAGGAGCCATACAACATCCCGTGCAAGGAGGACCAGAAAGGTACACCGACAGGCGTATATGGTCTCACCAAGCTTCACGGCGAACAAAACATCATCGCTTCAGGCTGTAATCACGTGATTATCAGGACGGCGTGGCTGTACAGCGAGTTCGGCAAGAACTTCTGCAAGACCATGCTTAACCTGACGGCGACGAAACCGCAGCTGAATGTGGTCTTCGACCAGGTAGGGACGCCGACGTATGCCCTTGACCTCGCCAAGACGATTGTCGCCATTTTGAAAAAACCGGTGAGCGGAATATACCATTACTCAAACGAAGGCGTGTGCAGCTGGTATGACTTCACGAAAATGATACAGGAGTTCTCCGGACAGACGGGCTGCGACGTGAGACCGTGCCACAGCAACGAATTCCCGAGCCCGGTGGTACGCCCGTCGTATTCAGTTCTCGACAAGACAAAGATCAAGCAGACCTTCGGCGTTGAGGTGCCGTACTGGACCGACAGCCTGAAGGCTTGCATAAAAAATCTGATGGGAAGATAATCACATCAGCTGTGATGACGGACGCCTTGTCGCCCGTCTTTTTTTTTGTGCCAAAAACCAAAAAACACCTACTTAATTTTAAAATATGTACAAAAAGATGTCGTACATGTTGATATAATGTGTAAATTTGCAACTTTGATGTAAAACTGCCTTGAGAATTTTGAGGTGAATCTGATTCTGCCTTAATGTTTTGTGTCTCAATGAGTTTTGTTATGAATTGACATACAGCTGCCAGCTCAGGATGTGACTGAGAAGGCGAAGCTGTATATTGACGTTATGTAACGTCACCCAAGAATAATTGGTTGAAATAGTGTTTGAGGAATTTAGAGGTTTCAAGTTTTGAGGGTGGAGTTCAGTTTTTGATTATTAAGCAAATACGATTAATAACATGAATATCGCAGTAGCTGGGACCGGCTATGTAGGTCTCTCAATCGCCACATTGCTGGCGCAGCACAACCACGTGACGGCGGTTGACATCGTGCCCGAACGCGTGAATCTGGTGAACAACAGAAAGTCGCCGATACAGGACGACTACATCGAGGACTATCTCGCGAACAAGCCGCTCGACCTCCGTGCGACACTCGACGCCGAGGACGGCTACCGTGACGCCGACTTCGTGGTGATAGCCGCGCCGACGAACTACGACCCGCAGAAGAACTTCTTCGACACCTCGGCGGTGGAGAGCGTGATAGACAAAGTGTTAGGGATAAATCCGAAGGCGATAATGGTGATAAAGAGCACCATACCCGTGGGTTACTGCCAGCGTCTGTACGAGCGTTATGGCAAGGACTTGCGGCTGCTATTCGCGCCGGAGTTCCTTCGCGAGAGCAAGGCTCTTTACGACAACCTCTATCCTTCAAGAATCATCGTCGGGACGCCGAAACTGTTCGAGGTGAACAACCCTGAGCAACTGACAGAGGCGGCGCACACATTCGCAAGGTTGCTTCAGGAAGGCGCAATAAAGGAAGACATACCGACATTGTTCATGGGCTTGAAGGAGGCGGAGGCGGTGAAGCTGTTCGCCAACACGTACCTCGCCCTGCGCGTGTCGTATTTCAACGAACTCGACACCTATGCCGAGATAAAAGGCCTCGACACACAGGCCATCATCGACGGCATCGGCCTTGACCCACGCATCGGCAACCATTACAACAACCCGAGCTTCGGCTACGGCGGCTACTGTCTGCCGAAAGACACCAAGCAACTCTTGGCCAACTACGACGACGTGCCGCAAAACCTGATACAGGCTATAGTGGATAGCAACAGAACCCGCAAGGACTTCATCGCCGACCAGGTGCTGAAGACCGCAGGCTATTACGACTACTACGACCGCGGCAATTTCAACCCCGACGATGAACGTCAATGCATTATAGGAGTCTATCGCCTGACGATGAAGAGTAACAGCGACAATTTCCGCCAAAGCTCGATACAGGGCGTGATGAAGCGCGTGAAGGCCAAGGGCGCGGTGGTGATAATCTACGAGCCGACGCTCGAAAACGGCAGCACGTTCTTCGGCAGCGAGGTCGTCAATGACCTCGGCGAGTTCAAGAGACGCTCTCAGGCTATCATCGCCAATAGGTACGACAGCAATTTGGATGATGTGAAAGAAAAGGTTTACACGAGGGATCTGTTTAGGAGAGACTAAAGGTTGTGATTTGTTGTTTTGAAGCAAAAGGCAGCGTTTAACTACCCGACGTCCTATATTTTGGTGAAGATTTTTTGAGAGATTTTTAGTCATGATTTTGAGGGCTGTGCCCGACTAAAATAAAAAAAGTCGTAAAAACATTTTCAGAATGATTTTTAGTTGATATTTCTAAATCATTGCTTAACACAACACAGACTTTTAGATTGTCTTGCATTTATAGATTTTCCTTAATATGATTGAATTAGAATTTACTCAGGCCATGCGCCACATGTTTTCAAAGATTGTTGGTTGTGCCTTTGCTTCTTACAACTATTTTCATAGTGATATGGACGAGCTTACCTACGAAGCAGGGTTGTACTGTGAGTTGGAAGAAGCTGGTTTTATCGTTCATCGGCAAGAAGAATTTCCTGTATATTACAAAGGACGACCATCTCCAGTCAAACGTAGAATTGACCTTGTCGCCACAGATAAAGGCCTCGGGAATGTGTTATTGGAACTTAAAGCAATAAATTATATCGGTGATGATCAGAGGAGACAGCTTTGGTCATACATGAAACTTCAGAACTTTCGTTTTGGAATGCTAATTAATTTCAGTCCAAAAGGAGTTTATTCCGAAAGCTGGAGACTTGATGAAGAGACAGGAAAATGCGTCAGAATTTGAAAATCCATACTAAAAATCCTTCTGAAAATAAATGAAGTCATTTTTTTAAAGAAGTCGCTTCGCTCAAAATCATAACTGAAAATCTAATAAAAAAATCCAAACTAATTAAGTCAATATATGGCATATAAACAACTGAAATTTCCAAAAGACAGTCTTTTTCTGGTGACTGGCGGCGCAGGTTTCATCGGTTCAAATCTGTGTGAGGCTATCCTTAGCCTCGGATATAAGGTTCGTTGTCTTGATGACCTCTCAACTGGCAAGCAGGCCAACGTGGATCTGTTCTTGAACAATCCGAATTACGAGTTCATCAAAGGTGATGTAAAAGACTTTGATATATGCTTGAAAGTATGTGAAAATGTTGATTATGTGTTGTATGAGGCTGCGTGGGGAAGTGTCCCTCGTTCCATCGAGATGCCGCTTTTCTACTGTGCCAACAATATCCAGGGAACTCTCAATATGATGGAAGCGGCAAGGCGTAACGGTGTGAAGACTTTCGTCTATGCCTCGTCGAGTTCGGTGTATGGTGATGAGGCTCATCTTCCGAAGACAGAAGGAGTGGAAGGCAATCTCTTGAGTCCGTACGCCCTGACGAAACGTTGCGGTGAGGAGTGGGCAAAGCAATATTCAAGACATTACGGTTTGAAAACCATTGGGTTGAGATACTTCAACGTCTTCGGCAGACGTCAGGACCCGAATGGAGCTTACGCCGCTGTGTTGCCGAAGTTCATAAAGATGTTGTTGAACGATGAACAGCCAACTATTAACGGCGACGGCAAGCAGAGCCGCGACTTCACATATATCGAAAATGTCATTGAAGCCAACCTCAAGGCTTGTCTCGCACCCGACGAGGCTTCAGGCGAGGCGTTCAACGTGGCATACGGCGGACGCGAGTATCTCATTGATATTTATTACGATTTAACGAAAGCATTAGGTAAGGACATTGAACCGAAATTTGGCCCCGACCGTCCGGGCGACATCAAACATTCCAACGCTGACATCAGCAAGGCAAAACGAATTTTGGGTTATGACCCGGAATACGACTTTGCGAAAGGTCTGAATGAGGCGATTGAATGGTATAAAAACAATCTGTAATTTGAAATAAATTCCATGAGTAAAGAAATAAAAATCTGTGTCGTAGGCCTCGGATATGTAGGTCTCCCACTTGCAAGACTTTTCTCGACAAAATACTCGACTGTCGGTTTCGACATGAACGCGAAACGCTGCGAGGCTCTGATGGCCGGACATGATGCGACTCTCGAAGTCGCTGACGACATCCTTCAAGATGCTATCAAAAACCACGGCTTTGTCTGCACGGCGGACATCGAAAAAATCAAGGACTGCAACTTCTACGTCGTCGCCGTTCCGACACCTGTTGACGAACACAACAACCCTGACCTCACCCCGCTCTACGGCGCAAGCACGACTGTCGGCAAGGTTATCTCAAAAGGCGATATTGTGGTCTATGAATCGACGGTTTATCCCGGCGTGACGGAAGACGAATGCATCCCTGTCGTGGAAAAAGTTTCCGGCTTGAAGTTCAACGTCGATTTCTTCGCGGGCTACTCGCCGGAGCGCATCAATCCGGGTGACAAGCTTCACACCGTCGAGAAAATCAAGAAAGTGACATCAGGCTCGACACCTGAGATCGGCAAGCTTGTGAATGAGGTCTATTCTTCGGTCATCGTCGCCGGCACACATCTCGCCCCTTCAATGAAAGTCGCGGAAGCCGCAAAGGTCATCGAGAACTCACAGCGCGACATCAACATTGCTTTCGTCAATGAGCTGTCGAAGATATTCACCAAGATGGGCATCGACACCAACGACGTCCTTGAAGCCGCAGCGACGAAATGGAACTTCCTCCCGTTCAAGCCGGGTCTCGTGGGCGGACACTGCATCGGCGTTGACCCGTATTACCTCGCACAGTGCGCCATGACATACGGCTACAACCCTGAGATAATCCTCGCGGGCCGCAGGATGAACGACGGGATGGGAGCCTACGTCGCCGGCCAGACCATCAAACTGATGCTTAAGAAAGGCATTCAGGTCCTCGGCTCACACATATTAATATTAGGCTTCACCTTTAAAGAGAACTGCCCCGACTGCCGTAACACCAAGGTCGCCGACATCGTGAAGGCGTTGAAGGAATACAACCTCAACCTCACCATCTACGATCCGTGGGCAAACCCGGCAATCGCGAAGCACGAGTACGGCATCGACATCACCAACGAGCTGCCGAAGGAACAGTTCGATGCGGTGATCCTCGCCGTGTCGCATAGAGAATTCGCCAGCCTCGATGTCACCAAGATGGTGAAAGACCGTCATGTCATCTACGACGTGAAAGGCTTCTTGAACAGAGAGATAGTGGACGGAAGACTGTAGTCATTTTTTACGAATAAACATTCAATATGAAGGTCACCATCATTGCGGGCGCACGCCCCAACTTCATGAAGATTGCGCCCATCATCCATGCCATACAGAAGGCTCAGGGAGAGGGGAAAGACATTTCTTATCGCATAAAAGATACGTGCAAATCCGCGTGATACGTGAAGAAAATGCCGCCATCTCATCGAAGCAGAAGGGGAGAACCCCGGCATCGTGGCGCCCATGGGACAATGGCATAACTTGGAGTGCTTGGAGAGCGGGACGGTTATCATGGAGTGCAAGGATGGGAAGTATGAGGCATTGAAGGAAGATGAATTGAAGGAAAAGTCAATGGAAATAATTGTCTTTTTGTTTAAAAATTTTGCATAATATTTTTTAATTTAGTTTAAACTATGGCAGTATACATTGTAACTTATGATTTAGACAATGAATCAACAAGTGAGAGTTACACCCGGTTGATTTCCTTAATAAAAGAAGAGGGAGTGTGGGCATGTCTAGGCGGGTCATCATATTTGGTTGAAAGTGAGCAGACTGCAGTAGAACTTAGAGACAAGTTTAAACAAGCACTTGATAATGATGACAAGTTGTACGTTGGTGCTGTATCTGCACCGGCAGCATGGGTTGGATATTCAAAACAGGTTTCAGATTGGATTAAAGAGAAACTATAATATGGATACTAATACTGATAACAAGAGCAATCGCTCATTTTGGGGTAGAAAGGTGTCGATATGGCATATTATCTATTTGGTTATTATATGCCTCATCATTAATATATTTCTTCTTTGCATAGTCCCAGGACGAATAAATGATGATGCCTATCATAATTTCTCGTTCGCTGCGACCATTACATCTATTGTACTTGCTGTAGTATCAATAGTATATTCTCTCCAATCAGGGTTATCATCCCAAAGCCAATTAAATGGCATAAAGGATATTGAAGAAAGAATTGGGACAGAGCTTACACGCTTTACCAATCTTGAATCATCTATAAAGAATGCGGTTAAGGAAGGCATTACGCCTTTGGAGGCGTCTATGGGCAATATTCAGCAACGGCAGGATGATTTGCAAAAGTCACAAGATGACTTTTCAAAGAACTGGAAAGAATTTATGCAGGTCGTTAAACAAACAGAACCACCAACAGAAGCTCCTTCGGAGGAGCAATCTGTGCTGAGTGATATCCCCCAGATTTTTTCGGTAATTCTATATACGTGTGTCAGTAGTAAGAATACAGGGAAAGATATACCTTATCATGTGCTAGCGAGATTTTTCGGCAAGAGAAGCTTTTATTGTGAAGGTGTGATAAATGGCCTTTCAGTGTTCAGTCCTGAGTACTTGAAAATTAAAGTTGGGTCAAAGCCTAATCGACAGGTTGTGGAAAACTATGATGAAGATAAGTTAGGTAAGAAAGATTGGCTTAGACAACAGGTGTTTAATGGGAAAAATGAAAAACTTGGTGCTGATATCATTGCAGCTTTGGATGAGTTTTTTACTGTTGAGTGTGGAAACGAAGATAGCGTGTAGATTTTGAATTTTACCACTCACATAGTCGCTATTGCGATATAGTACTCTTTGGAGGGCTTCAGATGGTTCGCCACTGCTCCTGATGGTCGCAGAGACTACAGATATAAGTTGAGTAACTAAAGTAACGCAGGTAACTAGACGGTTGACACTTGGCACTGAAATCTGAAAGAATAAACAAAGTAATCGAGTTAACGATTAACAAGTTAACATCTAAACAATGATAATAGACAAACAACTTCTTGACACCCTCTCTGCTCAAGCCAAGGCATCACCTCGGTTGAGGCAGAATTGTGACTTACGTAATACGCCAGAGGATAATTCCCAACGAATGCTTAACGCTCTTGAGCCGGGGACGGTGATGCCGATTCATAGGCATAGGAAGTCGTCGGAGACGGTGGTTATTGTTCGAGGGAGTCTTATTGAACGGTTCTATGATGAGGAAGGCAATATCACTGAAGAGGTGTTAATGGTTCCGGGAGGTGAGAATCCCGTTGTCCAAGTGGAGAAAGGCAGATGGCATAGTCTTGAGTGTTTGGAGCCAAATACTGTACTCTTTGAGAGTAAGGACGGGAAGTATGAGCCGTTGGCGGAAGAGGATATAATGAAGTAACTAACGTGATATTTAACATTTTAACAAATGAAGATATTAGTAACAGGAGCGAAAGGGTTTGTGGGAAAGAACATCTGTCTGGAGCTAAAGAACCTTAGAGACGGAAAAACCAGATGTTATGGTGACTTGTCTATTGAAGAAGTATTCGAATACGATCTGGATTCTACAACCGAAGAATTGGAGCAATATTGCAAGGAGGCGGATTTCGTTTTTAACCTTGCTGGTGTGAACAGGCCTCAGAATCAGGAAGAGTTTATGCAAGGTAATTTCGGCTTTGCCAGCACCCTTCTCGACACCCTCAAGAAATACGGCAACAAGTGTCCTGTGATGCTCTCCAGCAGTCAACAGGCATCGCTTACCGGTCGCTTTGGCAATAGCGAATATGGCCGCAGCAAGAAGGCAGGCGAAGACCTCTTTCTTGATTACGGGAAAGATACAGGTGCTAAAGTACTCGTCTATCGTTTTCCGAACCTTTATGGTAAATGGTGCAGACCCAATTACAACAGTGCAGTTGCCACATTCTGTAACAACATCGCCAACGATCTCCCAATACAGGTCAACGACCCAAGTGTCGAACTGGAGTTACTTTATATTGACGACCTCATTGCAGAGATGATAAACGCTCTTAAAGGAGCAGAACATCACTGTGAGTTTGAAGGACTTAAAGTCATACCTGCAGAGGAAGGGAAGTACTGCTATTGTCCAGTGACTCATAAGGCAACCCTCGGACAGATAGTTGACCTCCTGAATCAATTCAAACAAATGCCTCAGACATTGATGATTCCAGAGATTCCGGCAGACAGCTTCGCTAAACGACTCTATTCTACGTATCTGAGCTATCTTCCAAAAGAAGGGGCTATCTTCGACCTAAAGATGAATGTTGATAATCGTGGCTCATTCACGGAGCTGGTTCATACACTCAACTGCGGACAGGTCAGCATCAACATAAGCAAACCTGGAATCACCAAAGGAGAACACTGGCACCATACAAAATGGGAGCAGTTCATCGTGGTGAAGGGCCACGGCCTCATCCAGATGCGCAAGGAAGGAACAGATGAAGTACGTGAGTACGAAGTCAGTGGCGACAAGATACAATCGGTAATAATGCTTCCGGGCTACACCCACAATATCATCAACCTCTCCGACACCGAAGATCTCGTCACAGTAATGTACTGCAACGAAATCTTCGATCCCAACAAACCAGATACATTTTTTGACAAAGTAAAAGAATAAAGATATGGCAGAATTCAAGAACAACGGGAAGCTCAAGTTGCTTATTATAGTAGGCACACGTCCAGAGATTATTCGCTTGGCGGCAGTCATCAACAAGTGTAGGCAATATTTCGACTGCATTCTGGCGCATACCGGCCAGAACTATGATTATAACCTTAATGGAGTCTTCTTCAAGGATTTGAAACTTGCAAATCCTGACGTATATATGGATGCGGTAGGTGCTGATCTCGGAGAAACAATGGGTAATATCATCGATAAGAGTTATAAACTGATGGTAGAGATAAAGCCAGATGCCGTACTCGTTCTGGGCGACACCAACAGTTGTCTGAGCGTAATAGGAGCAAAACGTCTCCACATTCCTATCTTCCACATGGAAGCAGGGAACCGCTGTAAAGACGAATGCCTTCCAGAGGAGACGAACCGCCGCATTGTGGATATCATCAGTGATGTCAACATGGCTTACTCCGAGCACGCAAGACGCTATCTTGCAGAGTGCGGATTGCCAAGGGAGCGCACATACGTGACAGGCTCCCCAATGGCGGAGGTTCTGCACAACAACCTCGCTGAAATCGAGGCGTCTGACGTGCACAAACGCTTGGGTCTTGAGAAAGGCAGATACATCCTCCTCTCCGCCCACCGCGAGGAGAACATCGACACCGAGAAGAATTTCCTCAGTCTCTTCAACGCCATTAATGCAATGGCTGAGAAATACGACATGCCTATCCTCTATAGCTGTCACCCAAGAAGTCGCAAGAAACTTGAAGCCATGCAATTTAAATTAGATTCACGCGTCATTCAGCACGAGCCGCTCGGCTTCCACGACTACAACTGCCTGCAGATGAACGCATTCGCGGTAGTCTCCGACAGCGGCACACTTCCCGAAGAATCCAGTTTCTTCACCAGCATCGGGCATCCGTTCCCTGCCGTCTGCATCCGCACCAGCACCGAGCGCCCCGAAGCTCTCGACAAAGGCTGCTTCTTCATCAGCGGCATCGACGAGAAAGGACTGCTTCAGGCGGTTGACACAGCCGTGGAGATGAACGCCAACGGCGACCACGGCATCCCGGTGCCGAACTACACCGACGAGAACGTCTCCACCAAGGTGGTGAAGATAATTCAGAGCTATGTCGGGATAGTGAATAAGATGGTGTGGAGGAAGTTTTAATAAAGTCAACAGGTCAACAGGGTTCTGAGTCAACAGGTCAACAGGTCAACAGGTCAACAAGTCAACAGGTATGGATGGATCAATAGAAAATCTTTTCATTTGGAATGAATCAAGAATCTTTGTCAATGCTATCTACAAAATGATGGCTACTTGCAAGGATTATGGTTTTCGTGATCAAATACAAAGGGCGGCAGTCAGCATCATGAACAATATTGCTGAAGGCTCAGAGTCAGGCTCTGATGCGAAGTTTATTAACTTCCTAAACATTGCCAAAGGCAGTTGTGGCGAGGTGCGTTCAATGCTTTATCTCTGTGAAGATTTCAACTTTTGTTCTCCTGAGCGGAGAGTCGAACTGCAATCGCAACTCAAAAAAATCTCTACAGGCATTGTTCGTCTTCAAGATTCACTAAATGCGAAGTCAACAAGTCGCTCAGACCATAAACCGACAAGTTCTCGTTGACTCGCCTCATAGACTTGTAGACTCGTTGACTCGTTGACTCATTGACAAAATATAAACAACAAACATTTACAACATGAGCATTTTTGCAGGTAAAACATTGATGATAACCGGTGGTACCGGAAGTTTCGGAAACGCAGTTCTAAATCGTTTTTTGAGAACTGATATTGGTGAAATCCGCATCTTCTCGCGCGATGAGAAGAAGCAAGATGATATGCGTCACGAGTATCAGGCAAAGATGCCTGAAGTAGCAAACAAGATTAAGTTCTACATAGGAGACGTTCGAAATAAATCAACCCTGAAGGGAGCAATGAAGGGAGTGGATTACATCTTCCACGCGGCAGCCCTAAAGCAGGTGCCCTCCTGCGAGTTCTTCCCTATGGAAGCGGTCAAGACCAATGTGATAGGGACTGACAACGTCCTTGAGACCGCCATCGATGCAGGTGTAAAGTGTGTGATATGTCTTTCAACAGACAAAGCGGCTTATCCTATCAATGCTATGGGCATCAGCAAAGCCTTAGAGGAGAAGATAGCAGTCGCCAAGTCCCGTAACTCAGGCACCTACGATGAGAATGGGCAATTCCACGGCACCAAGATTTGCTGCACCCGTTACGGCAACGTGATGTGCTCCCGAGGTTCCGTCATCCCTTTGTGGATTGACCAGATAAGAAACGGAAATCCTATCACCCTCACCGAACCGAAGATGACGAGATTTATAATGTCCCTCGAAGAGGCTGTTGACCTCGTGCTCTTCGCCTTCGAGAACGGTCAGAACGGCGACATCCTTGTGCAGAAGGCTCCTGCCTGCACAATACTGACTCAGGCAGAGGCGGTGTGCGAGCTCTTTGGCGGGAAGAAAGAGGAAATCAAAGTGATTGGAATACGGCACGGGGAGAAGATGTACGAGACGTTGCTGACCAATGAGGAATGTGCGAAAGCCGTTGATATGGGCAACTTCTACCGCGTCCCTGCCGACAACCGCGGGCTCAACTACGATAAATTCTTCAAGGAGGGCGATGAGAAAAGAAACGTGCTGACCGAGTTCAACTCCGACAACACAAGGAGGCTGAATGTGGAGGAGACGAAGGAGAAGATTGCGAGTCTGGAGTATATACAGAATGAGTTGAAGGGGATTGTCAACCTCGCGAAATGAAAATTGCGCGAAACGCGAATGACTCGCCTGATGCGCAAAATGCAAGAGAAAAATAAATAGTAAATAGACATATAAATGAAAACAGCACTTATCACAGGCATCACAGGTCAGGACGGAAGCTTCCTGGCAGAGTTCCTATTGGAAAAAGGATATGAAGTCCACGGCATCATCCGCCGCAGCAGCTCGTTCAATACGGGCCGCATCGAGCACCTCTACCTCGACGAATGGGTGAGGGATATGAAGCAGAAGCGCCTTGTCAACCTTCACTACGGAGATATGACCGACAGCAGTTCCCTCGTGCGCATCATCCAGACCGTTCAGCCGGACGAAATCTACAACCTTGCCGCACAGAGTCACGTGAAGGTGTCCTTCGACTGCCCCGAATACACGGCCGAAGCCGATGCGACCGGTGTGTTGAGGCTCCTCGAAGCAGTGCGCATACTCGGACTCGAAAAGAAATGCAAGATATATCAGGCTTCCACCTCCGAACTCTTCGGTCTCGTGCAGGAAGTGCCTCAGAAGGAGACAACTCCTTTCTATCCGAGAAGCCCGTACGGAGTGGCAAAACAGTATGGATTCTGGATAACCAAGAACTACCGCGAGTCGTATGGAATGTTCGCAGTCAACGGCATCCTTTTCAATCACGAATCCGAGCGCAGGGGAGAGACCTTCGTCACCCGCAAAATCACCCTTGCCGCAGCCCGCATCGCACAAGGTTTTCAGGACAAACTCTATCTCGGCAACCTCAACTCACTCCGTGACTGGGGCTATGCCAAGGACTATGTGGAATGTATGTGGCTCATCCTCCAGCAGGAGAAGCCCGAAGACTTCGTCATCGCAACCGGCGAATACCACACAGTGCGTGAGTTCGCAACACTCGCGTTCAAGAACGTTGGCATCGAGCTGAAATGGGAAGGCGAAGGCGTGAACGAGAAGGGAATAGACACCAAGACCGGAAAAGTTCTCGTCGAAGTCGATCCCAAATACTTCCGTCCCGCAGAAGTCGAGCAGCTCCTCGGCGACCCCACCAAAGCCAAGACCCTCCTCGGCTGGAATCCGACAAAGACCAGCTTCGAGCAGCTTGTGAAGATAATGACAGACCACGACATGAAGTTTGTCCGCAAACTCTACCTCAAATCGCAGATGTAAAACTTGCGCAAAACGCGAACCGACGCCAAACCGAGAACCAACCTTGCGGAATATCTTGAAAAGGGAATTGTTAAATAAAGTTGAGAGTGTAGAGTTGAGAGACAGTTTTCAAGTTGAGAGTTAAAATAGTAAGTAATGGAAATCTTTGGATATCGTAAATTAGTAGCTTATCAGAAAGCGAAGGAAGTTGTCAAACATACTTATAAGCTTCTCAAGAAGTTTCCTGTAGAAGAACGTTATGCAATGAGCGACCAATTGAGAAGAGCTTCTGTTTCCATTACTTCAAATATAGCAGAAGGAGTCAATCGCTATTCAGTGAAAGACAAATCTCATTTCATTGAGGTGTCGTATGGTTCGTTGATGGAGGTGTCATCACAGTTTGAAATAGCCGAAGAACTTGGCTATATTACAGCAGATGACAGGTTAAGTATGGATCAGTTAATCGAAGAAGTAGCTCGTTTGCTTTCCGGACTGCAAAAATCCTATAAGACGGCTTAGAGAGTTGAAAGACAGTTCAAGAGTTGAAAGTTCAGAAACTAAAAACCCTAAACTATCACAACTGACTCTAAACTCTCAACATTAAACACTAAACTAATTTTTATTATGAATAAAGATTCAAAGATCTATGTAGCCGGCCACTGCGGAATGGTGGGGAGCGCCATTGTGCGTGAACTGGAAAGACAAGGCTACAACAACATAATCACCCGCACCCACAAGGAACTCGACCTCTGCCGTCAGGAGCAGGTCGAGGCCTTCTTCGAGGCGGAAAAGCCCGAATACGTCTTCCTTGCCGCAGCCAAAGTCGGAGGCATCATCGCCAACCAGAGTGCCCTTGCCGACTTTATGTACGACAATATGATACTGGAGATGAATGTCATCCACGCTGCTTGGAAGAACGGCTGCAAGAAACTCGAATTCTTGGGCAGCAGTTGTATCTATCCGAGGATGGCTCCCCAGCCTATGCCGGAGAGCTGCCTTCTGACCTCCGAACTGGAGAAGACCAACGAGGCGTATGCGCTCGCGAAAATCAGCGGCCTCAAGTATTGCGAGTTCCTCAACCGCCAGTACGGTACGGACTACATCTCCGTGATGCCAACCAACTTATATGGCCCCAACGACAACTACCATCCCGAGCACTCCCACGTGCTTCCGGCCCTCATCCGTCGCTTCCACGAGGCAAAGCTTGCCGGTCTGAAGGAAGTCACCTGCTGGGGCGATGGTTCACCGCTGAGGGAGTTCCTCTATGTGGATGATTTGGCGAACCTCTGCGTGTTCCTGATGGAGAATTATTCCGGGAATGAAACGGTTAACGCTGGGACGGGGAAGGAGCTGACCATTAAGGCCCTCACTGAGCTTGTGGCAAAGGTTGTGGGGTATGAAGGGGAGATTAAGTGGGATACTTCGAGGCCGAACGGCACTCCGCGCAAGTTGCTGGATGTGAGCAAGGCGAAGGCACTCGGGTGGGAGTATAAGACGGAACTGGAAGACGGTATTAGGCTGGCTTATAAAGATTTTCTGGAGAATCCGATGAGGGCGGAGAGATAGTTGACGGTTGACACTTGACGCCCCACGCACCCATCGGCCAACAGCCGCAAGAGTGCTCTTCGGGGGCTCGCAAGAGACCGCCACTGCTCCCGATGGTCGCAGAGGCTATTGAATAAAATTTACACTTATGGAAATAGAAGAGAAAATCAATTATTTCGATTATTTGATTACATCCGTTATCAAAAAATGCTACAGAAATAGCAATTCGGATAATGAGACAGAAGTCATTCGCGAATCATGCTCAAAATGTAATTTGAGCAAATTGAAACTTATGAAAATCTTATTTTTTGTAACTACGCTTAATGTCAAGGAATGGTATCTTTTGGATAATGTTTTCAATAATTTTTATGCAATGCCTTATGGACCAGTTGAAAGCGATGTTTACGATAATCTGGACAGACTTATTAATTATAAGATTTTAGGCAACCAATTATTGGCCCGAGACGATGCTCAATTCGATTACTCGTTGCAGCAGGATATAACGAGCGTTATTGATGAATCAATAGATAAACTAAAAGCCATCAATCCTTCTATTTTTAATATGGGGGCATTTGAACTTGTAGAGCTGTCTCATAAGGCCGATTCTTGGAGAATAACCTTCAACGAAGCCCAATCCTTTGGCAGCCTTAGTCGCAAGATGCCGGCTGATGTAATTAAAATGTCAAAAGTTTATTATCGGTAGCTGAGATATGCATTTTGAAGAAATATCAAAAATAATAGATGAAATAACATCTTCAGTTGATCTTTATGTGGAAAAACATGAAGGGCATATTGAAGCAGCGGAATCTGCTCAAGAGAATGAGAGAGTAGTATTCTTTGCGAGTTTGAAAAAATACGCAAATGACCTTTATAAGCAGTTGAATTTGTCTGTTTTAGAGGCAGATTATATTTCTGATGCGTCATTAAAAGACAAGTTATCAGGAACTGTTACAAAACTCGAACAATGTGCTGAATCTTTTTCAGATTCCGAGTTGTATCTTCAGGAGGCACAAAAATTCTATCGATATGTTTCGTTCATCAAACACGATATCAATGCATATATCCATCAAATAAACCTTTATGACAGAAGTATAAATGAGCCGCACAAATTCCTTATTGGTTTCAACTCGAATGTAAGCAGTTCGGATAAAGAGTATAATGGATTAGAACTAAAGAATGCATCAAAGGTTTTTCAACTCAATTTGGACTTGATGTTATTCGACAGAGAATTATCATTGAGAAATTATTCCTTTCATGAAATCAACGATTTGTTTTGTAAGCTCAGTGCATTAAAGAAAGACATCCAGGAATCTTATTTGGATGCTCTTTTGCATAGATGTAAAATACTTGAGGCAAAGTTTTACTATAAAGATGAGATAGGCGGTTTGCTTGACGCATTCAATTATGACAATGGTCACTTTGAAGATATAGACCTTAAGGTTGATGAAATAGGTTATGTAAGCAAGAAGTTACGCGAAATTAATACTCGTGACATTAAGAAATATGAACAGAATGTTTCAAGTTACTTTCATAGAATAGAGCAACCTCATTCTTCTTTTGACTTTTTTGTCGCATGCCATTATTATAAGAACATTGCATTAGATGAGGCTTCACTAAAGAAATTGGTCGATGATTATGCCACTTATATTAGCCAAGAAACCAAAGGTATCTCTACAGAGGATATCCATAGACGCAAGGTTAATCTCAGCTATTTGAAAAACTGCCATTTTTCGTATATTCTTAAAAATGAGAATTTAACTCCGTCTAAGGTCGATATTCTATCAAAGGAA
Source organism: uncultured Bacteroidales bacterium (assembly GCA_937896895.1). GTDB lineage: Bacteria > Bacteroidota > Bacteroidia > Bacteroidales > F082 > Limimorpha. Next base: position 4,404 of record CALBNV010000046.1, on the reverse strand, counting down.
GCTATATCTAGTCAAAATCAAGCTGGCATAGGAAATCATTTCTGTTTTTATAAAACAGCATGTTGGTACAGAGATTATATAAATAATCAGATTGAAAAGAAAGTCATCGAAGAGTGCCTAAGAGAATATCTGGAACGATTGAAAGACAATATTACCAAGGCGGAGAATAAATTGTATGAAAGGAGTCGCGATGCGACAAGTTTTATACCCTTTATGCCTGAGATAAGTGAGTGTTATGAGGAGTTCAAATCAGACCCCCTAGATAGTACTATCAAAATATTTGTATCAACTTCTTATATAGTTCCCGTAGATTATTCTAAGGCTTTGAGACAAGTGGAGGAATTAAAAGAGGACTACATACGTCTTAGATCTGTTGTTGAAGCAAGCCTGGTTATGAAAGATGGACTTCTTGATGTATCAGGTTTAAAAAAAGAAACGGAGGATGCAATCGAAAAGCAGAAGAATAACACGGATAAAGTACTTAGTGATTTAGACTCAAAATTTAAATCTGAACTTAGTGACAATCTCAAGAATTCGATTCAAATCTTGTCGATTTTTTCGGCGATTGTTGTTTTTGCTTCTGGAACAATTCAAATATTTACAGGTGCAACAACAGTCAAAGATGCGACTATCTTTATGATAATGTTTGCTTCAGCATTGGGGCTGGTTGCATTGTTTGTACGTAATTGTTTTGTGTCTCGTAAAGAGTGGGACGCAAGGGATATCGTATATTCGATTGTGTTGGTGATTATACTAGCAATGACAGGGTTGGGAATTTTTGCGGATTGGGGCGGATGCAGAATAAATGTTGATGCGACTGATAATACTGAGCAGATGCAAATTGTATCTCCAGATACTGCCACGAAAAGTGATTCGGTGAAAGTTGATTTTGAGATTCCTTCTAATAATGAACATCGATAAGAAAATATGTTAATCTCCCAATCCCTTCTAGACACCCTTTCCGCCCAAGCCAAGGCTTCGCCTCGGCTGAGGCAGGCGTATGACCTGCGGAATACGCCAGAGGATAATAGTCAAAGAATGCTCAACGCTCTTGAGCCAGGGACGGTGATGCCGATTCACAGGCATAGGAAGTCGTCGGAGACGGTGGTTATTGTTCGGGGGAGCCTTATTGAACGGTTCTATGATAATGAAGGCAATGTCACCGAAGAGGTTCTTATGGTTCCAGGAGGAGAAAATCCTGTAGTCCAAGTGGAGAAGGGCAGATGGCATAGTCTTGAATGTCTGGAGCCAGATACTGTACTTTTTGAAAGTAAGGATGGCGCGTATGAGCCGTTAAGCGAAGGGGATGTTATGGCTATATGATTTGATGGACAATAAGCGTGTAGGTTAAATTTTTATTGGCATTCGAAAATGTCATTTAGTATTACAATTTTATAAGCAATAATTGTTATATGGCTGAAAATATAAAACAGAAAGCTTTTTCGAGTGTCATTTGGACAACAATTCAGAAGTTTGCTGGCTCTTTCATCCAGTTTATCTCGGGTATTGTTCTTGCTCGATTACTGGATCCTGCGGATTATGGTTGCATAGGAATGCTCGCCATATTTATGAGCATTGCGAATGTGTTTATTGACGCTGGCTTTGGCTCTGCGTTGATTCAGAAAAAAAGACCTACAAGAGAAGACTATTCAACGATATTCTTCTTCAACCTTGGAATGTCGTTATTAATGTATGCTGTCTTATTTTTCTCAGCGCCACTAATAGCCCGTTATTACCATATGGACATATTGGCTTCTGTTCTTCGTGTTCAGGGGGTTGTATTAATTATAAACGCATTTGCAACAATACAAACCAATCAACTGAAAAAGCAGTTCAGATTCAAGAAAATTGCGACTGTGACACTTTTAACTAGCACTGTGGCTTTGGGTGTTACTATCTATATGGCATATTCCGGTTTCGGAGTTTGGGCTTTGGTTACGCAACATATTCTTGCTGCTCTTATCCCAGCCGTCATTTATTGGATAACTAACCATTGGGCTCCTCTTCTAATATTTTCAAAGAAATCCTTTAAGGAATTGTTTGGTTTTGGCGGGTATATGCTGGCTATGAATGTTGTTTCATCTATTGGTAATGAGATTCAAGGCCTTCTGATAGGACGTTTATATAATCCAGCAACAATGGGCTTTTATTCAAAAGCCAGGAGTACCGAATTATTGGTTTCTCGTACTTTCAATGATGTTCTTTCTCAGATTACATTACCGCTATATGCCGAATTACAAGATGAAAAACAACGACTTATTACAGCAATAAAGAAACTGACATGCAATATAGCTTATCTCACTTTTCCATTGATGTTTTTGATGATATTGGAGGCTAAGCCGTTATTTGTTTTGCTATATTCTGAAAAATGGCTGCCAAGCGTGCCTTATTTCCAGATTCTTTGTCTTGCAGGTATTGCTGGATGTTTGCAATTTGCTAACAATCAGGCAATAGCGGCAGTAGGTAAAAGCAGGGAAATGTTTTATTGGACGATACTGAAACGTATTGTTGGGATAGCAATGATTGTAGGCGGTTTGGCTCTGTTTGGAATGAAGGGATTGCTTGCAGGTATGGTCCTTCAGATATGGTTTATGTATCTAATAAATGTATATCTTGTTTCCAAGCACATCGGATATGGCTTTTGGAGACAATTACGTGATTTGCTACCTATCTTGCTTCTTTCAATTACATCATTCATAATTGCATATTTTGTTGGCTACATGGTTCATACAAACATGTATGTGCAAGGAGGAATCAACATTTTTATTTTTGGCGTCGTATATCTGTTTGGCTCAATAATATTTAGGTTTGAAGAACTTCAAACAGTAAAGCAACTATTAGGCTCGGTAATAAACAATTTAAATAAAAAACTCCATGTTAAAAAGAAATCTTATTAAAATGGTTCATAACTATCGTTATGACAGAATACGCAGAAAATCGCTGAAATTATGGAATAAAAGTCATCTGAAAGTGTTATTTAAAGCCTGTAACCAGGCAGGGATAATTCTTTCCCCGCAACCAGGTGAGCAGGAGTTTTTGACAAAATGGCGGCAACTAACGCCAGATGTATCAATAGAGTTCTATCGTTTTTACTCACATTTTTTAGGTAATGACCCTAGAATTTTGCCGGATGATATTTATCACGCAATTATAGACCCAATCATCAATGATAGAACAAGCATTCCCGTATATAGCAATAAGAATATGTATGAAAAATTATTCTCGCCATCAGTTCTGCCATTATGCATATTTCGCAACATAAATGGAGACTATATGGACAAGGATTATAAAGATATTCAGATGGATGAAGCAATGTTGAACAAGATATTGCTGAAGAATGAAAGGATTTCACGTCAAGGACGATTCATCATTAAACCGACCGTTGAAACAGGACAAGGAAAGGGGGTTCGTCTATTTTGTCTAAAAGATGGCAAATGGCTAAGTAATGATGGTGAGGAGATGAATATTCAATTCTTGCAAAAATACTATTCTTCTGATTTCATTGTTCAAGAGTGTGTAGAACCATCTGACTTCTTCAAACAGTTCAATCCAGTTTCATATAGTACCTGCCGTATTTTTACATATCGTTCAGTGAAAGATGGTTCAATGCATTTTATGGGTGGTTGTTTACGAATTGGAGATGTGGGTAGTTTTAGAGATAATGTTTCAACTGGCGGCTATGCAATCTCTATCTACGAAGATGGAAGACTTGCAAAATTTGCAACTAATGGAACAAGGAATAAATTCAAGGAAGTAAATGGTATTAATCTTGAAAATAATAATTTGTTCATTCCAAATTTCGACAAAATTCTTGATTTGGCACTTTCTTCAGCATCAAATAATATGATGAACCGTGTGCTTTCCTGGGATATTATTTTGGATAAGAATAATATACCTCATATTGTTGAGTTTAACTTAAAAGCGCAAACAGTAATCACAATACAAATGTATAAGACATTCTTTGGCGAATACACTGATGAAATTATAGAGTATTGCAAGAGAAAGCTTGATTCTGGATTTTACCCAACACAAGCTAACTATAGAAAGAGAATCTAATGATAAAATAATTTATGGCATACAAACATCTTAAGTTCCCCGAAGGGAGCAAGTTTTTAGTAACTGGTGGAGCAGGTTTCATTGGCTCTAATTTGTGTGAGGCTATTCTTAACCTCGGGTATAGGGTTCGTTGTCTCGATGACCTCAGCACTGGCAAACAAGCCAATGTTGATTTGTTCATCAGCAATCCCAATTACGAGTTTGTCAAAGGTGATATCAAAGACCTTGATACTTGCATGAAGGCTTGCGAGGGCATTGATTACGTCCTCAATGAAGCCGCTTGGGGAAGTGTGCCAAGAAGTATAGAGATGCCTCTTTTCTATTGTGCAAACAATATTCAGGGAACTC
>CALBNV010000045.1 GCA_937896895.1 uncultured Bacteroidales bacterium | reverse complement strand
ACCTTTCACCTTTCAACCTTTCACCTTTCACCCTTTCACCCTTTCACCTTTCACCTTTCACCTTTCACCTTTCACCTTTCAACCTTTCACCTTTCAACCTTTCAACCTTTCACCTCCAATGTCAAAATCCGAAAAGATAGCATCGATACTGAAGACGCTCCCGACATCGCCGGGGGTGTATCAGTATTTCGACGAGACGGGCGAGCTCATTTACGTCGGCAAGGCGAAGAACCTGAGACGACGCGTGTCGAGCTATTTCAACAAGGAGCAGACCGGCAAGACGCGCCTGCTCGTCAGCAAGATACGCGACATACGGTTCACCGTCGTGGGCAGCGAGGCGGAGGCGTTCCTTCTTGAGAACAACTTCATCAAACAGTATAAGCCGCGCTACAACATCATGCTCAAGGACGACAAGACCTACCCGTGGATCTGCGTCAGGGCGGAGCTTTTCCCGCGCGTGTTCCTCACGAGGAAGAAAGTCAGCGACGGCTCGCTGTACTTCGGCCCCTATCCTTCGGTGATGACGGCCAAGACACTGCTCGACATCCTCCGGCGGCTCTACCCGATCCGCACCTGCAAACACAACTTCAAGCGAAACGACATCGGGACGGGACATTACCGCCCGTGCCTCGAATACCAGATCGGCAACTGCAAGGCACCGTGCGCCGGCATCATCTCCGAAGACGGATACAACGCCATGATCTCCAGCATGAAAGAAGTCATCAAAGGAAACATCGCCGGCGTGCTGAAAGACCTGAAGGCACAGATGATGGACCATGCAGCCAAGATGGAGTTCGAACAGGCTCATCTGATAAAACAGAAATACGACCTCCTCGAAAATTACCACAGCCGTTCCATCGTGAGCAGCAACACGCTGCACGACATGGAGGTGTTCTCGTTCGACGACGCCGACAGCTCGTTCTACGTCAACTACATGCGGATAACGCAAGGCGCGGTGATACAGGCCTTCTCCATCGAGATGAAACGCCGGTTAGAGGAGACACCCGAAGAGCTTCTGTCGCTGGCAGTCATAGAGTTACGGCAGCGCTTCGAGAGCAGCGTGAAAGAAGTAATAGTGCCGATTGAGCTTGACATGGAACTCGAAGACGTGCGTTTCACAGTTCCGAAGAAAGGCGAGAAATTAGAGGTACTCAACCTCTCCATGAGGAACGCCAGACAGTATCGCGCCGAGACTGAGAAGCTCAGGAGCCTCGTTGACCCCGAACGCCATGCCATGCGCGTGCTGACCGAGTTGCAGAACGACCTGCATCTCCCGACCTTGCCAGAGGTCATCGAGTGCTTCGACAACTCCAACTTCCAGGGCGACTACGCCGTGGCGGGCATGGTGCAGTTTCTCAACGGGAAACCCAACAAGAAAGAATACCGCCACTTCAACATCAAGACGGTGGAAGGCCCCGACGACTACGCCTCAATGAAAGAGGTGGTGCGCCGACGCTACACGCGGCTCGTGGAGGAAGGCAGGAGGCTGCCCGACCTCATCATCACCGACGGCGGCAAAGGACAGATGGAGATCGTCAGGCAAGTCATTGAAGACGAGTTGCGTATTGACATTCCCATCGCGGGACTGGCGAAAGACGACCGTCACCGCACCAACGAGCTGCTCTACGGCTTCCCGCCGAGCGTGGTGCAGGTGAAACCCAACTCGGAGCTTTTCCGCCTCCTGATGTTCATACAAGATGAAGTGCACAGATTCGCAATCAGCTTCCACAGGAAGAAGTTCCAGAAAGGCTTCATCCATTCGGAGCTCAACAACATAAAAGGCATCGGCAAGCAGACCGCCGAGAAGCTGCTGCTTGAGTTCAAGTCGGTCCAGAACATCAAAACCGCTGATTTGCAGAGACTCAGCGAAGTCATTGGTCAGGCGAAGGCGAAGATTGTGTTTGAGCATTTTCAAGGTCAGCCTTCATCCGGTTCAGCTCAACAACCACAGAATCCATGATACGTAGCATCACATCCGGGGTTTCGCTGTAATATCTGAAGTTCTCGGTGAAGATGGAATCGGTTATCCCGTGATGAGAGAAGATGGTGTCGAACCCGTGTGTCCTGAGGTATGTCGTCTGATGGTTGCTGTTTTTCCTCACGCTGATTGAGCTTTCCATAAGCTGCACGTCAACCATCACGTCAACCATCTGAACTTCAGACAGCAACACCGAAGGCATTGCTTTTTCCGGCTCGCTCTCGCAACCTATTAAAAACAATGTCGTCAAAACCATCAAGATCCTAACAATCCTCATACACCGTCATCATTTAACTCTAATCATTTAACTCTAATCATTTAACTCTAATCTTTTAACTCTAATCTAATTCCCCATTTCCGACAGGAACTGAATCCTCATGAGTCTCACCTCTTCTTCCTCGTATTCGTTTTCGCCGAGAGTCTTCATGGCGGTATCGATATCGTCTGACTCAGCGTCCTTGAAATATTCGATTATCTCCTCCTGGTGATACTGGTCGATGTTGTCGCGGGTGTAGTAGCTTATGTCGAGGTGTGTGCCGCTCGACACGATGCTTTCTATTTCGGTGAGCAGCTCATCGAAGTCGAGGTTCTTGCCGTATGCGATGTCTTCGAGAGGGATTTGCTTGTCGATATTCTGTATGATACTGATTTTCAGTGCGGATTTGTTAATCACCGATTTCACGACCATGTCGTTCGGGCGGGTGATGTCGTTTTCTTCGACGTATTCTTTGATGAGGTCGATGAACGGCTGTCCGAACTTCTGTGCCTTGCCCGCGCCGATGCCGGAGATCTGTGTGAGTTCCTCCATCGTTATCGGGTACTGTATCGCCATGTCTTCGAGCGACGGGTCTTGGAAGATGACGAACGGCGGCAGGTCTTTCTTCTTCGCGATGGTCTTCCTGAGGTCTTTGAGCATCGAGAACAATGTCTTGTCGGTGCCGGAGTCCTTGGAGAGAGCCACTCTTTCTTCATCGAACTCATCGTCATCGGTCTTGTCGAAATCGTGGTCCATGGCCACCATGACAGGATAAGGTTTCTTCACGAAGTCCTTGCCTTCTTTTGACACCTTGAGGATTCCGTAGTTGTCGATGTCTTTCACCAGCAGTTTGTTGACGATAGCCTGACGGATGATGGATGTCCAATATTTCTCATCGTGGTCATCGCCCGCGCCGAAATATTCATTGGTGTCGTGCTTCGCGGTCTTTATGTCGCCTGTCTCCTTGCCGGCTATGAGTTCGGCAATATGTTTCGTCTTGAACAGCTGTTTCGTTGCCAGCACTGCTTCAATCGCCAGCTTGATGTCTTCCTGTCCGTCGAACCTGACCTTCGGGTTGAGGCAGTTGTCGCATGCGCCGCAGTTTTCCTTGTCGTATTCCTCGCCGAAATAATGCAGCAGCAGTTTGTGGCGGCACACCGGCGACTCGGCGTATGTCACTGTCTCGTTGAGCAGTTCGCGTGCTATCTCCAGCTCGGCGACGTTCTTGCCCTTGCAGAATTTCTCCAGTTTATGGATGTCCTCATAGTCGTAGAACGCGATGCAGTTGCCTTCGCCTCCGTCGCGACCCGCACGGCCCGTCTCCTGATAATATCCCTCAAGGCTCTTCGGCATGTCGTGGTGGATGACGAAACGCACGTCGGGCTTGTCGATGCCCATGCCGAAGGCGATGGTGGCGACGATGACATCGACCTCCTCCATCAGGAACTTGTCCTGGTTCTCGCGGCGTGTCTGGCTGTCGAGGCCGGCGTGGTATGGCAGCGCCTTGATGCCGTTGACCTGCAACGCCTCGGCAAGCTCCTCCACCTTCTTGCGGCTCAGGCAATACACGATGCCCGACTTGCCCGGGTTGCTCTTAATGTATTTCACGATGTCCTTGAAGACATCTTTTGTCTTTGGTCTCACCTCATAATAAAGGTTCGGCCGGTCGAACGACGACTTGAACACCTTGGCGTCGGTGATCTCGAGGTTCTTCATGATGTCCTGCTGCACCTTGACGGTCGCCGTGGCGGTGAGCGCTATGACAGGAAGCTTGGGGTTTATCGCGTTGATGATCGGACGCAGCCGGCGGTATTCAGGACGGAAGTCGTGACCCCACTCCGAGATGCAGTGCGCCTCATCAATGGCAAAGAACGAGATGTCGAGTCCGCGGAGGAACTCCACCGTCTCCTCTTTTGTCAGCGACTCCGGTGCGACATAGAGCAGCTTTGTCTTTTTCTTCACGAGGTCTTCCCTCACTTGCAGCAGCTCGGCCTTCGACAGCGACGAGTTCATGACATGCGCCACGCCGGTGTCGGCGCCGAAATTACGAATCATGTCAACCTGGTTCTTCATCAGCGCGATGAGAGGCGACAGGACTATAGTGGTGCCTTCGCTCATCAACGCGGGCAGCTGGTAGCACAACGACTTACCGCCACCCGTGGGCATCAGCACAAACGTGTTATTTCCTGAAAGGATACTTTTGATGATAGCTTTTTGGTTTCCCTTGAACTGCTCGAACCCGAACACGTTCTTCAGCAAATCGTACAAACTTTTTTCATCTATTTTCGCCATGATGACTTTCTTAAAAAATTTTCATTATTTTTGCATCGTTTTTCAACGACGTTTGATTAACTCGTAATAATTACAAAGTTATATCTTTTAATTTTACCAAAGCAAGAAAAATTTAAAAAAATTTTCAACAATGGAAAATATTCGGGACATAGCAATTCAAGTCATTGATACTGAAGCTAATTCTATTTTAGGACTTAAAAATCTACTGACTGAAGATTTTGAAAAAGTTGTTGATTTGATATACAATTCGAGCGGAAATGTCATCGTTTCGGGCATCGGGAAGAGCGCAAACATCGCCCAGAAGATTGTCGCCACGCTGAATTCCACCGGCACGACGGCTGTTTTCATGCACGCCGCCGACGCCATCCACGGCGATTTGGGCATCATCCGTGACAACGACATCGTCATCGTCGTGTCGAAAAGCGGCGAGACCCCGGAGATAAAAGTGCTCACCCCGCTTATAAAAATAAGGAGTAACAAACTCGTCGCGATAGTCGGGAACAAGGACTCCTACCTCGCGCGCCAGGCCGACTATGTGCTTGACACCACCGTGCCGCGTGAGGCGTGTCCGAACAACCTCGCGCCTACCAGCAGTACGACGGCCCAGCTCGTCATGGGCGACGCCATAGCGGTGGCTCTGCTCAAGATGCGCGGCTTCACGGCACAGGACTTCGCACGGTTTCACCCCGGCGGCGCACTCGGCAAACGACTCTACCTCACCGTCGGCGACGTATGCGTGAAAAACGGCGCCCCGCAGGTCAGACCCGACGACATCATGACACAGGCGATAATTGAAATCTCGGAGAAGATGCTCGGAGCCGCCGCCGTGATAGAAGACGGCTCTCTCAAAGGCATCGTCACCGACGGCGACCTGCGACGCATGCTCATGAAACACCCTAACATCGAGACGGTGAAAGTGGCCGACATCATGACGAAGAACCCGACGACGGTGGAACGCACCTCCCTCGTCGCCGACGCACTCAACATCATGCAGCACAAGGAAATCTCCGTGCTTCCCGTGATGGACAACGGGAGATACGTCGGGATGATTCATATTCACGATATAATAAAAGAAGGCATTATTTAGTAGAAAGTTAGAAAGTTTAGAAAGTTAGAAAGTTTAGAAAGTTAGAAAGTTTAGAAAGTTAGAAAGTTTATAAAGTTAGAAAGTTTATAAAGTTAGAAAGTTTATAAAGTTAAAAGTAGAAGAGGATGATTTTAAGAACTGAAGAGTTAGTCAAGAAATACAAGCAGCGCACGGTGGTCAAGGGCGTGAGCGTGAACGTAAGTCAGGGCGAGATAGTGGGGCTTCTGGGGCCTAACGGCGCCGGCAAGACCACCACGTTCTACATGATAGTGGGGCTCATCAAGCCGTTCTCGGGTCATGTCTATCTCGACAACCAGGAGATCACGACCTTCCCGATGTACAAACGCGCTCAGCTCGGCATCGGGTACCTCGCACAGGAGGCGTCGGTGTTCCGCCAGATGTCGGTCGAAGACAACATCTATTCTGTGATGCAGTTCAAGGACGACATGACGAAGGAGCAGCGTTCGGCCAAGCTCGAGTCGCTGCTCGACGAGTTCGGGCTCCAGCACATCCGCAAGAGCAAGGGCATACAGCTGTCGGGCGGCGAACGCCGTCGCTGCGAGATAGCCCGCGCACTCGCCATCGACCCGAAGTTCATCCTCCTCGACGAGCCCTTCGCCGGCGTTGACCCGATAGCCGTGGAAGACATACAACGCGTCGTCGCCAAACTGAAACACAAGAACATCGGGGTGCTTATCACCGACCACAACGCCAACGAGACGCTGTCGATCACCGACCGCGCTTATCTCGTGTTCGAGGGCAGCCTCCTCAAAGCCGGCACGCCGGAGGAACTCGCCAACGACCCCGTCGTGAGAAGCCACTACCTCGGAAGCAACTTCGAACTTCGCAAGAAAGAATATTAACCCCTGTAGAAAATCACAGACAGAAGGATGTAAAACAGGAAGATGAACGGCAGCGCGACCCATTGGAACACCGCGAACGACACCACCGCAAAGACGACAAGGACGTAACGCAGCTTGTTGTCAGCAAATCTCAGACTCTTGACTTTGAACGAGAAAAACGGCACCTCGCTGACCATCAGCCAGCTGAACATCAATATCATACCGATAAAAAAGTACGGATTGTTGACGGTTTTCATCAGCAGTCCGTTTTCATTTATGTGCATCATCATTATCGATAACGACGCGATGAACAGCCCAACGGCGGGCACCGGCAGTCCGAGGAACGAGCTTGTCTGACGCGTGTCTATGTTGAACTTGGCGAGACGCACCGCCGCGAAAGCCGCGAGGACAAAGGCAAGAAACACAAACACATCCACATCGCCGACCATCCAGCCGACACCCATCAGCTTTAAATGATGAACCAAGATGAACGACGGCGCCACACCGAACGACACCACGTCCGACAGCGAGTCAAGCTCGCCGCCGATAGGCGACTTCGCGTCAAGCGCACGGGCGGCAAAGCCGTCAAAGAAATCAAAAATCGCGGCGGCGAAAATCATTAGGGCGGCGGCGAAATGAAAACCGTTGAGCGTCAGATAGATAGAGATGCAACCGCTTATCAGATTGCAACACGTTATGGTGTTCGGGATGTGCTTCCTTATTGACATTGTCATGAAAATTTTTGCAAAAGTAGTGCTTTTTTCATTTTTCATCCGAAAAAAAAGTGAAATTTTCATTTCTGTCTGTACTCAACAGGCGTCATCCCGGTATGCGACTTGAAATATTTATGGAAAAACGACTGGTTTGCGAAGTCTAATTTATCAGCTATCTCTTTGACAGTCAGGTCGGTGTGACGAAGCAGATGTTGAGCTTCGAGGATCACGTGCTTGTCGATGATGTCGGGTGCCGACATCCCGCTCACATCTTTGATGATCTTCGATAGATACTTCGGTGTGATGCACAGCTTGTCGGCGTAGAACCCCACCGTGCGTTGCGTAGTGTGGTATTTCTCGACGAGTTCGAGAAACGAGTCAAACATTCTCTTGTGCCGCGTGTTGGACTGCGCCGGCATAGAGCCGTCGGAGAGGCGTTTCATCACGAAGCCGCCCAGCAGATAGAAAATAGAAGTCAGCAGATAGCCGATGCTTTCCATCTTATAAGGGGTGTCGCTGCTCACGATCTTATCAACGAGCGCGAAATAGTCAGATGCCAGCTCCACCTCTTCGGCCTGCATCTCGAGAATCGGGTTTTTCAGCACGTTTATCGCATCGGTGAAAATCTTGTTCAGGTCGGAACGCCATGTCGTCATGAACTGCGGCGACACCGCAAGTATCGTCATCTCCACCAACCCGTCCGACGCCGGCGTCATCTGTATGATATTGTCCGGGATGTTCAGCACCAACATGCCGTCGTGGATCTCATATTCAGTCAGGTTGACCTTGCAACGAAACCTGCCTTTCTTGCAATATGCCGCGATGAACCCATTGATTCTGCACGGATATTTCAACAACTGCACGTCGATATTGTTGTTCTGCCGCGCCAGAATGAAGTCATCGCCGAGGTTTATGATGTCGTCTTTCAGGAAAAGCTCCTTCACCTTCGACAAAGTGAAATCGTTATACGTCTTGTTATCCATTTTGCAATATTTTTCGACAAAAATACATATATTTTCATTGACAAAATGTATTTTTTTATTTAAATTCATCTTTTTGATAATTTTTAAAAACAAAAAGACCTTTACGGACATTGAAATTTGATGTTACTTTGCAGCCTCAATTCAGTTGGAAAATAAAAGTAAAATTAAGGTATTTAATGGAAAGGATTTTAAGGATTACGGTCATGTCGGTGATGTTTCTCACCGCAGCTTATTTCGTTGATGCCCAGCAGGTTCTGACGCTCGATGACTGTCGCAAGATGGCTCTTGAGGGCAACAAGAACTTGCAGATTTCGCAGGAGGGCGTTAAGATGGCCGGTTACGACAAGAAGATTGCGAGGGCGAATTATTTCCCGAAGGTGTCGGCGGCCGGCACGTATATGTACAACAGCAGACAGTTGCAGCTGGCGTCAGACGACCAGCTCAACAGGCTTGAAAACGCAGGCACTCTCGCCGCGCAAGGTCTCGGCAACGACATCACACAGGCCATCACCGGCAACATATCGAGCCAGTGGCTGCAAGAACTGATCATCAACAGCGAGGCGTTCCAGAACATGATACATTCGCTCCCAAACATCGGTGTGTTCCAGACACTTGATGCCATAGGCAGCGAAGTCGCCGACGCGTTAGTGCTTGACACGCGTAATGTCACAGCGGGGATTGTCTCCATCGAAGAACCGATCTATGTCGGCGGGAAGATTCGCGCCTACAACCAGATCGCAGGTTATGCGCAAGACCTCGCGTTGTCGAAACTCACCGCCGAACAGCAGGACATCATCGTGACGACCGACAAGGCCTACTGGCAGATCGTCTCCCTGGCGAACAAACTGAAACTCACAGAAAACTATGTCGAGCTTCTGCGTTCCATGTCGGACAACATCAACAAGCTCGTGGCCGAGGGCATGGCGACCAACGCCGACAAGCTCTCCGTCAAGGTGAAACTCAACGAGGGCGAACTGACGCTCCTCAAAGTCCAGAACGGACTGATGCTCTCGAAGATGCTCCTCTGCCAGCAGTGCGGACTGCCGCTCGACAGCCAGATCAGCCTCGCTGACGAGAGCCTCGAAGACGTTGAAATACCGGCTTACCAGCAGGAATACACCGAAGACTTCATCATGCAACACCGCCCCGAGCTTCAGAGCCTGACGCTCGCCACCAAGATCTACGACAAGAAAATCAGCATAGCGCGTTCAGAGTACCTGCCGACGGTCGCGTTGGTGGGCAACTACATCATCTCCAACCCGTCGTGTTTCAACGGTTTCCAGAACAAATTCGGCGGCATGTTCAACGTCGGCGTGGTGGCGAAGATACCGATATTCCATTTCGGCGAAGGCGCGAACAAGATCCGCAAGGCGAAGTCGGAAGCCGAGGCCACACGCCTGAAACTTGACGACACCAAGGAGCTTATCATGCTTCAGGTGAGCCAGTACGAGACAAAGATCAAGGAGGCCGAGTCGCGGCTTGTGATGACGACGGAGAAGCTGTCGGACGCCGAGGAGAACCTCCGTATGGCGACACTCGGCTTCGACGAGGGCATCATCCCGACATCGACGCTCAACGCCGCGCAGACCGCATGGCTACAGGCACATTCCGACCTCATCGACGCGAAAATCGATGTCATCATGGCAAACACATATCTCAAGAGAGCAACAGGAAATTTAGAATAAAACATTTAAATATGGTATCAGAGAAAACACAGAGAATCAACACCTTCATCGCATTGGGTGTTTTGGCGATTGTCATCGCGGTGATATGCGTAATAGGAATTTTGACATACGGCAAGACCGATGAGATTCTGCAAGGTCAGGCGGAGGCGACGGAGTACCGCGTCTCGAGCAAGATACCGGGCAGGATCATGGAGTTCCGCGTGAAAGAAGGGCAGCACGTGAACGCCGGCGACACCCTTGCCATCATCGAGGCACCAGAGGTGGAGGCCAAGAAAGCACAGGCCGAGGCCGTCAAGACACAGGCCCGCGCCCTGAACGACAAGGCGGAGGCCGGAGCACACGCCGAACAGATACAAGGCGCATACGAGATCTGGCAGAAAGCCAAGGTCGGCAGAGAAATCATGGAGAAGTCGTTCAAACGCGTGAGCAACCTTTATAAAGAAGGCGTCGTGAGCGAACAGAAATACGACGAGACGAAGGCGCAGTACGACGCGGCACAAGCCACCGAACGCGCCGCGAAGTCGCAGTACGACATGGCGGTGAACGGCGCCCAAAAGGAAGACAAGGAGATGGCCGCCGCGAAGTATGAGCAGGCCCAAGGTGTCGTGGACGAGGTCAACTCTTACATCAGCGAGACATACCTGCTGGCCTACGCCGACGGCGAGGTGACGGAGATCTTCCCTCACATCGGCGAGCTGGTCGGCACCGGCGCGCCTGTCATGAACATCGCCATGATGGACAAGATGTGGGCGACATTCAACGTTCGCGAAGACTATCTCATGAAGATGCCTGTCGGACAGGCGTTCACAGCCGAGATACCGGCGCTGGGCAAGACCGCCACGATGCGCGTGTTCTACATGAAAGACCGTGGCGACTACGCGGCGTGGAAGGCCACCAAGCAGACTGGGCAGTACGACCTCAAGACATTCGAGGTGCGTGCGGAGCCTGTCGCACACGTGGAAGGGCTGCGTCCCGGCATGACAGTGCTTTACAGAATCAACGAGAATGAGTAGCATCAGCATGATATTAGACATCGCGAGACGCGAGCAGAAACGCATCCTCGCAAGGCCGATTTACATCTTCAGCATGGTGATTGCGCCTGTCATAGCGTTCATCTTCTTCACCACGCTGATGCGTGACGGCCTGCCGTGCGAGCTGCCCGCCGGCATCGTCGATGACGACAACACCTCCGTCACCCGCGAAGTGATACGCAACCTCGACGCGATGCAGCAGACGCACATCGTGGCGCATTACGGGAGTGTCGCCGAGGCGCGAAAGGCTATGCAGGAAGGCAGGATATACGCCTTCTATTACATACCGAAAGGCACGACGCAACTCGCGCTGTCGAGCAAACAGCCGACAGTGTCGTTCTACACCGCGCCGTCGTACATCGTGCCGGCATCGCTCGAATACCGCGACATGAAGATGATGTCGGAATACGCCTCGGGCGCCATCACACGAGCCACGCTCTACGCCAAAGGTTACACCGACGCACAGGCCATGGCGGTGCTGCAACCCATAAAATGCGAGATGCACGCCGTCAACAACCCGCGGCTCAACTACTCGGTCTATCTCAGCAACACCATACTGCCGGGCATCATCATGCTGCTCATCATGCAGGTGACAATCTATGCCATTTACGTCGAGATAAAAGAAGAGACATCGAAGGAATGGATGTCGATGGCAGGCAACGATGTCGTCAAGGCTCTGATAGGCAAGCTGTTGCCTCATCTCGCCATCTGGCTGCTGATGGGTGCGTTATGCCTCGTATGGCTCTACGGGCTGTGGCATTTCCCGCTCAACGGCGGCATCTGGCCCATGGCGCTGAACATGTTTCTGCTCATCATCGCGTCGTTCGCCTTCGCGGTGTTCTTCTGCGGGTGCGTGCCGTCGCTGCGCTGGGCGTTGAGCCTCGCCACGCTGTGGGGCGTGCTGTCGTTCCCCATCTCCGGGTTCTCATTCCCGCAGATGGCGTTCCCCGACCCGCTCAAGGCACTGTCGTATTTCTTCCCGCTGCGTCATTATTTCCTGATATATGTTGATCAGGCGCTCAACGGGCTGCCGCTCATCTATTCATGGCAAGACATAGCGATACAGATCGCTTTTCTGATATTGCCGCTTTTGGTGCTTGGAAGACTGAGGAAATTCCTCATGGAATATCAATACACTCATTAACACTTTGAAAATGAATTGGTTAAAAAACATCATCAATATTTGGTTCTACGAGATCAGGAATGCGCTCTTCGATGAAGGTGTCATCGTGTTTTTCATCGTGGTGCCGTTTCTCTACCCACTTCTCTACGCCTATCTCTACGGCAATGAGGTTGTCCGTGAGGTTCCCACGGTTGTCGTTGACAACTGCAACACGCTGACGAGCAGGGAGTTTCTGCGTCGCGCCGACGCCACCGCCGACATAAAGATCGTCGGGCACTGCGCCGACATGGAGGAGGCCAAGGAGATGATACACCAGCGTGAGGCGTACTGCATGATATACATCCCGAAGGAGTTCGACAGCGACCTCGCGGCGATGAGGCAGGCCACAGTGGAGCTTTACTCCGACATGAGCGGACTGCTTTATTACAAGGCCGTCCTCGGAGGATGCACCGAGGTGTCGCTTGACATGAACAAGGAGATCAAAGCCATGCGGCTGCCCGGCGCGACGGAGGAGCAACTCTCGACGTTCCAATATCCAATTGAATATCAGTACGTCCCGATGTTCAACACACAGAGCGGCTTCGCCACCTTCCTGATACCCGCCGTGCTGATGATGATAATACAGCAGACCATGGTTCTCGGTGTCGGGATGATAGCCGGCGACGAGCGCGAGAAACACCGCAAAGGCCTCATCGACGCACATCTCATCGGGAAACGCCCGCACGAGATACTCATCGGGAAGTCGATGGTGTATTTCGCCATCTATGTCGTCGTGGCAGTGTATCTCGTCTGCATCGTGCCGCCGATGTTCCACCTCGTCCACATCTGGGACTGGCGGACGCTGCTCGCCTTCATGGTGCCGTTCATTCTGTCGTGCGTGTTCTTCAGCATGGCGGTGTCGGCGCTGTCGCACGACCGCGAGTCGTTCATTATCATGTTCGTGTTCCTCTCGATACCGCTGCTATTCGCGAGCGGCATATCATGGCCGGCGAGCAACATACCGCATTTCTGGAAGGCCGTCTCATGGATATTTCCATCGACATTCGGCATCAATGGCTTCGTCAGGATCACCGAGATGGGCGCACGACTCACGGATGTCATGCCGGAACTTGCCGCACTCTGGACACAGACCTTCGCGTATCTCTGCCTGTCGTTTTTGGTCTATAAGAGAACTTACAGAAATCAAATTTCAGCGCGAAGCAACTGACTTGTCTCATGACATATTTTTTTCAAGAGAGACATTTCCACTCCCTGAAAAATTGTGTATCTTTGCAGCTTGAAAAACATCATTATCATGACAGAGTTAGTTATTGAAGTCGAGGACAAAAGCATCCTCGCAAGCCTGAAGAAGATATTGTCGAATTTAGACGGGGTGAAAGTCAGGAACAACACACGCCGGAAGAAGACAGGCCTTGAGTTGGCACTCGAAGACGTCGAGGCGGGAAGAGTATATTCAGCAAAAGATGCTGATGATTTAATCAGACAATGCCTTGAATGATGTACGAGATCAAATTCACCAACCAATTCAAGAAAGCGTTGAAACTTTGTAACAAAAGGGGGTTTAATATTTCTTTGATTACAAAGGCGATTGACGTTCTGAGCAAAAACGGCTGTCTCCCGCCGGAATACAAACCACACAAACTGTCAAACTACCCTGGCGGTCGCACGTGGGAGTGCCACATCCAACCGGACTGGATTCTTGTCTGGGAGCAGAATGACGAGGAACTGATTCTTTTGATGTTGAACACCGGCAGATATTCGGACATTTTTTAATTTCAAGGCAAGCGTCTATGTGGAATAAAATAGCAAACTACATCTTAAAATACAGAATCTTAAACCTTTCGATAATCATCATCCTGCTCGCTTTCATGGCATTCAAGGCCTCTCACGCAAAGATGGCGTATGTCATGGCGAACACCCTCCCCGACGACGACCCGACGATGGTTGCATACAAGCAGTTCCTCGACCAATACGGACAGGACGGCATGGTCGATTTCATCGGGATGTACGACCCCGACCTCTTCCAGCTTGAGAACTTCCAGAGATATTATGATTTCAACGAGAAGGTCAGGAATCTGGACGGCGTGGTGGAATGCCTCTCGGTGACGAGGATCTTTAACCTCGTGAAAGACGACAGCATCAAGCAATTCGACTTCAAGAAAGTGGTGCCGACGCGTCCCGAGACGCAGGAGGAAGTCGATAGGATAAAGGAAGAAGTATATAGCCTCCGTCTGTTCGACGGACTTCTGTTCAACAGCGAGACCGGCGCGTACCTCATGATGATAACGCAGACCGACTCCGCCGTTCACACCTCGATGCGTGTGGCGTTCACCGACTCGCTCCAGGCATACGCCAGGCAGTACGAGGAGGAGACGGGCGTGAAGATGCACCTCTCCGGCATGTCGTACATCAGGGAATTGACCACGGAGAAGATGGTCAGCGAGATCGTGCTTTTCACGATACTCTCGATGATCATCGCCGGCGTCATACTGTTCCTCTTCTTCAAGGAATGGCGTCTGCTCGTCTCCGTGCTTGCCATAGTGATGATCTCGGTGGGATTCATGTTCGGCCTCATGGTGTCGCTCGGCTTTAAGATCACGATGCTCACCGGCGTGCTGCCTCCGCTTCTCATCATCATCGGCGTGGAGAACTCCATCTTCATGGTGAACAAATACAACACAGAGTTCGCGCTGTGCCGCGACAAGCATAAGGCATTGTGCAACACCATCATGCGCATCGGGCCTGCCAACTTCCTGACGAACACCACCACCGCCGTCAGCTTCGCCTCGTTCATCATCACCCGCAACGAGCTGCTCGTGCCTTTCGGAATCCTCGCGAGCGTCTGCATCATGCTGACTTACGTCCTGACGATGATACTCCTCCCGACGTTCTTCAGCTATCAGCGCGAGCCGAGCGGCAAGACCATCAACAGATTGGAAAACAGCAAGATCAACGCGTTCATGGAGAAGCTCGCACGTTACGTCGTCAGCCACAAGAAGCTGACTTACACCGCCTTATGTTGTTTCATCGCGCTCTGTTTCCTCGGCGCCTCGATGATGACGACATCGGGACGCGTTGTCGATGACATCTCCGAGAAAGACGATCTTTACCAGGACTTGATGTTTTTCGAGAAAAACGTCGGCGGCGTGATGCCCTTCGAAATTTCCATCGACACGAGGAAACCCAAAGGCATCCTCAACGCGCGTTTCATCAACAAGATAAGCCAGCTGCAGGACACCATCGCCACATACCCCGAATTCAGCGACCCGCTGTCGATAGCCGAGGTGGTGAAGTTCGGCCGCCAGGCATTCTACAACGGCGACAGCCGCCAGTACAAGGTGCCGAGCAACAACGAGTTCGGCTTCATCATGAAATACATCCCCGACATGCAGGGCGGCGCGATGCCGGACATCATCACGCAGTACATGGACAAAGACCTTCAGCGCACACGCGTCAGCGTGCAGATGGCCAACGTCACTACGCCGGAAGTTGACAGCATCATCAGCTCGCTCAGGCCGAAGGTTGAACAGATATTCCCAGACGACAAATACGATGTCACCATCACCGGCAGCAGCGTCGTCACGCTCAAAGGCACCAACTATCTCATCGAGAACCTCGCGTACTCGCTCATCCTCGCTTTCGTCGTAATCGCCATCCTCATGGCACTGACATTCAAGAACTTCAAGATGATTGTCATCTCTCTGATACCTAACATCATACCGCTGCTGTTCACCGCCGGCATCATGGGCTTCACGGGCATACCGCTGAAGATGTCAACACTGCTCGTGTTCAGCATCGCGCTTGGAATCAGCGTTGACAACACCATACACTACCTCGCGAGATACCGTTTGCAGATGAAGACGCACGACAACGATGTGAAGCGGTCGGTCGTCGAAGCCATCAAGGAGACTGGTCCGAGTATGGTCTATTCCGCCAGCATCCTGATATGCGGGTTCCTCATCTTCGCCTTCTCATCGTTCGGCGGCACCAAGGTAGTCGGCATCCTCGTACCGGCGACATTACTCATCTCATTGATAACCAACATTGTAGTATTACCAACATTAGTATTGACAATTTTCAAAAAAAGGAGACAATCATGACATCAGTAGAAAAGATACAAGACTTAATCACCAATTTTATTGAATCGCAGGACTTCAAGGGGACGCCTGACGAGCTTTACGCGCCGATAGAATACACGATGCGGCAGAAAGGCAAGCGCATGCGTCCGACACTGTGCCTGCTCGCCTGCGAGATGTTCGGCGGCGACATCGAGGAATGCCTCACGCCGGCCGTCGCCGCGGAGATCTTCCACAACTTCACGCTGATACACGACGACATCATGGACGAGGCGCCGCTGCGCCGCGGACTCGAGACGGTGTATCACAAATGGAACTCCAACATCGCGCTGCTGTCGGGCGACACCATGCTCATCAAGGCGTTCCAATATGCACTGAAAACCGACAGAAGACACTCTCCTGAGATTCTACACGAGCTGATAAAAGTCGCGCTGGAGGTATGCGAAGGACAGCAGCACGACCTCAACTTCGAGACCACCGACGATGTGACACTTGAACAATACATCGAGATGATACGACTCAAGACCGCGGTGCTCCTCGGCTCAGTGTTGAAGATCGGCGCGATAGTAGCAGGCGCGTCAGACGAAAACAGACAGGCCGTCTATGACTTCGGCATTGACCTCGGCATAGCATTCCAGCTTCAAGACGACCTCTTCGACTGCTACGGCGATGTGAAAGTCTTCGGCAAGATGCCGGGCGGTGACATCGCCGACAACAAGAAGACTTATCTGTACCTCAAGGCGTTACAGCTCGCCTCATCCGGCGACAAGGCACTCCTCAACAGATATTTCACCATGCCGAAAGGCCGCGATGACAACAAGATGAAGGCCGTACTCGACATCTACGCAAAATACAACGTCCGCGGGATAGTGACCGACCTGATGACGGACTATTACGAAAGCGCGGTGAGACGCTTGGATGAGATTGCGCTTCCTGAAGAGAAAAAGACGGTGCTGAGGGAATACGCGAGGTACCTGTACACAAGGGTGAAGTAGATTTTCACCATACAAAGGTTGGAAATAACCTTGTACCGGTTCACGCTGCAGACTTAAAGTTAGATTATTGGCGGTATTATTCCTGATGGTAATATTCCTGAATCTTATCTAAAATGTCCGTGATTTCAGAAATCGTCATCACCTGCATCAGCGGCATCTTGAACTGCTTGAAGTTGGGGAAACCCTTGAAATACAAGCCCCAGTGCTTGCGCATCTCGATGACGGCGTAATGTTCGTCCTTGTAGTTGAGCGAGTCGTTGAGGTGGATTTTCGCTATCCTCACTCTCTCCTCGACGGAAGGCGGTGCGTCAACGGTGCCGTTTTCGAGGTAGTCGTGTATCTCCTTGAAAATCCACGGGTTGCCGTAGGTGGCGCGGCCGATCATGAGGCCATCGACGCCGAATGTGTCCTTGAAATATTTCGCTGAAGGGCCGTCGACTACGTCGCCGTTGCCGATTATCGGAATCGTCATCCGCGGGTTGTTCTTCACCTCGCCGATGAGCGTCCAGTCGGCGGGCTCGCCCCATTTCGTGGTGCGCAGACGACCGTGTATCGTCAGTGCCTGTATCCCGATGTCCTGCAGCCTCTCCGCAATCTCCACAATGTCTTTGTGTTCGCTGTCGTAGCCGAGACGCGTCTTCACCGTCACGGGTTTCTTCACCGCCTTCACCACCGCCTCGGTGATGGCCACCATCTTCGGGATGTCGTTCATGATGCCAGACCCCGCGCCTTTCGAGGCGACTTTCTTCACCGGACAGCCGAAATTGATGTCGATGATGTCGGGGTCGTATCGCTCGGCATATCGTGCAGCCTCGACCATCGGTCCGACGGCGTTGCCGAAGATCTGGACACCGAACGGACGCTCCGACGCGGTGTAACGTAACTTATTGACGCTCTTCACCGCATCGCGGATAAGACCGTCGGAAGAGATGAATTCGGAATATACGATGTCGGCGCCGAACATCTTGCATACGTGACGGAACGGCGGGTCGGTGACGCCTTCCATCGGCGCCAGAAGCAGCGGATAACGCTCGAAGTTCAAACCTGCGATTTTCATGGCGCAAAAGTACATATTATTTTTTGAACTGATGCTGTTTGAAATGGAAAAAATGATATTTTTGCAAAATTGTCAATAAACTTTTACAAGATAAATTTTTTGCAAGATGAGAAAATATATCGCATTGATTATCATGTTGTTGCTGACATTTGGCGTGAAGGCGCAAC
>CALBNV010000044.1 GCA_937896895.1 uncultured Bacteroidales bacterium | reverse complement strand
AACGGAAGCCCTCGAATGATCCAAGCATTCGCCCAACGTCCGTTCCGTGTCTTGACCATGTCAACCATAGCCCGATAGACTTGCATGACGTTTTCGTAAAGTCGTCCGCTTCGTCCATTATTCATTGATTCATATATGCGGTCGATATCAATGATTAAATCATCGACACCTGCGGAAGCGTTGACAAACTCACGCTTCCCCGCACAAGGCGAACCCCATACGATATAGATGTGCCTCGTGAATGTACCGAATCTTTTATGAATGTCGTTATGACATCTTTGGTGAACAACCATTATGTTGTCGGTATTCAGCGACACATTGTAATCGTTGACGTTCGCCTCTGTGAGAGGCACCTTGTGATGGCATATCGCGTCGTATGCCTTGACGATTGGTTTGTGACAATATTCACATACTTCCCCGCGCTCAAGAACCACGGCTTCGCGTAGGTTCTCCCACTCTTTAGAGCGATAGAACGAAAAGAGATTATACATTGCGTGCCTGTTCTTGCTTAACAGATATCACGCCATCTTTATAGATGAGAGTTCTTCCTTTAGGAATATTATCAACCTCTGCGGTATCGTATATCTCAGGGTTGAAGTATATTTTGTAGCCTATGAGTTCTTCGTGCTTCTCGTTGTTCTCGTCATAGGTTACTCTGTATACAGGCTCTCTCTTAGAGTAGTCAAGAGGTCTTGCTCCATCAAAGAGGACTTCCCCGGTTTCTTTGTTGTAGATAATAATCATTTGTTTGTCCTCCTTATACGAGTTCGCCTGTTACGACGTCAGAACCAAATACCAACGCTTGACAACCTGTCTCTTTTGCGTTAGTACCAAACGTAGCAATTCTTATGTGTCCGCCAGCTCCAACGCGTACCGTTACGAGAACATCCGTCTCTCCTGTTGCTTCATAAGGAACTGCTCTGTTAACAGGAGTCGTAGTATACAACTCATCACGGCTCGTAAAGGCGGTAGATTTCGTTGATATGGCTCTGTAGTAGACCGTATGGCTCTCTCCATTATAAGTTGCACTTAGTGTACCTTCGTGTACGTACAACTTGTTCTGCATCCCGTTGATGCCCCCATTGCCATTCCGCATAACTCCTGCGTATGCGACAGGGTCTACAGAGGTAAAGTATTCGCTCCATTGCGGAGAGCCGTCAGCGTTGACTCCTGATACGCGAGGGACAAGACCTTCATACCAAGGGTCTCTTTCTGTGTCTACAAAAGATTGTTTAGGGTTGACCTTAATCGTGTTTCCACTTTTAGTTAACCCATTGCCTGCAATTATCTCAGACGGTGCCAATAATCTCACCACCCTGTCAACACTTTCTCTCATTTCGATATTGTTCTGATCATCATACATTCCATAGAAAACATAAGCGTCTTCCACGGAATTGTAATGACCGTAAACGTCTTCAATCGTTTCGTCCGGTGATGTGAAATGAATTTTCGTCGCAACGTCAATTTCAAATTCATTGACATCAACAACGAACTTATACAAGTTTCCATCCACAAACGAATGTGTCTCGTCAGGATCGACCGTCAAAACTTTGGTCGCTTCGTTATAATCAACCGCCGTAAAAGAAGCGGTTTCAATATTGATTTCAGGATTTTCAACCATCTCGGTCGCACCGATAGGTCTATTGTTTATAACAATCGACATCGTTACACCTCATCATTCTTGACGATACAGTTCGCTCAAATTCTTCAACTCAAGAGTTGTTCCTTGAATCGAAAGCGTTTCTTCCGTTCCGTCATCGTTATATTGTACGATTTTCGCCAATCCTTCGTTGTAATCTCCGTCGTAACCTTCAGTCGTCATCGTGATTTTTACGGCGTATCGTTTTCCCGACAAACGATTGCTAACCGAAGAAACGGTGTTTGTTTCACCGTCCCACCACATCACGCCAAAGCAAATATTTCTTACAGACGATTTCCAAACAGGCAAGAAGTATGAACCGCCGGAATCACTGTTCTTGCCGTAAATCGTTACGCCGTTTATGGCATCGCCTTCGTATCCTCCATCTTCATGAAGATAATGGTCAATAAACTTTAAGCCATACGGGTCTTTTTCGGAATACGTTGCCGTCGTCGCACTCGTTGCGTGTTGAGCCGACGGAACAGTGTCATCATCGGTTTTATAATAAATTGTATGCGGGTCTTTGATTGCGATAGCATTATACTCCGCCGTGGTTCCGACCCACAACGAGTATTCCTCGCCCGTGTTCTTGTCGATCAGAGAAACCGAGCCACGACGCAAAAGAGCGTCAATTTGTTCCGCAGAATAGCCGGGAACCAAGCATTTATTTTCACAAATAAGAAAAGCGTGATCGTGTGCCATGATTTCCTCCTCACACATCATATCATCTACAATAGTAGAAATTACCAATTGTCCGCTTCCGCGAGTTTCTTTTTGAGTTCCAACTCTTCGCGTTTGATTTCGAGAAGAGCCGGATCATTCGCCCACGAATCTTTGTCGTAATTTTTCAAAGCCAAGTTAATGGCCGCAACATCAGGAAGGGCAACCTTCTCCGTGACCTCAATGTATTCGCTTACATTTCCGTCATCGTCTTTTTTCTTGTAGGTCTTTTTCTCTTGGTATGTAAAGCCAAGCGCTTTTTTGATGAGAGCCGAGCGAAGGTCAAGAACGATCTCCGTTCGGTCTACGTTTTTTAGGAGTTCCGCGAATTCCGCCTCACTCGCTTTGTATTTGTTAAACGTCGAGTACGCCACGCCGAGAGCCGACGCGACTTGTCTTTCCGTCGCACCGCCTTTCAGCCATTTCTCAATGTCGGCAAAGCGGCTTTTGATTTTTTCTTCATATACGCTTTTCCGTCCACTGCTCGCCATTTAATTCGCCTCTCTTTTTCTCCCCAAGCGCTCCAAGTCTTCGATGCGGTGATTTGCGACTTTGATTTCCTCTTCGACCACGGCATCACGTTGTTCAAGTTTATAAACCCGGTCAATAACCGAGTTGTGTTTTTCAACCTTTTTTTCAAGTTGCTCTATCCGGTAATTCGTGAGTTTACCGCTCACGACGATTCCGCCGAATGTTCCCGCGAGAGTTCCGACGAGAGAGATCAGAGCAACGATTACTACTTCACTCATTTATTTTCTCCCGAATTCTTCTCGTCATTCTTTTCATCTTTTCCGAGTTGCTTGACAATTTGGTTTCCGTACACGCTCGTCGCAGCATAAAGAACACCTTGGATGATTCCCGTAAAAATGCTCATGCCGGAGAATCCTTCAGTCACGCACATATAAAAAGACGCGACAAAAATTCCGATCACCCCAAGGGCAAGCGGAATAAAGCGGTCAGCGAGTTTTGACTTCTTCAAACCGAGACCGACGACGTAGAGAAAAACCGTGAGAACCGAAAGTTCGGGTTTCAAGTATTGTTCGATCATAAGAGCAAACCTCAAATATATAATTTTTTCCCATATACATTTTATCATAAATGTCAAGAAAAGTCAATAGTTTTTATAAAAAAAGTTGAAAAAATTTGAAAAACGTTTAAGGTTACAGTTTGGTTACGAGAATTTTTATTATTTCTAATCAAGTGTAACCGCCGAAAACCCTTGTGCCATAAGGATTTTTCGGCTTTCGGTTACAGGGTTACGAGAATTTCTCTCCTATATTTATACTATTTCTATATAACATACAACACACATTAAAATTAAGATTTTTACATCTAAAAAAATATAAAATATAAAGAAATTAAAAACAACTATAACTCTGTAACTTTTTCGCCGAAAACCCTTGTGCCATAAGGATTTTTTGAGGTTACACTTGCTCAAAATTTTACTATAACTTATCTGTAACCGAGATAGTAAGTGTAACTTTGTTTAAAACAAAAAGGTGATGAATCAATCATCACCTTTTTTACGATAACTCTTATACAATGCTCACCTTACGAAAACTCGAACCGCTTTTCCGTTTACTTTTTTCACCATAACGGTTAAACCGTAAAACTTTTTTACTTGCTTCGAGAATTCGATATTACTGATAGGTTGAAATCCGTTTACAAGACAGAACTCATTGTACCGCATATAAACCGTTCGAGTCGGTTCGTTGACCACTTCATCGAGCGTATATTCCTTGAAAAACAGAATAATCGGGTTGTTTGACTCCTCGTACTCCTCCACCTGCTGCACGACTTTCGGCGACGTTGTGAAGCGTTTGTTTTTCAGTACTCTCTCCAACCCCCGCAACCCCAACTGAATGAGGTATTCCATAACCGACTCATCCCTCAATTTATATTTAATGTAGGGATCGAAGTCCGGGTCGTCTGCGGTGAATGATGCATCAAAGGGAACGATGATCAGACGGTCAATGACGGCTCCGCTCTTGTCTTTGATTCTCGGAATGTCGTTTGCGGAGAAAAGACACTTACAGTAGCAATTGAAGTCGAACGGGTCTTGACCTTTCCGTTCAACGTTGATTCTGTCACCCGTTACGACCTTCTTGAAAATTCTCGCCGATGCGATGAACTCTTCTCCTATATCGTCTCCGATATTCGCCAACTTACCAAACAACTCCGCCGTCTTAAACCTATCACCCAACTCACCGAGATCGAGAGCAACTGTGTTATCTTGTCCGAGCAGAGTCAAAACCATATCGAGATAGGTTGACTTTCCGTTGTGCTTGTCTCCCGTGAGAATAAACGCTTTCCGAAGTTCATTCCGGCGATAGAAACAATATCCGATAACTTCTTCCAAGAGCGCACGAATGTCAGCATCACAACACGCGAGTTTTGTCAAGGTCTTGTCTGCCACCTCGGAATAAGCGCCCGGTCGATAATCGAAGTCGATTTTATTCGTGATTACCAAGTCCGGGGAGAAGTCCGAGAACGCTCCCGTCTCGATGTTATAGACACCGTTGCGAAACGCGATATAAGACGCGTCCGACGGTTCCGTGTTCTCTCTAATCAGAAGATTGAGGTACGAAAGCACCTCTTTCCGCTTTTGCTGATTGAGGTTGCTGATGTGCTGAATCATCGACGCCTCGATGTCATTATAACCGAGGACGTACACGCCGTTTTTGTAGATGTGTAACTGACCGTTTATCTTAACGATGCTATTCGTCGCGATCAGATACTTCGCAAATTTATCAAAGAGGAAACTTCCTTTATCGTTGAAAAAAGAAGGTTTCGTGAACGACTCATCACGGAGAATCGTTTCGATCTCCCTCTCCGGTAACGGAGTTTTCAAAACGTATTTGTTCGCGATTTTCATACACTCACGAATTTCCGCTTTTGTCAAGCCCGCACTTTGAAGAGTGAGAATATAGGAAAATAGCGTCTGATTTCTCCCGTCGCCTTCTTCCATCTGCCACAAGTTCGCTCCGCCTTTTATAGGGAACAACCACCGGGGAACCGTCTGATATGAGGCGCCTTCTTCGATGTCGTAAACGATAGGTCGCTCCTTGCCTTCATATTTAAGAATAGCGTAAGAGTTTTTAGAGCCGACCTTGATGTCCGCCGTAAAACCAACGGCAAGTCTCGTCCCGGTCGCGCACTTGTCCACGCCGTCGTTTCTGAAATAGAAATGAAATCCGCGGGAAGTCTCCCGGACTTGACAATTGAGTTGCAAGTCATCCACAATGTCGAGAAGTCGCTCGCCTTGCTCTTTGTCATCTATGTCAATGAGAATCGTGTCAGGCGAGAGACGTCCGGCAAACTCGGACAACTTCGACGCTTGTGCGTAGGTCATCAGATCAGACGCCGGGACGTCCTTAAACTTTTGCGTGCATTTCTTGTCCTTTGTTTTTATATAAGCGTCAAAAAATGAAAATGGCATGGTTATTCTCCCATCAATTCTTTGTAAGATATTCCTCCTGCAAGCCCGGGCGACTGCTCGCTATCTCTTGGGGTGTACTTCGCGTCGGAGAAAGCCGGATGCATAAATTCAATCATTGCGAAGTTCGCAACGTCGACGAGATATTCCTTGTTATGAGTCTTGAGATACAAGTCTAACCGTTCGGCGATGCACTTGTGCGCTTGCGCGAGTTCGGGATAGGTTCTGCTCGAAAAGCCGTATTTATAGAATGATGTCTCGATTGCGTTCTTCATGTGAACGACGAATTCTTCCGAGAAGTCTCGTTGAAGGATTTGATCACGATTTGTCATTTCATTTACTCCAATCAAGTTTCTGACCACAACAAGGACAATAATTCGGCTTTGTTTTCGATACATCTTCACCACACATAGGACAAACGCGAGGGACGTTGCAATATCCATCTTCCACGGGCTTCTGTTGTATTTGTTTTTCAAGCGCCTTGATTGCTTTTCGCAGCATGATGCATTCAAGCTTTGTCATTTGCCACTACCTCCGCAATCTTTTTGACATTCCACCCCATCGGAGAATGGAGTGCCAAAAGACATCCGACCGATTTTCTGTTTCCGTATTCCTTTATTTCGTTGAGAGGGCAAGTGTTGCAATCACGTTGCTTTTCGCAAATGCTTGCAATCTCAACAAGAATGCTTTCCGTTATTTTCGCTTCAACGGTTCTTTCGGCATCCGTCATAATTCTAACTCCTTTACAGTCATTTTTTCATCGGCGTCCATTCTCGCACAACAGTTCGGGCAATATCTATAACACAAACCGACATTGTTGATTCTGTCTTCTACATAAAAATTGCATAACGAGCAATATGCAACATCATCATGGTCTGTGCCGTTATATTTGTAAATCCATCTCCCGTGCTTCACTTCCCGCACGTCGGCGGTCGGGATTTCGTTTATATTTGCAACTTTCACGAAATCTTCACCGTGAAAATCACCGAACGAAAGGTTCTTGGCTGCCTTAATCGTCACGCCAAAAACTTTTCCAATGTACATATCTTTATAAGGCTCTGCATCAATGTATCTTGGCATCTTCTTCAACCTCCTGTTCGAGCCATTTTTTCCAAGTAAATCCGATACAACCGCAATTCATATCGGAACAATCTTGCTCGAATACACATCCTTCACATCCTCCCATTAAGCAATAGCCGAGAAGAATACTCGCAAGTTTGTTGGTGTCTTTTGATAATTTTTCAGCATTTGTCATTACTCTTCGCTCCAATCTATCGCTTGACCGCAATCCTCACAGAACGTCGGCATATTGTCCTCAAAATTGCGGTGGCAGCAAGGGCAGAAGTAATCGTAAACCGGATTCCCGTCAAAATATCCATCGTAACTCTTTTCAGGCTTCTTCGGTATCTGCTTTTCGAGGGATTTTATCGCCATATCAAACGCATAAACAATCGGTCTTTTCTCTGCTCCGACCGAAGTGTTTATACTTGACAACATCAACGGCTCAATCAGTTTTATCGCTTGTTCGTAAGTCATTGAAACTCGCTCCTCTCTTTTTCTGATATTCGATATTAACGGATATTAGCAAAACGTCGTCTTGCGCGACAATTGCTTCCACCACTCCGTTTCGGATTTTTCCAACACGAATAGCGTCTTTTACCTTCCCGGAAAAAAGGTTGCAACGATTGATTGGGGCATTGATGTCAGCAACGTCGACCATGTCCTCGTCACTCATTACACGAAGAACAGATAATAGTTTCATTTTCTTATACCTCAAATTTTAATTGTTCATCGACTCCGAAATCGGAGAGTCTTTTCTTTGCGAGATTGATGTACCATTGACGGTCGAGGTCGGGAGGAACGCTCACCCCGACCACCGATTCATTGCGGATGAAGCACCTCTCGGGAGTGTTGGCAAACTTTTCGACCGTCGCGCCCTCTCGCTTGCATTTTCCGATATAACCGTCGGTCGGATTTTTGCTTGCGAAAACGCGGAAGGTTTTGTCTTGCAATCGGTTGTTGTTCCACTTGGCGAAAGCGTACTTGTTCGACACTTTCACGACCTTTTGAAATTGGATCAGGTCGGAGCATTCTTCGATTGTTCTCTCGACCGGGACTTCCTTGACAAGATAATCCGTGATTGCTTTGTTTACAATCGGGAGGTCGTTGTCGATGTCGTTCAGTTCCTTGACATAGGCGCCTTTGGATTTGTACTTGCCTTTGGCGTCCACGACGATGTAGTTGTTGACATCCTTCTGAACCACCTTGATATAATTGTCAAACGTCATCGTCAACCCGGTGCGCTTCTCCCACGCATAAACGATGTCGTCAATGAGGTCAAAGTCTTTCGCTTTGATGAGGAAGAAGATACCATCCGTGTTGGATTGAATGAGTTTGACGATATACGGTTCAATTTTCTCGATAAGGTCGAGGATCAGAACTTGACCGTACACGCATACAAGGTTTCGGTGGAGCGGGTCGTACATCGGATTGGTTGAATCCCCTTCCGCTCCGTAAATAATATTGTTGAAACGCTTATACGGTTCTCTCTCTTTCTTCTTCCCTTCCGCTTTCAAGCGGATTGATGTATCAATAGTATCTTTCAGAATCTTGTAACCCTCTTCCGGGACACCTCGTGATAAAAGGTGATAGACCAACATCAAGCACGGGTACAACTGCGACACGTCCGCCATAATCATCATTTCATCCGGGCCGCACACATACGAGTATTTGTCAATCGCCCCGTGAACACCGCCCCATGCAAACGTGTGCGGAACACCCGCGACAACCGCGTCAAGCGACTTTTTGTAATCGTGGCTTTCGGGATTGACAAACCAATCGGCAATGTATTTATACTTGGATAGCCGAAGCGTGTCTGGCAATCTGATCGCCCATTCGTCGTGAGTATCGTTTCGCTTCGCGCCGAGGATGATGGCTGCGAGTTGGGCTTGACTTTTCGAGATGTTGGAAATGTGCAAGCCGAACATCTTGATCAGAGCAAGGTGAGCGTCAAACTCAACCTTTCGACGGAGAAACACTTCAATCGTTTGCTCAACGTCGTGGGTGCAATATTTGACCGTTTCGGCGATTTCTGCGGGGGTTAGTTTTCGGTCGATGTTGAATGGCACCGAAGTCTCCCGGATGTCGTTCCCCATGAACGCCTCCAACTGCTTCAAGCCGTGGAAAATCGATCCGACGTCGAAGTCATAGAGAGGGAATTGCCGAAAGAGTGTACTGAACTGCCACCCTTTCATTCCTCGCACAATGATAAAGTCGTTTATTTCCTTCGGGTCAAATCCGCAAAGGATTCCTTTGAGGATGTATGTATCGTAATTTCGGGAGTTGTACCCGAGCCAAATTTCGGTTTTATGGGCGTTATAATATCGTTCAAGCGCATCTTTGTCATTCACGATGACCTCTTTCGTCTTCGCAACCGGGTTGATTATGACGCATAACCAATCGTGCTTAAAAGTTTCAAAATCATAGAAAGTTGAGCATCGCTCATACCACCTCTTTCCTAATAAAAATACCTCGCGGGGTGCGTGTAACGGCACGTCCCCCACAAGGTATTGGTCAATGGCTTATTCGGTTTTCCGTGATGGAACGCCGTTACGAACCATCAACCGAGTGCATTATAACACAAATTTTCCGAATTGTCAATATTTTGTGAAAAAAATTTTGAAAAATGTGACAATAGCAACAAAAGCGCCTGCTATCAAGGAAATAACGGTTCTCAAACTTTCACTGCTTTCTCCCCGGTGAGAGTTTCCCATCGCTTAAGAATTACGTCGCAGTATTTTGGATCGAGTTCCATCATATAGCACGTGCGGTCGAGTTGCTCACACGCGACGAGTGTTGACCCGGAACCGCCGAAAACATCGAGAACAGTCCCATCTTTCCTCGTGCTATTTCGGATTAACTTTGCCAATAGTTTTATTGGTTTCATAGTTGGATGAAGGTCGTTCTTGATTGTTTTCTTTTCTCGAACAACGTCCGTGTCGGGGGTGTCGAGCAACTCTCGGACTGTCTCTCGGAGTTCAAACTCGTCCATCTGATCCACGCTTTCGATGACGCTTTTCTGCTTCCGCTTTCCATACCATTCTCCGATACGGTCGCCCTTGCAACCGAAAAGGAACGGTTCATATAGAGATTGATATTTGCTTCCACCGAGAACCATTTGACTTTTGACCCAAATCAATTCTTGTTTGAACGTCAACCCGCTTTTCTTTAATGCGGTGATAAAAACACCTTCTCCGAGTTCTTTGTAAAATACATAAAAACTTGCGCCTTCTTTCATCCCAGCAAACATCGCGGTATAAACGTCCGTCAAAAACTTTTGAAAATCTGCTGCCGGGAGATTGTCGTTCAAAATCCGATTTGTTTTCCGCTTCTCCTCCGGGGTTCTCCCAGCGCCTTCATACGCCATATTGTACGGAGGATCGGTAACAACGCAATCCGCAAGCGTTCCGTTCAATAAACAGGATAGGTCTGTCAAAGATGTGCTATCCCCGCACAAGAGACGGTGCCGTCCGAGTTGCCAAATGTCACCGAGTTGACAAGTCGGCTCAATTATGCTTTCGAGTTCTGCGTCTACGTCAAAATCGTCTTGCTTTACTTCGCTCGGAGAACCTTCTTCCGTGTCGTCAAATCCGAAAACGGTCATATCAAGTTTAATTCCGGATAGTTCCTCCTCTAATTTGGAGAAGTCCCACTCCGCCAATTCCCCGACCTTATTGTCGGCAAGCCGGAACGCCCGAATTTGCTCGTCTGTGAGGTCGTCTGCAACAATGACGGGTACATCGTCGAGTCCGAGTTTCTTCGCCGCTTTGAGGCGTGTGTGACCCGCCACGATGACATTGTTCTTATCAATGATGATCGGAACCTTGAACCCGAATTCTTTTATGGATGACGCGACCGCGTCAACCGCTTGGTCGTTTATCCTTGGATTATTTTCGTATGGAATCAAGTCGTTGATGTTCATTTGAACAACACCGACCACGTGTTTTTTCCGACAACGCCGTCAACGGTCAGACCGTTGGATTTTTGAAAATTCTTGACGGCTTGAGTGGTAATGTCACCGAATGTTCCGCTTTGTGATATACCGAGACGACGTTGCAACAAAATGACGGAGTTCGGGACGTTTTCGGCGCCTTGTCGAATGGTTGGTAAGACCTTTGTGATTTGCTGATACCTCGTGTTTTTTAGAATTTGCAACCACCGATATTTGACCGCTCGGGTGTCAACGTGAACAAATCCGCCGTCGGCATAAGAATATACTCCAATCCCGCCCGCATTGATTGTCTCGGCATACATCCCGACGATAACGGGGTGAATCCCTTTGACGGTGATGTCTGCGGCCTGTCCCCGGACGTGATAAGAAGTCGAGGAACTACCGACTTTTGCGTTATACGACGGAGTTCGATAGCCGGAAGTTATCTCCACGGCTTTCCCGAAATGGTCGCGTATTTTTTGCAACAATGCCACGAGGTCGGTGTCGATCAGAATCTTCTCCGTACCGTCGTGGCATTGAAACTCATTTACTTTGAAATTTGCGGATAGTCTTTCGTTTGATGCTTGATAGGTTTTTACTGTCAAGTGAATCAAATCCTTCCGAGTAGTATGTGAAGTATTTCACATAAGGAGGTAAAAGAAAGAGCGTTCGCTCAATCTATTTCCTCAAAGTTATCGATGTAAAACCAATAGAAACCATATTTGTCGGGGTCTTGATTTTGCCAAGCAACTGCTTTTTCCTCGTCGTATGTTGCCCCGACCGGAACCCACTCGCCTCTATTTTCGTAAAACTTCGTTAATGTGAATACTCCATCGTAATTCATTTATAAAACAACTCCCTTATTGGTATATATTTATTATACCACAAACGGGGTATAGTTACAAGTTTTTCTCGCAGATTTTTACGATATGCTCGCACAATTCCGCGGGGATTCTCGACCGATCCTTCGCGCCGATTATTCCTTGTGTTCCCGTTTGACTCCCTCTCGGTGCCGATACGTGACAAGGGTCTCCGTTCTTGCAAGGTGGCTTGAATTGCGGGTCGGGATGGTTCGTCCAAATGTCCGTCGGTTTCATTCGCGTGTCGCCGTACTGACAATATGTGACGGTATATCTCGGGAGTTCACGCATAAAGCGCATTTTCCGCATCCCTCCGCGCGGATTTTCAATGAACCAATATTTCGGTGACAATGCCAAAATCAAATTGAGAACGTGCTGATTGACTTCGTCGCAGAATTGTGCATACTCCGAAATAGGAGTGAGGTTTCCGTCCTCGTCTCTCCTTCGATGATAACTGATGGCCGCGACCGAATAACTTGTGCAATCGGGACTTGCCCATATAACATCGGGACGACCTCCGCAAAGTTTGAGAATATCTTTGGCGGTTAATTTTCCGATGTCGGCATTCAAATCGGGAGAGAAGTCTTTTTCCCAATCAACGGTGAAAACCTCGTGTCCGTGTGCCTTGAACGCGTTGGAAACGGATTTTGTTCCGCAAAACAATTCAAGAACTTTCATTTTATTCCCCTTTCAAGTATGTGAAAATGTGAGCAATCACATCGACCGTCCACCCATTTCCGAGACCTTTGTACGCTTGAGCGTCAGATACCGCTCGGCAATATCCATCCGGCAAGGTTTGGAGACGGCAACATTCGTTTACGGTCAACTTTCTGATGATGTAATAGCCGTCCGGCAGATTTATAGGATATTGCTTTCCGCCGATGCAGATTAGACCGTCCTTGACTTCGTAAATGTTTTTAGCGGAATAACTCTGATCCGCGGGAATTGCCACGCCCGACGCGCCGTAAGTGGAGGAATAACAAACAATATTTGCAACCGATGTTTTTTGGTATTGTGCTTTGATTGTTTGTGATTTCCCATCTTCGGTAACGTTCAACGGAACGGCATACAACCCTGTTTTCCCGCCGAGACCACCGCCCCCGGCACTTTGCGTGACGCTTTTTCCTTCAACGCTATAAATGCGCATCGCTTGAGATGTTGAGAGTTCTCCGTTTGGTCGCGGTAATGCTCCCACCCGGACGGGTTCAAACGCCACTTGCGTGTGATGTTTTTTGAAATAATCGCGGGCGTTTCCCGCTTGGTGTTTGAGAACATAGGACTTTTCTTTATCGACCGTCCCGCTTTCGAGAATGTCGCGA
This sequence comes from uncultured Bacteroidales bacterium, assembly GCA_937896895.1. Lineage (GTDB taxonomy): Bacteria > Bacteroidota > Bacteroidia > Bacteroidales > F082 > Limimorpha. The sequence goes on along the minus strand of CALBNV010000044.1, from coordinate 29,127 downwards.
AGAAGAATTCCTCGGTCTTCCGGTTGCTCGACATTGACCTTGGAATAGGTACCGTCGTCGTTCCGTTTTCCAACCCAATAAAGGCGCTGCCGAGTCTGTGCCGAAACGAGTGCGGAGTTGATGAGAATTGCCTCGAACCCGAACGCCTCGTCGATGCTCGCCCGGATTTGCTTACTCATGGACTTGTTATTTTCGTAGAGAAAATATTTTGGCTTTGCCTCGCGAATGGCACGGACATACTGTTGGAACAACTCCCACCCCATTCCGCTCGCTTCGGTTTCTCGGTTATTTTTCTGCGCGATGCTCCAATATGTGCAAGGGCTTCCTCCGATCAGATAGTCGATGCCTTCGTACTTGGTGAAATCGGCATCGAACACGTTTCCGCATTGAATGATGTCGGGGTGATTGCTTTCGGAAACTTTCATTGCGTACTTGTCGATTTCGTAAGCGTAGTATTTTTCGATGGGAATTCCTGCGCGCTGAAAGGCAACTTTTCCACACGAAATCCCGTCGAATAAGGATAATGCATTCATGATGTTCTCCTTTCTCAAAATGCTCACCGTTCCCACTTTGTGAAACGGTGAGCATACGAACTCAAACCGAATTATTCGGCGTCAAAAACTTCGGTAATTTTGAAGGTATTGAAACCTTTCTTTTCGCCGTATTCAAGGGCGTATTCGAGTTTTCCGTCGATTGCTTCGGCAACGTCCATGAGCAACTGCGCGTACTGCGAGAAGGACTCAAAGACGATTTCCACGCCGGACTCAAGCGACCGAAGGAATTCGTCCACGAGGTGGATCTGAAATCCCTGCGTGATGACCTGATTCATCCAAATGTTCTGTCCTTTGTATTCACCGGACAAAACCTTGAACTGAATTTTCACCATCGGGGAGCCGGGGTTTTTGGACTGATCGCCCGTTTCTCCGAGTTCAATCTTGACGATTTTCACTTCGTAGGTGCCTTTGGGAACATCGACATAGTTCCCTCCGCCGTTCTGCTCTGCTTCGTGCAGGTCTTCTTTGAGACCTTCCACATCAACCATTTTGTCGAATTTGCTGAAATCGATTGCCATTTTGTTTTTCTCCTTGTTTTATATAAAATTTATTTGTTGGTGGTGTTGCGACGAGTCAAGAACTCGAAAAAGCGTTTGAAGAGACCGTTCTTTTTCGTGGGCGATTGCTGATTGTGGCAACGCCATTTCGACCCGCACTCGTAATGTTCTTTTTGCGAGCGATGAGACCGCTTCGCGTGATTTCTTGCACTGCTCATTATTCGGCGCTCCTTCTGCGTCTGCGACGCGGTGCTTCTTCTGCGGGAGCGGTTGCGGTTTCCTCGACATCAAAGGGCGGTGCGTCCTTGTCGGTCGGAGGCGGAACGACTTCGGGTTCGGGATCAGGCGTCCGTGCTTTGCGTTTTCTCTCGGTCGGTGCCGGAGCGGTGGTTGCGGTCTCGACAACCTCTTTGAGTTTTTCCATCAGAGGGTCGGCTACCTCTTTCACTTTGTCAACCGCTTTGTCAACCGTTTCGGCAACCGGATTGTTAAGAGCGGGTCTTTCTTCCCGCGGAGCCGTTGCGACCGATCCCTTGTTCGCTTCATCGTAGACGTGGCAAAGTTCGTCATAGTCGCACGGGATTTCGTTGATACGAAGCGTCAAACGACCACCGCCGAAGATGACCTCGTTATTCTTGAAGGAAAGCGTCCGGGTGCCTTCGTCATCAATAACACGCGCCACAAGGTCAACCATACCCGCAATCTTGAGCGCTGCCTTGTCGTTGATGTTCGGCTTGATAGCCGTGACCTTGTCACCCGTTTTCTTGGTGAGGTCTTTGGACGTGTCCTCGTGAGAGATCAGAATGATGTTCTCATAATCAAGGTTCATGAGGCGCTTGATAGTCGAAAGGAATTCCGTCCGCACCTTGTCCCACGCTCGGAAACTGTCATCGCTTTCGTGCGAAATTCCGAGTTGGTCGTACATAAACAGACGGCACGCCTCGTAGGTGTCTTCGAGAAGATCGACCACGATGGTCTTGAAATCGTTCTGTTTCTTTTCGAGTTCCTCAATCGCGTCCTTGAAGACCTGCCATGCAAAGGTGCGTTTCGTGATGCGACCTTCGACTTTGACTTCGTCCTTAATCGCGATGTAGGGTGCGTCAACAAACTTGACGTTTCCGTCCGTGTTGAGCATCAGCGGGTCCGGGAAGCGGTTGGCAAGATACGTCTTGCCGGAAAAGGGTGCGCCATACAGCCAAATTTTCTTTTTAGTGTTGGCTTCGATGGTTCTGCGTTCGTTCTTGGGTAAGTTCATGATTTCTAATGTTTCTCCTTCTTCACAGTATTTTTTATAATCGCACCAGTCACAAAGACGGGTAGGATTTTTAGGGAATTGGGTTGCCATTCGGCAATCCTTCGCGTTCCGAAGAAAGTCCTTGACCTTTTCGATGTCATAAGGAACCTCAATCAGTTGCGCGTCTTTGCCGTCGAGTTCGGCTTTCAACCGTTTGCGGAACTCCTCAATAGTTTCGTCCCGCGGGTTGGTTTTGTTTTTGTACTTCATTCGGATTGCCACTTTCGGCGCAAAAAGAAAGTACATTTTGCGGATTCGCTTTCCGGGGTTCAATCGCTCGAAATAATACTTGTATTCGTGCAACTGCCCGCTTTCGAGATAGTTTTTGACGTTATTGGAATACTTGAAGTCGTACATATCGAACCACTCAATTTTCCTCATATGAGAGCAAACGTGTCCGCTATTGACTTCGTAGCAATCGTCTCGCTTGTAACAATCGCAACAAGCATCGTCAACCTCTTCGATTGTCGAATAGTCAACTTTTACCGGGACAAGCAAGTCAATAAAACCGAGAAATTCGCGGGACTCAATCTTGACCTCGTGCATTCCAACAGGAAGAACCGCACGGCATTTTTCGATCACGGCTTCAAGTTTGATTGCCTCGTCGATGTTCTGATCCGAAATAACGGCATAGTTTGCGAAATATTCGCGGATTGCCGTCTCGGTGTCCTTTTCGATTCCGGTATGTAAAGCCGTTCCGATAATGAGAGGGTTCGCGGGGTCGTTGTTGAAGTACGTTTCCAACTTGTCGATGTACTTCAATTTGAATTGAAACGGACACTTTTTGAACGTTTCAATGCGGGAATGAGATACTTGCAAGGTTTCACCACCTATCTATCAAATAATTTTTGATCTTCCCAATCGAATGTGCATGAGAAGCGTGCTAAATCGTTGATGAGCAGTTTAAGGTCTTCCCATTGGTCGGGATAAACAATAACCGAAATGCCCCCGGCTTCCCGAATTTTTTCGCGATTCCACAATTGGAGATCAGACGGTCGCCCGTTCTGTGCTTTGACTTCAATCGCGACGAAATATCCGTTGATACACGCGAGGATGTCCGGAACGCCGACTTTCGTCATGCGGTTCGCGAAGAACTTGACAAAATAGCACCCTTGTGCTTCAAGATACTTTTTGATTTTGTTTTCAAAGGTTTTCTCTTGTGCCATTATTCTCCGCTCTTTTTATTGATGAGGACAATTGCAAGAATGGTTCCGCAAATGATGGCGGTTACAATAATTGTTGTCATATCAATTTCCTTTCTCTTTTATTTCGTTGATAATTTGCTCGTGCGCGGTTTTGAGTTCAGCGAGCAAGTCCTCTTTGGTGGTTCGTAGGTCTGTTTTCAGATCGAGGACGGTTTGCTTTTGGTTTTGTCCGGAGATTGTACTCACCACGATATAATTAAGCGCGGCCTGTGCGACGTCCGACCAAAAGAGACTCATGTCCATTACAAATCACCTCGTTTCGGCGACTTGCAATCGTCGAAAACAATGCATTTGAAATAGTCAATCGGGTTTTCCATGTTGTAAGCGGGGATGCTAATCGTCAGCAACACCGCAAGCAATATCTTGCTTGAAAAGGTCGTCAGTGTAATCCCTCCGCATTTTCAGATTTTCGTAAATCCGTTCTTCGATACTATGTTTGCAAACCAAGCAATAATAGAAGCAAGTCGAATTTTGCCCGATTCTGTGAATGCGTTTTTTACTCTGCTCATACAATTCGGACGAAAGCGGTGGCGTGAAATAGACAATTTTGTCTGCCTTCTGCAAATTCAAGCCCATCGATCCCGCTTGATACTGAATTGCCGTGACCGAGTTTGCGAATTCATTGTAACAGATTAGATCTTTTTCTTGTCCATTCACAATTGACATCGGTCTATCAATCGAATAACAAATATCCTCGATTGCCCGGAGTTCATCGTTGAAGTTGTAGAACACGATTAGTCGGTCATCGGTCGATTCAATAAGGTCTTGGAACGCGCGGAGTTTATCCTCGTTGTAGTGACCGCAAAGCATTCGTTCGTATAACATCTTTGTCAAGATGGTGTCGCCAACGAGTTCCGTCTCCCCGACGGTTACAATCCCCGACTTTCTGAATTTTCTGTATTCTTTCGTCGATTCGATACAAATTGTATCGAAAACTTGTTCCGGAAGGTCAAAAACCTCATCGGTTTTCAAGAAACGGCAGCCGTAGTCTCTCATCTTTTGTTTGAGCCGTTCGACGTTCTTATACCCGCGGACAACCTTGACCGGGAACCCTTCGTTGTCAATGTATTCAACATCGACGTACTGCGACCAATAAAGGTCTTTGGAAATTCCCCAACCGAGAAGATGCAACTGCGACCACAAGTTTTCGTACTTTCCACCCGTAGGCGTTCCCGAAAGAAGAATGACGTTTTTCGGTTTTAGTTTGTTGAGAATGAATTTTGACCGCTTCGCCGTCTCGTTTTGGATCAGAGAGGACTCGTCAAGCAAAAGTGTGAAGTCTTGCAAGTTTGCAAGTTCCGGACGTCGAAATGCGAGTTCGTAGTTGATGACGCCAACTCGGTCGTTTCCGGCAATCAGAAACGTTTCAAGCATTGATTTGATTGTCAAATCAAAAACCGCAAGAGGATAGTTCTCCCGGAAATGTTTCTCCCAATCCTCGACCTTTGATTTTTGGCAAATTACGAGGTTTACGCTCTCACCGAGTCGAGCCATTTTCTCGGCTCCGACAAAGGTCTTGCCTAAACCCATGTCGAGGTAGTACGCCACACGGTTGCGGTCGGCGGTTTCGTTGAGTTCCTTCTCTTGGAACGGATAGAGTGTCATTCCGCATCACCCCAATCAATCGCTTGGAGGCAATCTCCGCAACCGCCTCTATGAACGGCAGTACTGTCGCAAATAGGACAGTGGTACGACTTAAAACCGTTGATGATAGTTACTTTCGGTTTCTTCGGAATCTGCTTTTCGAGCGCATCAATCGCGATTTCCACGGCTTTCGCGAGTGGAAGTGGTGAGTCTTTCACTTTGACACCCATAATCGGAGCCTCCCGTAAAAGTTTTACGGCTTCTTCGTATGTCATTCCGTCACCTCTTCCACGGATGAAATGTCCTTGATGTCGTGATGCTCCAACGTGAAAATGACAAGTGCTTCGAGTATACTCGGCGTTTCAAGAACTGCGGTCTTGTTGATCGTGTCGCCTTCGATATAGGTGATTTTGAATTTCTTCATGGTTTACTCCTTTCCCATGTACTGCCGGAAAAGTTCGTCGCTGATGTGGTATGACCAACGCTTCGGAGATACCTGAACGGCGGTTCCGAACGGCAATCGTCCAAGTTGTAAGCCGACCCGAATGAATTCCGGGCTTTTCTTCATTTGTTCAGCGGCCTCGGTGACTCTCATGTCACCACCTCCTTTGTGAATATTTGAGCATACTCTTCGTCGGTCAAATGGTATCGCGACTTAATGACGCTCATCTCACTCTGTTTGAACTCCGCTTTCCCCGAAATCTTGCGGGACAAAGTGCGATAAGACGCAAGTCCAAGGGCTTTTGTGAGCGTTTGCAAATTGTCTCCGTAAAGTGCCATTTTCGAGCGCAAGAGCCGATCAGGTCGTTTCTCATCCATTGGATCACCTCCTTTCGGCATTTGAAAATATAGTCTCAAATGTGCTATATTTTGACTATATTATATCAAAAATTTCCCAATTTGTCAACCCTTCCACGCTACTTTTTGAAGATTTGGCACTTTGTACGATACTAATATAGCCGAATAGGAAACTTTTTATACACAATGCACAAAAAATATGATATAATAAATCTCGAAAGGGTGTTAAAGTAAATGAATACGGTCGGTGAACGCATCAAAAAGTTACGAAAAGAACATGACATGACACAAGAAGAACTTGGTGCGATACTTGGAGTTCAAAAAGCAACGGTTCAGAAGTATGAAAAAGGAATCGTAACCAACATCAAGCCGGACGTGATTGAATGTTTGGCGGAAGTTTTTGAAGTTTCTCCCTCCTATCTTATGGGATGGGAAGAATTACACGACTCCCGGTCGCTTGCGAAAGAAGTCAGTGTGATTGAGAGAATACACAATAAGTTCGGTCTATCCGGTGTCGAGTTTTACAAAATGCTTGTTACGATGAATGAAGAAGGACGGCGAAAAGTCCTCTTCTATACGGAAGACATATACGAAAAGTACAAAAAGGATGATGAAGCATGAAACTACCGAATGGATATGGATCAGTACATAAATTGAGCGGGAAGCGACGGAAGCCGTGGAGGGTGCGAAAATTCGACGGGAGAGATGAAAACGGAAAAGCCAAATATTTGAACGTCGGCTATTATGAAACAAGCGCAGAGGCATTCCAAGCGCTCGCAGAGTATAATGCAAATCCGTGGGATGTAAAATCGAAAGACGTTACACTCGATGAAATCTATCAAATTATATTGAAGCAAAAAGAAAAAGAGGTCACACCGCAATCGTTCAAGATCATCAAATCAATATATACCCATGCGGCCCCGCTTGCCGATATACCTATCGCGGAATTGAAGACCAACCGGATGCAAGATTTAATAAACAACCTTGACCGCTCGCAAACAATCAAGCGGAAGGTCAAAACAGTTTTCACGGACGTGTTCAAGTACGCTCTCAAAAATGACATTGTCAAACGCGACTATGCTTCCCTTGTCGAAGTCGGAAAAGCGACCGTCGCCAAGAAGAAAATCACGGTGTTCTCTGACGAGGAAATCAGATCATTCATGCCAAAAAATGAATTCCATGATAAAATAACAAAGTTGCTCGTTTTCACCGGATTCCGAATCAATGAGTTGCTCGGTCTCAAAACCGAAAATATAAACTTGACCGACGGCATAATGATAGGCGGGTCAAAGACCGATGCCGGGAAAGAACGAATCGTTCCGATCAGCCGTCACATTCGTCCTCTCATCGAGGAATTCTATACTCCCGGTCAAAAATATTTGTTGGTCAATAGCGTCGGTAAAATGCACAACGCGGACAACCTTCGACGGAAGTGGAAAGAGGACTATCCCGACCACGGCTTCCACGAATGCCGTCACACTTTTTCGTCCGTCTGTAATAATGCCGGGGTCAAGAAACTTTCTCAACAGTTGATGTTGGGACACGTTCCGTCGGATATAACCGACCGGGTTTACACCCACAAATCCGCAAAAGATTTGACGAGAGAAATGGAAAAATTCGATGCTTATATTGACGGCATTATAAAATAGATTTGTGTATTCCGTGTGTATAACGAACGAGATTTAACCGTGTTTTACGGTAATAAAAAATTATAAGAACCGCGTAACGGCGCGGTTTATGGAGGTTTTACAATGCTACAAGTAAACAATGTCGGTTTAATTGTAAACAACGTTGATTTGTGATTTCACTCTCAAAAGCCCGCCACGACGGGCTTTTTATTTTGAAAAATTTTAGTTTGTGTATTTCTTGTGTATAACGAACGACGCCGAAGTATGCCCAATCGGGTTTTGTATATACCAATTTTTCGCGGAAATAATAAGAAGGTTCCGGAACAAACTTTGTCTCTATGCTTTATGGACTACACCCGCCATGTTTTTTCACCCGCTATTAAATAAGCAAAAAGAGAGGCGACCCTTGGAAAGGTCGCCTTTTCTAAAAGGAGGAAATAATGAAAAAACTTTTATACATCAGCATGCTTGTAATGCTTCTTGGAGCGACTACGCCCGCCTCGGCTCAACATTGCGACGTGCGGAAGGGTGATTCTATGTGGAGAATCGCCAAACGCTACCACGTCGAATTTCACCGCGTTCTCGAATTGAATAAACACTTCAAAAATCAGCACATGATCCACCCGCGCGACGAGGTGGAATTGCCGGACGGAAGCACGGGAGCCGGGACAACAGAAAACTCGGGATCAGATAACATCGCCGAAGGTGACGAGACCGCCACCGACCGCGGGGAGCAAGGTTCCTATGCACAGGAAGTCCTTGACCTCGTAAACAAAGAGAGATCGAAACAAGGGTTGAAAGCCCTTGAATTATCAAACAAACTCGACAACCTTGCCGTGATGAAAGCAAAGGATATGGTCAATAAAAACTATTTTGACCACACTTCTCCGACATACGGTTCGCCGTTCAATATGCTTCAATCATACGGCGTGAAATACCAAAGTGCTGGGGAGAACATCGCAGCAGGACAAAAGACCCCACAAGAGGTTATGACGGCGTGGATGAACTCGTCAGGGCATCGTGCAAACATTCTCAATGCGAACTATACACAACTCGGAGTCGGTAAAGCGACGGGCGGTAGTTATGGGGTGTATTGGGTGCAATTGTTCATCGGAACGGGATCGGGGAAATAATCAGCGAATTCTTTTTATCTTGTAATTGTTGAATCTGAACTCGGTGGGCGCTACAAAATGCGCGTAATATTCTGCCTCCTTTCGGGTGTGGAATCCTTTGCGTCGTACTTCGTCCCCGGCAACATTGAGGAACCGCACGAGATACTTTTTCATGTTATCACCTCCCCACAAAGGTCATATATATGCATAAGAACCGGGCGATATGCCTATAATAGTAATACGGTTATAGTATCTCCCTCCAATGAAAGACCCCGCTCGCGTTGCTCACGAGCGGGGTTTTCTTGGTTATTCGGCTTTTACAAAAATATCAAGAACGCCATCTTCTGTTCCGCCGTGTCCACGAACTGACACAACTTCACGCTCTCCGAATTGATCATACATTTCTTTGAACCCTGCCTTCTCCATTCTTCGGAAGTGATGCTCTCGCTTGCTTTTTCCTTGATACACGTACGCTCGGCTTGCTATTAAAATCTCTTTTAGGTCGTTGAGAATCATTGTGCAATCTCCTCCATTCTGCGGATAACTTCGAGCGGGTTGGCGTTGAACTTCTCGACAACCTCGTCGATGAATTCCAACAACCCGGCGTCATCTTCCATTATGCTCATCATTCTGATCTCTGTTTCGTTTGCTTCTAAAAAGTTTTTCATTTTGTTTTCCTCCCTCATTGGTATATATTTATTATACCACAAAAGAGGTATAGAAACAAGCGTTTTATAAAAGAAAAAGCACCCTCAAAAGAGGATGCTTGAAAGTTCTTTGATCATAACCCAAAGAACCCCACAAAGCCCGATTAGCGTCACAACGTTCCAAATAAATTGTCGAAATAATTTTTGAGTTTCCATTTGTAATTTTTATGGGAATGAGATAAGATGAGAATGCAGGGGATTAAATCCCCCACACAAATTTGCAAAGCGCGTAAAGTATGTAAAGTAGTCCGGTCAAGGCAATTACATTTCGCGCAAGCATAATCGCCACCACGACTATTGCATTCAAGTGCAAAATTGTCGCGACGAGCCATCTCATCTGCTTAAACATTCCGTTCTCCCTTCTTCTTTATTTGTGGTACTAAATAAGTATACCACAAAAGGGAGAAAAAAGCCACCATTAAAAGGTGGCTTTTTTGCATTTTTCTTTTAGTTCCTCACTGATCAGAATATCCGACACCGAACAATTCAAGGCGGTGGCGAGATCGATGAGTGTATTCAGTTTCGCGCCGTCGATGCTTCGTGATCCCTGTTCGTAGTGTTGGAGCGTCCGAACCGTCAAGCCGGATTTTTCGGCGAGTTGGGATTGTGAAAGCCCTCGGCTCTGCCTGATTTCTTTTAACATCGTGCAACCCTCCTTTCTATACTATATCTCTAAACTTGCGCCCCGTCAAAACTTCAAACCGTTCAATCCTTTCTCTTTGATTTTTCTTTTTTCTTTATAAAATCGTTTGCAACTTCCCGAGCAATCTTTCTTTTTGCACGAGAAACAGATTTTGGCTTCGTCATCCGGTCGCAGAACAAGATCAGACGAAATCCCATGCGTAGCGGCCGAGACTTCTTTCAAAAGATAGTTCATTCCGTCAACCTCCTTTATAATTCGGTTTTCCCTCTGTTTTTCATCTCGCTTGCTCTGATAGGAAGAAGCATTCCGAAATCTTCATTCTCCGCATAAAATAAGAGTGCTTTGTGATTATAATCAAGACTGGACGGTTCGACTTCTACCGTTGCTCTCGGAAGTGCCTCAATCATGGAAAGAAGGAATTTCGCATTGACCACCGGAAGTCCGATTCCGAAATCGTACATCGGCATTTTTACTTTTTCGCTTGCTTTAATTTTGATGTATGCGCGGAGTTTTATGGGGTCGGGAAGGTCAAGTTTGACCGTATTGGTCGGGTGCGGGATGATATTTTCGTATCGAACCGGAAGGATATTTCCCGGAAGTTCGGGAAGCGGTAAAGGATTGTGGAGTTTAAGAAGGCGATATCCATCTAAAACATACTGAAAGCCGTCCGGTGCGGTGTAGGCGTATTTAAGAGAGTCATTCTTGCCTTTCTCCGAGGTTTTGAGAATGTCCTTTGCGGTCTTCATGGCATTACCTTGTCCGCGGGAGTTTGCCGTCTCGGTGCGGATTTCGTCCTCTACCGCAGCGATCAGATTGTCGAGCGGTTCGGAGCCGATGCTTTGACACGCGATGTCCGTGTCGATTTCGTGAAGTTTTGCGAGAAGTTTTTCGTTTGTCATTCGATGACCTCGCTTTCCGATACGGTCATCGTGACCTTCTTTTTCTGACCTTTAACAACGGTGTTGTTGCAGGGGATAGCCGTTTTCTTTTCCTTCTCAACCGGGTGAAGAATTTCGTGGATTTCCTTTTCGTATTCAAGTTCTTTCATTTTCTTTTTCCCTTTCGTTATTTATAATATATCCACCCCCCCGAAGGGGTGGAGGGTTTATCCCTCCACGATGGTGAACTGACTATCGATCTCTTTGAACTCTTCGTTCAAGATTTCAAGTTGTTCCTCGGCTTCCTCGCGGGTTTCCCACTCGGAAATCGTTTCCTTCGTGTTCTTGTTCACGATTTTGTACATCACTCTCACCTCCTTTGTGATTATATTATACCACAAAAGAGGTAGTTTGTCAAGGGGTTTTCAGAAAATTCTTGAAAAATTTTTTCGGAAAGAAAAAGAGGACGGTTTCCCGTCCTCTTTGGGGGTCAATATTCATAAACTGCCGAGAGAATAACTCCTCGGTTGAGCGTTCCAGTCGCGTTGGAAGCAAAGCCCGTGATGTGATCGTTGTAGACATAGACTTGCTTGCACGTAAAGTCGAACGTGCCGTCCTCGCGGACGATAACAGGAAGCATACACATAAACGACGAGCCGTTCCAATTGTTCCCGGACGCGTTCTTTTTCGGGACGCAGAACGTGACCGCGTTGTAGTTGTTTTTCTCTTTAGTGTCGTCATCATAATCCGACCACACCAACACCCAACCGTGGGCGCAATCGCTTAACTGCTTGGAAGGATAGATAGTCGCCGACGCATTCATGAAGGACTCGCCCATCCACAACGCCGAGGGGCTTTTCTCGTAAAGAGGACGCCAACCGCGCCACGTTCCGGAATAGCAATAATTCGACCACACGGAGCCGTCGGTCTGCATTCCGAAAATGTACGCGATTTCCGCCCCCGCCGTCGAGGTGGTGATGTGTCCGAAGTATCGGAAGGCGCCGCTTGCCGGAGTGTTGAGCGCGCCCGTTGCGGAGTACATCGTGTGGAAACCTCTACCGCCCGCGATAAACTTCGCAAGAACGTCCTCTCCGCTTTCTGCGCGGAGTTTAACGGTTCCCGTGTTGTCGGTGATTTTGGTCGCATTCAGTGTGGTCTGCAATGTAGTCACAAGCGAAACGACCGTCTCGGCGTCGGAGCCGTCGATGGACTTATACACCACGAACGCGACAGTCGTACCACGAGCGACGTCATCCGTCAAGGTGATTTGAGTATTGTCGTCGATGGTGTACTCAACGCCCTTGATGAGCATTAAGCCGTTTATGTAAACTTGCAGAATGTCGAGGTTCTGATTGAACTGCGGAATCTGAATCGGAATGACCGTTTCCGCTGCTCCGGTGGTCTTGTAATTGGAGTTGTACGAGCGGATCAGAGTCGCCGTGGAGAGGGTTTCCTTGACATCCCGGAACCACTCGTCAAACGCATCTTGCCACTGAACGTAAAGCGTCGAAGTGTCAACTTGCTGCACAAGAGAAGTGACCCACCCGCAATCGGAACTCCCGCGCATATCCGTGATTTTGCTCTGCGAGATCGAAACCGCGTTTGCGTCAATGCGAATGTTCGCAAGTCTGTATTCTTTGACTCCGCTGGAACCGTTTTCGATAGCAGGAGCAACGGGAGAAGAGGAAGCCGTTCCCTTCTTGATGATGATTGAACCCGCCCGAACCGCGGTGGTCTTATCGACCCTCACCACGATGGAGTCAATTCGAGGGAGAGTAGGATTCGACGCATCGACTGTCAACGTTAGATCGGCGTCATTGATGAACCACTTGTCAAAGAAAATTCCGCGCCCGGCTTTTACGGTCACGTTCATAGAAGCGGGAGTCGTCGCATAGACTTGCAGATAGTTCGACGGTGTTCCCTGTTGGGTGGCAAATACACCATTCGACACGAGCAACTCGTACGGCTTGGTCATGTCCTCCGCCGAATACCGACGATCCTGATTTTGAGAGTTGAAAAATCCGCAATAAATAGCCATGTGTTAGTTTCCTTTCTTATATTATCTACCGTCTTTATATTCAAAAGTAGGTGTGACCGTGTGTCCGTTTTCGTCGAAGGTTTCGATCACTTCCACGATTCGAGCGTTTGCACCGAGACCGTATTCGTTTTGAATGGTAACAATGTCACCGACGTCGAAATCTTCTTTGTAATGGAATTGAATAAGAGTTTCAATGTCACCCTCGAACGAGACCGAACCCGAATTGTCTGCGATGGTTTCTTCACCCTTGCCGTTCAGCATCGGCAAATAAACGATATCAAGCAAGGTTGCTTTTGAGGGGTTTGCAACGTGATCAAGTATCGCGATTCGATTTCCGTTCCATTTATAATAGACGGTCACGTTATCCACTTCCATCGTACCGCCCGGGTAGGTTTCAATCAGAACGGAATACTCGATGTCGCGGGAGACGTCCTTCGCGTCGATGAACGCCTCGTGCCGATTTATCCCGGACGCGGTTCCGACGGTTTGGATTGCTCGGTCAACACCTTCACCCGCACCGCCAACGACGGCGACAGTGACGAGTGAAGTCGAATCGCTGACATACTTGCTCGACGAAATGTTGTCAAACTCGGGGGAGAAAACGACAAAATCATTTTCGCTCTGATCATAGGATCGGTCGATCCCGCGATAGACGTTGAAAACGAATTTTCCATCTGCCCGGAGTAGCATTCGGGAACCCCACCCGAGCGCCTGACACACTTCCTCGATTTTGTCAAACGCCCGGTCGAACGTGACTTGCTCTTCCCACGGCTCGGTGAAACCGTTGGACGCTCCGAGAGTAATTTCTTCGATTTTCCTCGCGGCCACAGACGGGTTTGTCACGTTTGCCGTAATTATTTTACGGATAAAGTTCTCGGCAAGACCTTCAAATGTGATGGTGTCACGGATGATGCGCTGATTGAGGATTTTTCTCACGTCGTACCCGGTGACAATCAGATAATCACCGTTTTCCGCATCGGTATCAAGTTCGATGCTTTCAATTCGGCATATCATATCGTCGTCAGATCGTTCGAGATAATAACCCTTTTGTAGAGCGGTAAAATGCTCGTGTGTTGCCCGAAGATAAAGTTCACAATCTCCATAAGCGGAGTATCGTTTCGCCCAAATCAGCGATTTGTAATCGTCGATAATGGCGATTTGATTACGGTCGTCGTCAAGCACATAAAGTTCCATTTGTCAAACCCCCTCAAAAAGAAGACTATGACGGAACACAATGCCCAAAAATTCAGAACCGCTATCCGCGGAATATGTGAACTCGTTATCGCCGACCGCAAGTTGGAACCACGTCGGGAAAATTCCGTTAATCGGAGTGATTTTCCGAATGATGTTGGATTTTATGCCACCCGACACAAGGGTCGCACTCTTGTGACCTTTTCGGGTGTCGATGATAATCTCGTCTCCGATGTTCATCGTTTGCGTGAGTTTGATAAACCTCGCTCCGTCGTTCGCGTCATAAATGACGGGGTTTACCACGGTTCCGGTCGCGACCAAGTCGATGATCAGACCGCTTTCCGCTTCTCCGTCGTTTATAATGTTTGTGACGCGATTTATTTCAATCGTGGAGAACGGAATCGCTTCGTCCGTGTCTTCATCGGGGTGAACGATTGCCCCGTCCCCACCGAAAGAAAACGGGAACGCAAACGCGGAAATCTCTTTCGAGATGTCCGTCGTGATTTCGTCGAGCGCCTTGAAATAAGGGTCTTGACAAACGATGGAAATCTGCATCGTTTGTCCGAGTTCAAAGAGGTTACACTCGATAGTCTCGACATAACCCTCGATGTAAACGTCGCGACTTCCATTGGTGTAGTAGAGCCGACACCACTGTTTCGTCCGGAAATACCGATAAAGAAACAGACGGTTCACTTCAACCTCGCCGTTGATTTTCAGATCGAGAACAATGTTCCGCTCTTGGAGTTTGGACGAGTTGAAAATCGACCCGTCCATTCCCGCGACTTCCGACGAATTGATCACCGCGTTCGGGGGGTTTAATCCGTCAATGTTTACGATTTGATAGTTTCCTTCGTTTTGGGTCAAGGTCAGAACCGACCCGGTCTTGTTTTCAACTTTCAAAGTAAACACGGATTACACCCCTTTCAGCGATAACAGATTTTTGCTTTGCCGATACAACTCGATGCGACTCGGTTGCTTCGGCGCGTAAATGTTTTGAGTGAAATTGTTTTGCACATTTCTCGCGCCCTCGCGAGCGACTCCGGCGCGACCAACTTCCGAAAGAGGGAGAGAGGCCGCAAGACCACCCTTGACGCCATTCACCTTGTCGGAGAAACCTTCAAGGTAACCAAGACCCGAATATTCACCGAGAACGGCGAAGACCTTCGAGGGAGAATGAATTTTCAAAGACTTCTTGAACTGTTTCACGATATCGTTGGAAATCTTCTTGATGTCCTTCGACATTCCCTTCGTGCCGGACTTCATACCCTTGGAGAAACCGTCCATCGTACTCTTTCCGATGGCTTCGATTTTCTTCGGGAGTTCGGCATAGGCGTCGGTGATCTGCTTGTTGTATTGCGTCTTGACGGATTTGACTTCGTCGGCATAATACTTCGAGGAAATGTTCTTACTTGCCTTCGTGCGGTCGTTGTAACTCTTGACATACTCTTTGAGTTGCTTCGCAGAAAGCGAAAGAATTTTGTCGGTGACGGCTTTTCCTTCCTCGGCATCAAGTCCGGCGATTTCCGCCATCATGCCTTTCGGAAGTTTCTTTTTCAATTTGAGAAGGTTCGCACCGAAAGCGTTGATTTGCTTCGTTTCGTCTTTCAAATTGTTGAGACCGACCGTGCCGTTCGAGTTCAGCGTCCAAAGGTCACCCGTGTCGTTGAGATTGTCACGGAGGTCTTTTTGCTTGTCGGCGATATCGTCATACTTATCTTGCGCTTTGTCCCCGATTTTCGTCAGAGTATCAGACACTTGCTTTACCGCTTTGGCGGTGCCGTCTTTAATCGCCGTACTGTAAGCGGAGATAGTCGCCTTTCCCGCTTCTTTGAACTCTTTTTGAGCATCCTTGCTATAACCTTTCATTTTTGCCGATTGGTTTGCAAAGATGTTTTTGACGTTTTGGATCGATTCTTTCGCGCTCGCGTTCATCCCGGAGGTCATCGACTTAATCGCCGATTTTCCGGCTTTTTCGTAATCGCCGTTTGCTTGTTTTGCGGTTTTGAGCGTCGCTTTGCCGAGTTTCGTCATCTCTTTGGTAACGCTCTTCGTGCCTTTTGCGATACCGTTTCCGACACCCTTGGAAATATTGACACCCACCTGATCCCGCATCACTCTTGACGGGGACTTGATGCCAAAGAACTTTTTGATATGAGCGGTCGTATCGTTCACGAACCCGGCGAGTTTATCTTTTAACCACCCCGCGGCGTTTGTGATGCCTTCCCACAAACCTTTGATAAGGTTGAGACCCGCATCTGCCATCTCGTCTTTCGAGTTTGCAAACGCTTCTTTCATTCCGGAGATAATTTTTGGAATCGCGGAGACAACACCCGAGATAATTGCCGGAAGGTTCTGCACGAGCGCCACGAACAACTGAACGCCCGCCATGATGATTTGCGGAAGAGCGGAAAGAAGTCCGTTTACAATACCACCGATGATTTGCGGAAGGGCCGCGACAATCGTCGAGATGATTTGCGGGAGAGCGCCGATCAGAGCCGTCAAAAGTTTAAGTCCCGCATCAATAATTTGCGGAAGTGCTTTCAACAATGCATTAACAATCGCGCTTATAATCTGCGGGAGTGCCTTGACAATCGAGGAAATGATTGTAGGAAGATTATCCACAATCGCGGTCAGAAGTTTAATTCCTGCGTCCACAATCTTCGGAATCGCGCTTCCCAAAAATCCGACAATCGAAGTGATGAGTTTCGGAAGAGCCGAGACCAACGTATTGATGACGGACGGGAGTGCTTCAACAATACCCGTAAACAACTGAACCGCCGCATCCAAAATCTGCGGAAGCGCGGACGTTAGGAACGACACAATCGCATCAATCAGACCGGGAAGTGCGGACACAATCGTGTTGATCAGTTGCGGGAGTGCATCAACCAAACCATTGAGCATCTGCATCACGGCGTCAAGCAAAGTCGGAAGCAACTCGGTCAAAGACGAAATTATTTGCTCCAAAAGCCCCGGAAGCGCCGCGACAATCGCTTGGATCAGAGCGGTGAGTGCTTCAAGAATGACGGGGAACAACTCGGATATTCTTCCGAGGTAATCGGTGGCAAATGTTCCGAGTGCTTCGGCGATTTGCGGAGCCATCTCGGGAATTTTTGAAGCGAGAGAAGAAATTCCTTCGGTGAACTTGGTAGCAACGTCCGAGAAGAACGTCATCACATCTGCACCCGCGCCCGCAAGGTCACCACCAAACGCTTTTTGAGCGACTTCGCTGAACTTCTCAACGGCGGGAGTGAGTAATTCGATTCCCTTCGTTTTGAGGTTCATGATGATCGTTTGAAGCGGTTGCATCGCTTCACCGATTCCCGCCATCGCGTTCTGATTGTCGAGAGCAGCACGATTATAATCAATGAGCGAACCGTTTGTTTCCTCATACTCTTTCTTTACCTCGGAAAGTCCGAGTTTCGAGAGTTGATCGAGAGCAAACTGTTGTTTCTCGGCTTCGGTCGTGCAATTAGCAAGCCCAAGGTCGAACGCTTCGGTACTTGCTCCGGCACGGTCGAGAAGTTCGGCGAAAGGTCCCACCGCCGACCCCGTTGCGAGGGTCTCTTGCAAGCCATCCGCAAGTCCCTCAAATTTGAGCGTGTCTTTCCACTTAATGGACGCGCCGACAAGTTCGTCGGTGATGGCGTCCAACTTCGAGCCATCGAATCCCGCCGAAAGAAGGTTGTTCATTCCTTCGGTAGCTGCACCCGTGTCCTCGGTTATGGAAGCGACTTCGAGGAGGTTTTCTTTCGCGCCCGAAAAACTCGCTCCCGTCGTCTTGGCAGTTGCTTCGAGCATACCGAGTTCTTTTCGGAATTCCCGAGATTGTTCGACCGCCGCGAAAACGCCCTTGATGTACCCGCTAATCGCTTGCGTTAAGACCCCGGCGATTGTACCTTTGACAATTGAAAATCCTTTGTTGAGTCCTTCCAAACTGCCTTTGAGGTCTTTCGTGCTTTTACCGAGGTCTTTAGTTGCTTTCTCGGCTTTTTTACTTTCTCCCGAAAATTGTTTCAGAGAGGAAGTATATTTCCGTTGTTCTTTTTCGGTTTTTCCGATTGCGGCCTGTTGCTCATAGATTTGCTTTTGCAATTTCCGCGCAGAATCGGACGCTTCGCCTTCTTTGGCAACAATCTTTTTATACTCGGCGTTCAATCCCGCGAGTTTTCGTTTCTGCATATCCTGAACACTTGCGAGTTGTTCAAGTTTTGCTTTCAATCCCTCGCTCGATTTCGTCCAATCGTCCATTCCGGAAGAAGCGGCTTTGAACTTTGAGTTTGCAAGAGCGATTTGTTTATTCGCCTCGGATAGACCCGCTTTGAGATTGGTAACATCCAACCCCATCGCAATACCAATCACGTTATCTTCTGCCATTCTTCACCGCCTCCTTTTAGAACCAATCATCGCCCGCTTTTCGGCGAATCCTGTTTGATTGTTTATGAACTTTGTCGCGTTTTGAGTAATCATTCAACCGACCGACCAAAACGCAAAACTCGTGAAGCCGTTCCCGGCGCAAATCGAACGGTGAGAGCGACGGAAAACGCTCACACAAGCCCATTTGAAGCGAGAACATAGTCTGATATAGGGTGGTGGAGTTATCCCCACCCTCGGTCAGTTTTTTTCGTCAGAAACCGCAAACAGTTCGGTGATCGTGAACGTGACCACGTTGACCACGACACGAGCAACTTCCTTGATTGCCGTTCTGTTATATTCTTCATCAGTGAGACCGTCGAAAATTTCTTTCATCAGCGGTCTGAATTTGCCGAATGCCTTAACGACGATTTTGAGAATTTCCATCATCATATTTTCGTCGTCGAGTTTACCGGAAAACTTGTCAATATCGACAAGTTTGAGGATGTCCTCGCACGTCCCGGTCATCAGCATAAAGTCGTTGGAGGTGTAGGTCTTTTCGACCTTCTTTCCGTTGTAAACATTGAGTTTGAGTTCCATATTATTTTTCCTTTCTTTATTTGGGTGGGTAATCGATCGGAAGAAAGGAGAAAGCCGACCGAAACACGGCGTCATTGACGCGGTGCTGTCCCCACCAAAGTGAATTGGTTAGTTTGTGAAATGTTTCACGTGAAATGTTTCACGTGAAACATTAGCCTTCGGTGACGGTGATGTCGATAGTCGAACCATCGGAGAGGGTTGCGGTGCCCCCGGTGATTTCGCCCTCCGTCTTGGTGAACGCGATGGCGGTCACGGAAAGTCCGTCCTCGCCGTCCACGTTGAAGTTTGCCTCGATGTAGCCGAGGACTTCCTCCGTGGTGGAACCGGGAACCGCGCTTGCGCTTTCCGCATCCGTGCATTTTACCGCGAGGGATTTCAATCTTTCAACGATAGTCATCGTTCATCAACCTCCCACGCTCGTCTTGACTTCAATCGTGTCGGGCGTCTGAACTTCGTCGAAGAAGTCGTCGATGTCCTTGACGAGATCGAGAGCAACGTCAACGTTGACCGCCTTCGCACCCTTGCCCGTCTTGGTGAACTTGTGCGTGGTGGAAATTCCCGTGAAGGTGATTTCCTGACCGTTCGCGTCGGTACCGTCGTTCTCGGTTGCGTGAGTCTCATCCGGGATGCCGAACTGACCCTTGAGTCTCCACACATACACCTCGTCGCCGTTTGTCTTCTTGGTCTTGTAACCAAGGGCGAAGTATTTGGGAGTTCTCTGACCCTCAATGAAGGTTCCGGTGGTCGCATCGTAATCCTGCCCGGTGATGTCCGCGAGAACATCGAGAGGGATCGCGCTCGCCGTGATGGTCACGGTGTCCGCACCCGTCGAATTGATGACGATTGCGGGAATGTTGTCATAGTAGTGAGGTTCGGAGGAGTTCTCGGTCGATCTGCCGATTTCGGCAACGCCCGCGAGTTCCTTGACGGCTCCGGTCACGTAGCCATCACCCGAGCCAGATCCGTTGTTGTCTTTGGTCACTTCCGCATAGACAAGACCTTCGACGCCACGATACTCAAAGATTTCTGCCATTGTTGTAATCTCCTTTGTTTAATATTTTTCGATGAATTTAATCCGCACCATCCGACCAACATAATCGGGACGGTCGGCGGGAATGTCGTTTCCTCTTCCCTCGACGATGAAGCCGACCGCTTTCGCGCGGGCGATAAAATCATCCAGTTGAGTGTAGAGGGTCGCGGGGTCATTCGTATAATAGTAAATCTGCCAAAACCACACGGCGCGATTTGCCACGTTGTCGAAGAACCCGCTTTCAGGCGTGTCAAAATTGAAGAATGTGAAGAAAGAACTCGGATAATCCTCCGAAGATTCATACGAACCTTGTCGAGAATAGTCAAGTCCGATTGCCTGAAAAATCGGTTCAAGTTTACTCCACATTATTCTTTCAACTCCTTCAAAATTTCGTTAAGAACTTCAAGTTGTTTCTGCCGGATTGCTTCGGCGTTGTTTTCGATTGCGTAATAGATAAAGAACGTCGGAGTCAAACCTTTCACAACGCCCGTTCCTTTTCGTCCCGAGTGAGAAGGTGTTCCAATGTCGAGAAACAGAGCGGGAAGACCGCCGTGTTCAATATCGAAACCCATCTTCAGAGTGACCTTTTCACCCTTCCACTTGATGGTTGCTTCCACGAAGGAACCCTCCGTGACACCCGTATCTTTGTGCTGCCGGATGAAATCAAGCATCTGTTTCTTCGGGAGTTCGGCACTTTCAAGAAGGGATTTTTCAACCGCCTTGTTTACGTTTTTCCCGGCTTGCTCAATTTTATTGAGTAGTTCCGCCGTTCCATAGAACTCAATGAAATTTCCCTTCTTTGAAAACTTACCTTTTGCCATTACGCTTTCCCCTTATACCGTTGGACTTTGAAAACGAGCCATTGGTGACGGCGGTTGATGTCCTCGGGTGTATTGATGATTTCCCACACGCTTCCGTCGTCGAGCAAGCGGAGAAGTTTCTCGCTCGTCAGATCGGGGCGGTACCACGTTTCAACGGAAAGGGTGTCAACAATGACATATTTGTCATTGACAATCCGTTCGGTACCTCCGTATGATTTCGCCGAAACGAAAACGTAGTTGTCGGATGCGGTGTCAAGCACTTGACCGTCGCTTGCGATTACTTCGCATAAAGGATCGGTCGCGGTGTTGTTTTCATAAAGTCCTACCCAATAGGTGATACCCACCGTAGAATAGGTCGAGCGGTATTCGCCCGTAATGGAACGGCTGACTCCTTCCGTCCATGTCTCCGAACCGGGAGAGCGGTACTTCGTCTTGACCCAAAGCGTGTCGGTGTTTTGAGCGCCATTTTTCGAGACGGTAATAAGACGCACCCCGTCAAGAACGGAGATTTTCAAACTGTAAAAATCTTTCTTGACGGAGACGCCGTTGACCTTCTCGTAAACCGCCGGGATGATAAACGCCGGAACGCTGAACGGGAGAGACGGTCGAAACTCACTCATCAGATCACCCCTTCAGCGCGAGTTGTGTCGCTCTTTTCATGAAGTAGGGGGAAAGGTCTCCCCCTGCTCCATAATTCCACAAGTCGGAAACTCCACGAGCAACGATTCCGGAAACGGAGTCACTTGCCAAGACGGTCGCAGAAACTCCCGCGTCGGCGAGAAACTCCTTGACCTCGTGGATGTATTCCGTCAAGGTCGCGTCTTGATAGTTACCCGTAACACCAAGAGCCGATTTGACTTTTTCAAGAAGTTGTGCTTCGGTCATGTCTTGTGACTCCTTTCCGTGAATTGCGTCGTTGAATTATTCGCCCTTTTTCAGCAGCCAAATGTACTTGGCGTCGAGAACCTTACCGTCGTTGATAACAACGGCGCGGTCAACGTACTGAAGTTTCTCCTCGTCGAAATAGCGCTTGACGGCGAATTCGAGGTTGGTGTTGATGGCGTATGCTTTCTCGGGTACCCAATAGATACCGAAGTATTCGCCCGCGTCGGCGTCATCGAAGTTTTCGATGCCGTTTCCTTCCTCGACGAACAGAACCTCGCGGCCCTTGAAGGTTGCTCTCTCGGCACCGTCAACGGGATTGTAGGTCTCTGCCCACAGAGGACGGTTGTTGTCGTCGTGAAGCGTCTTGATGTTCGCCTCGTAGGTGTTGGAGGTCATGACAAACTCGGGACGAAGCGCTCTCATGGAGAGAGGAATCTTCGCGAAGAGTTTGGTCTGCCACGACTTCCAATCCTCCATATCCTCCTCGGTGAAGGTGATGATGTTGCCCGCGGGGATGCGAGAACCGGAAACCTTGTTCGCTTCGGTCAGGATGCCTTCCATCTGATTCTGATACTCGGTGGGAGCAAGGGTACTGTCGCCACCCGTGAGGATTTCGACATCCATCGCCTTGACGTATGCCTCGACGATAGTCTTTGCGAGTTCTGCCTCGAAGACGGGAACGGAAAGCACATTTGCAAGGAGCGTCTGTGCGATGCGGACTTCACCGAGTTTGTAGGTGAACTCGATGTAAGACGAAACGGAACCGGGGTTCTGTCTGTCGGTAGGAGCGCCGTTCTCACCGATGCGGTGGAAGGTCGCAGAGAAGGAACCGACGGGGTACTTCACGCCACCCTTGATGTTGGTCTTCTTGACCTTGGAGTACAACTGACCGTACACCTTTTCGGTGTCCTTGATGATCTCCTGAACAACGGTCGTCGGGAGAAGAACGCCGAGGTCGCCGGACTCGTTCTGATCATTGTTGCGATGCTGAAGAACGTTGGACATCGCGCCCGTGCGGACGTAATTCATGAACGCCTGACGATACTCCATCGTTGCGCGGGGATCGTCGTTCTGCTCGCTTCTCTTTGCGGGAGCGCCGTTCATGCCGTAGGTGCCGAGGGGATTGAGACCGCCACGAGCGCCCATAGCGGAAGAACGACCTTCGCCATCCGCGGGATTGCCACTTGCCTGACCGCCTTCGCCACCATCGGAGCCGTTGTCGTCTTCGAGGGCTTTCAACTGTGCTTCCGCGTCGGTGATTTCGTCACGGAGAGCGATGAGGGTTTCGCCGAGAGCGCGGACTTCGTTGACGTCGGTGGACGCCTTCATGCGCTCGGTCTGCTTTGCGAGTTCCGCCTTCTTCGAGGCGATGAGTTTCTTGAGAAATTCTTTCATTTGTTTTTCCTCCTTAAAGATTGAGTAAAGTTTGAATTTTGAGTTTTTCTATTTCCAAACGCTCGTTTTCTGCCTGTGCGATTTCCTTCGCGTGCGCTTCCCTTGCTTCCTCAAGAGGAGAGTAGTCGGTTTCCCCCGACGCTCGCGCGTTTACAGACGTTTGAGGATATGCGGGGAAGTTGACCACGCTCACCTCGTGAACGATAGAAATCTCTTTGATGACACGAGTGGGAGTGTCGGTGTCGATGTCTTTCCACTCCTGTGTTTTGATTCGGAACATAAACGACATTCCGTCCATGTCCCCGCGCTGAATTGCCGAATAAAGCGCTCTTGCTTCGGAATTGTTGTCGACGTCGAGGATTGCTCTCATGTGGAGACCCTCGTCATCAATTGTGAAACTCATAGTCGAGTTTTCGTTTCCGTTCTTGCTTCTCGCAAGCGCGATTTTGTTGATGTCATGATTGACGAACAAACGCACGTCTTTCATATCGGCATTTTTCAGAGCGTCCCGGTCGATAATCTCGGTAAACTCTCCGCACCAATCCGCGATTTTGGTTGCCTGATTGAATACGATAGGAGTTCCTTCAATTACACCGCGTTCTTTTTCATCTTCGGATGCGCGGAACGTTGCCGTATATGCACGAGTGATCAGTTCCTCGCCCGAATGTTTTCTTTTAGACATTTGTTTTCACCTCATTTCTTAAATCGCAAAGCAGGGGGAGACGGCACGCGGGTAGTCGGCGTAGGCGTTGTTGTAGTCACCGCCGTCTTTTGTGACGGAGCAGAAGTATTGGGAATGACCCGACCTTGGCGAACGGAGGAAATAAGAGAAAGCACTCGTAGTTCCGACATCGCTCTTAATTCTGTCTGCGTCCGTGTTGTGCGCCTTGTAGTAGTCGAACTGACCGAGCGGACATTCCGCGTCGCCGATAGAGTAAAACCCCGACGAGAACATTTCCATTTCTGCGGGAATGAACAGTTTGTTCGCACTCGAAGAAGTGCCGCTCGTAGTACCGCTACCCGTGCCGGAAAGCACGTTCACTTCGCTGATAGCCGCAAGCATATCGTCCGGGAGAAGCGCCTCGATACTCGGAATATTCGTTCCGCGCATATAGCAATTCTTCCAACCGCCCGTGTTTATGTTTGACACATTCATTTTGAAACGATTTGTAGAACCGACTTTTACGAGTTCAACGAACTCAAAGACCACCTTGCTTGATCCACTTCCGTTGGAATACTGATACCGTCCTGCTTGCTTGTCACAAAGACGAATCGTATAGGTCGTGTTATCTGTAAGAGTCAACGACTTCGTGTCACCGACTTGCCAAGTGGCAGGAGCGTTACCGCTCTTGAAAGCCTCAAAGATGTCAAACCAATCGTTGTCTGCCATGACGGGCTTCAGCGATATCGCTTGCCACAATATTTTGCCGTTCGCTTCAATCTTCTTCACTTTGCCTTCGGGAATTAGAAGTTCTTTCAATTCTGCGAAGTCCACAAAACCACCTCTTTCGTGACCGTCGTGTCATCCTCAAGAGTGAACGTCCAAGTTTCGTGAGTAACGGCATTCGCGTCGAGTTTACTCGCAACCGCCAAATGGAAATCGAGTCGTTCCCACGAGGTTCCGTCGTATCGGTACATATCCGCAACGGCGACATCGGAAGCGTCAACGGTGGTCGAAGCCGTTCTGTCATAGGAAGAACCACTCGGCATATAATTCGTACCACCCTGCTCCGCGATTTTAGAAACCACGAAGTAATCACCCGTGACGAAGGCGTAAGGATTTGTCTGCGGGTTCGTTCCCGGCAATCCGGTCGTACAATCCCAAGTCGAGAGATACCGTCCGATGTTGGATTGTGCTTCCTGATGTTCGACTATTTCCTTGAGCAGCCGAGCATTGAGCGATTTCGGATTTGCGGGAACCGTCACATCGTGTCCCGCGATTTTCGCCAAATACTTTGCGATTGTGGATTTAGGATTTTCATTCGGCATTGTTTGTTCCCCCATTGTTTTGATTGTTCAAATCCATATCCTTGACGGATTGAACCGAGCCATAGTTCTTGGACATAACGAGCGTGTTTCCGATCTCGTCATCGTCAACCGGATTGAAGCCCATCGCGGAACGAATTTCGTTGATTGTGATAGCGCCGACGTTTGCGGCGATGGTGATGTATTGGATTGTCTCGTTCATCGTCATAAACGAGAGTTTGTCGTGATAGAAAATTATCTCGTTACCAAAGCCCGACTGCTCTCGCTTCGAGAAGATTGCCCGAGTAAATGCCTGATTAAGAGACACGACAAGCGGTTCAATGGTCTTCTGATAGAACGCTTCGTACTGCGCTTTGGTGTAATCTCCCGTAAGGATGGGGAGAGGAACACCGAAGTGACGAAGAATTTTCTCGTCGATGAATTTGAGCGTTCGGTCATCAACCATCTGAATTTGACGGTTGAACGGAATGAACTCGCCTTTCAAATCAAGAGGCATGAACCCGCTCTCATTCCGTTTCAGCGCCTCGGTCAACTCGTTAAGGGCCGCCTCGGTCTTTGCACCGTCAATCAGAGTGTTGTATTTCACAACGCCGTTGATCGCAAAAGACGATTTGAGCGCTTTCCCAACGCCTTGGAGGAGGGTGTTGTTCAGTTCGAGCGATTTAAGCAACGCCGAATGATCGGGCTGACCCATTTCATTTCCACCCATGAACTCATTGACCGAATAATTGTATCGGATATGTATGAGATCAGAATATTTGACCGTTCCTTCGTATCGGTTGGCAAACTTCATCTTGACGAAGTATTCGCCACTCGCATCTTGCAGAAACTCAACTTGAACGGGTTGTAACGGATAAAGCCCGGTCAGCGTGTTTCCTTCCCACGTCGGAAGAACAAACGCGTTGTAGTTGAAAAACAACTGCCACACAACTTTTTCGATAAAGTCCGTCGTGGTCATCAATTCGTTCGGTCGAGAGAGAACGTCCTGAATGTTTCCCGCCACGGACTCCGTCTTGTTTCCGTTCTTGCGGATATGCTTGGGGGTCAGTTTCTTCGTTTCCCGGACGATGCAATTGACGGCTTGCTGCACTACGTCGCTCGCGTAGATGTTCTGTCCGAACTGCGAGAAAATAGGCGTGTAGCCATTCAGCATTTTTGCATATTTCAAGTTTTCACGTTTCTTTCCGATCCAACTGAAAAGCCCCATTCGTTTTTACCTCCCACCCAAGTTTTCAAGAAAGTCCGTCCGGTATCGACGGAAAATTTCATAGAGAATTATTGTAGTCACCGCGCCATCTATCTTGCGCGACATTTGATTATCGATCTTGACCGCGAGACCGTTTCCTTGTCCATCAATTTTGATTGCCGTATTTCCAAAGCACCATTTGTCGATTTCACTGTTTCCGACAATTAACTGACTTTTCAAGTCGGCTTCAACCATCTTCATCGGCTGATTCATGATTTCCGGACGCTGATAGACCATTTCACAATCAAAGCCGTACATATCCATGCGTTTCAAGAAGTCGGTCGCAAACCTCACGTCGTAGCCGACTTTGTAAGGTCGCAAGCCGTAGTCCTTGTATAGTTCGTAGAACCAATCGGCGACGATTGAAACGTCTGTATAGTTGCCCGGGCAAATCTTGACCATCCCAGCACCCGCCCACTCGGGGTATTTCGCCCCCGCCGTGCGGTCGTCGCTTCGGTCGAGTTTTCCTTCCGGAATGAAATACTTTGAATGAACATATTTCCGAGAATCGCCCGGCTTCATAAGCAGAACTTTCGCACACGACAAGTCCGTTGTCTCCGCTATATCCACGGCGCCCAAACAAAGAGCGTCGCGGAATTCTTCGAGATCGAAAACTTCCGTGTACTCGTAATCCTCGCGCATGAGCCACGCCTCGGAATTGCTTTGCTTGATGTTGAAATCCTTCGCCAAAACAAACGCGCGGTCTGCTTTGCTTGTTTTAGCGATGTCCACTTGTTGCTCCAAGTATGTGAACTGTTTCACAATACCGAGCGTAGGATTTGATTTTTCCCAAAGTTTATTGTATCGGGAACCGTTCCACACGTCCGTTTCGCTATCTTGCGTGTAGAGCCACGGGAGATATCGGCGGGACGAAAGATCGTTGATTTCCCCACGGATTACACCGCGGGCGCGGATGAGTTCCTTGTCGAGGAATCCGTCATTGACGAAACCCTCGGTCGTGATCAGAATGAGTTTAGGTGTTACCTTCAACGACTGCGATTGCTCGATGGATTTCACGATGACGTTGTCTTTCATCTCGTGAACCTCGTCAATCACCGCGATGTCGATGTTCCGACCTTCCTTGTTTCTCGTCCGGTCGGAGAGTTTGAAAATCTTGTTGTCGTTTAAAAGACAACGGATGTTCTTTTGATTTCTCCAAGTGTCAATTTGCTCGGGGTCAATCATCAGACGCATCGTGTCCACCGCATCCGTGAGGATTGACGCTTGGTTGTCGTCGTTGGAGGAGCAAACGATGTCAAGGCCGCTTCCTCCAATAATCATTTCCGTGAGAAGGAGAGCGGAACAAAGTTCACTCTTTCCGTTCTTCCGGGCGATTAAGAACAAAGCCCGTTGGAAGCGGTCAACCTTATCATCGGCAAGTTTGAAACCGTAAAGCGCCGAGATAAATGCCTTTTGAAAGAGCAAAAGCGTCATCGGCTTACCATAGAACGGAGATTTCGTCAAGCGTACACAATTCTCAATGAAATCAATGCGTCGGTCGGCGTCTCGCGTGTCATAGAGATATTCATCACTTTCCATGTCGGAGATCAGACGGTCGAGTTCCATCATCAATTCGGCACCGATGACGATTTCACCGGACTTGCATTTGGAGTGGTATTCTTCAAGAAAGCCGTTCGTTTGAACAATCATGTTGAGAACCTTTTCATATATGCCCGAAGCGGGGAATCTTCTTCGCCCTCATTCTTATTGAGAACGGAGCAAAGAAGTTTAATCGCATTGTTGTACTGTTGCAAAGTCTCTTTATAGAGTTTCGCACCCGCGGTCGGTCGTTGCTTTGTTGGGTCGGTTGGATGAACCACCACGAAGGGAAGTTTCCGAAGTTCTTCGAGGCGCTCTTCCATGTAGACCACGTCGTCGATCAGATTGATGACAAGCGAACGCTTTCCTTCGTCGATGTCTTTGAACACTTGGAGCAATTCTTCACGACGAGCCATTTTTTCACCCCTCACAGTTTTGCAGAGAATTCTTTCTTTCGTCCATTTAGGTATATGACCGGGGAATGGGTGCTTGACGGTTTGAACTCAAACGTTTGACCATATCCACCGTAGTCGAGTTGTGCCTCGGTGTTGACAAACAACTTCGTGACCTTTTCCACGGAACTGTTTGTCAAGGACGTTCGGTAAAACGATTGCTTCATGATGATGGGAAGATGCGTGTGCGAATGGATGTAAATGTCCGCGTCTACAATGCTCGCCATATCCGCGAGCCGGATTGCTTTCGCACCTTCTTTTCTTCCTCCACCGCTTCCGTGCGTGGAATAAATGATATAGCAAGCGGGAAGATTGTGCCGATTCCCTCCGCAATTTCCAAACCGGAGAAAGAGGAGTCCGCCCTCCCGGCAATAAATGTCGGAGAGTCCGAGTTGTTGCGCAGCCACGCCCGTCAAATCAATTCCATCGGTGCGGTAGGTTCTTGCTTCGTGATTTCCTTGCGTAATCATGAGAATTTTTTCTTTGATTGGATCGAGTAATTCGCAAATGGTTTTCAATTGCTCCATCGGTGGAATTTTTTCCGCGTAGGAGTCGGAAACGCTCGTCTTCGTTGCGTTGTTGATAAGGTCTCCGTTACAAATCAAGAATGCATTCGGCGTTTCGCGGATATACTCGATTTTTTTCCGGATGTCATCCATCAAGCAAGCGGAGTCACCGATGTGCCAGTCGCTCG
>CALBNV010000043.1 GCA_937896895.1 uncultured Bacteroidales bacterium | reverse complement strand
CGTTCCCGTACGACATGAAACCCAACGGCTGCTACGAGCTGACGCTGGTGAACAATTTCAACCCGGGCCCGGTCGTGCCGGAGAAGACGATGTACAACTACCTGATTGTGAAGGCCGACCAGCCCAACGCCGTCATCACCATCGACGGACAGTATGCAGGCGAGGGCGAGGCGTCGAAGTCGTTCAAGGTGGGAGAGACGCACACGTGGAGCATCGAGTGCGAACTCTACCATCCCGAAAGCGGCAACGCCACAATAGTGAAGGACACCGCCGTGACCGTCGAGAAGACACTGCGCCCGGCATTCGGCTTCATAAATATCACCTCCACGCCTGAAAACGGCGCGACGGTGTTTGTCGATAATAAAAAAGTGGGCACGACACCGTTCAAGACCGACCGCATAGCCAGCGGCGAACATAAAGTGCGCGTGATGAAGGAGATGTACTCCACCGCCGAGAAGACCATCACCGTGACCGACGGCAACACCACGCAGGCCGCCATCGCACTCTCGGCCAACTTCGTGAACGCCACTGTGACAACCGATTCCGATGCCGACATCTACATCGACAGCGAACTGAAGGGCAAAGGCCGCTGGACGGGACGCCTCTCCGACGGCAGCCACACCTTCGAGGCACGCAAGGCATCGCACAGGTCTTCTTTCAAAAACGTCACACTGACACTCGGCAAGGACGAGAACATAACGATACCGAACCCCGAGCCGATCTACGGCACCCTCGACGTGAACTCATCGCCCATGGGCGCGACGATAATCATTGATGGACGCAACTGCGGCACGACACCCAAGGTGCTGTACGATGTGCTGATAGGCAGCCACGAACTCAAACTCGAGAAGAGCGGCTGCGCCACGGTGACCAAGACCATAACCCTTGACGAGACCAACCTCTTGGCCGTGAACGAAAAACTGCAGACGGGCCGCGAGATAAGCATCTCCACCGACCGCAACGGCGATGAAATTTACGCCGACGGCAACTACCTCGGCGCAAGCCCTCTGACCGCCACGCTTTCGTTCGGCAGCCATAACATCAAGGCGGTGAGGGACTCGAAGACCGTTGAGATGACCATAACCGTGGCGCAGACCGGCGGCGACAGCTCGGTGCGGCTGACTTTTGAATTGAAGAACAAGACCTTCACGGTGAACGGCGTGACGTTTGAGATGGTGGCTGTTAAGGGCGGCACGTTCACGATGGGCGCGACCTCGGAGCAGGGGAGCGACACTTGGGATAGCGAGTTTCCGACGCACAGCGTGACATTGAGCGACTACTACATCGGTAAGTTCGAGGTTACTCAGGAACTTTGGGAGGCTGTGATGGGGAGCAACCCGAGTGAGTTCAAGGGGAGCAAACTTCCGGTGGAAAGTGTCAGCTGGGACGACTGCCAGACGTTCATAAGGAAGCTGAACAGCCTGACGGGGGCGAACTTCCGTCTTCCTACGGAGGCGGAGTGGGAGTACGCGGCGAGAGGAGGAAACAAGAGCAAGGGATACAAGTACAGCGGTAGCAACAATATAAACGATGTGGCGTGGTACAGGGTTAATAGCTACGATAAAGGGAGCAGCTCGTCAGACTACGGGACCCACGTCGTAGGCACGAAGTCGCCTAACGAGCTTGGGATTTACGACATGAGCGGCAACGTGTGTGAGTGGTGTCAGGACTGGTACGGCAGTTACGGCAGCGGTTCACAGACTAACCCACATGGGCCGTCGTCCGGCTCGCTCCGCGTTCTCCGCGGCGGTAGCTGGAGCAGCAGCGCGGGCCACTGCCGTGTCTCGTATCGCGGCAGCTTCTATCCCGACCGCGGGTACAGCGGCTACGGCCTGCGCCTCGCCCTCGTTCTTTAGCTTTACCAGATGACATCGGTCTGAAATGCTAAGCTGAAACGAAAGAGGAAGGGAGAGAAGATGGCGGAGCAAGGGCGGTTCCCTCAGCGCAGCCGCCCAAGGCGGCAAGGGACGCAGCCGCACAGGGCGACGAGCGAGCGGGAACCGCGGGGAAATTTCGACGTTGTCTGGCGGTAGAGACGGGGCACGCCCAGTCTGTACGTTTGTTACGCCGAGGGAATGTAATCCGAGGTTTTGTTTATATATGGTTGTCAAACCGTCGTAGTCTGGCGGTAGAGACGGGGCACGCCCCGTCTGTACGTTTGTTACGCCGAGGGTTTGTCAAACCGAGGTTTTTCTGCGTATAAAAAAACTATTTCGCATTTTTGAAATTTTTGTATTTCTGCGAAATAGAAAAATCAAAGAAGAATCAGGCGCGTGCACCGTCTCCGCGTATTCGTACATTCAAAATGTTTTTTTTGCGGTGAATCATCCATTACGTCCGATTTTTTTGTACCTTTGCAGTTTCATTTTTCAGATGAAAAACTTTGAGTATTATGGAAAAAAGTGAATTTGAAATAGGAAATCTTGAACGACTCGGGGAGAACAACAAGCTGGAAGTCAAGAAGGCGAAAAACGGCATCCCAAATTCTGTGTGGGAGACGTACAGTGCTTTCGCCAATACTGACGGCGGTGTTGTTGTGCTTGGAGTGGAGGAACTTAAAGGCCACAAGCTCAAGGTTGTCGGAGTGGATGACGCGTATCGGTATGTGGCTGATATATGGAATACTTTGAATAATCCGCAGAAAGTCAGTATCAATATCCTTACCGAGCGGATGGTTCGTGTGGAGAACATCGACGGAAAGGATGTCGTTGTCATGGAAGTGCCGCGGGCCGAGCGTAACGTCAGGCCGGTTTACATCAACAGGAATCCTGAAACGGGGACATACAGAAGGAATTTCGAGGGCGATTATCATTGTACCAAGGAGCAGCTTTCGGCCATTTACCGTGACGCATCACAGATTACCATGGATGCCACCGTCATAACTGACATGGAATTGGATGTTTTTTGCCAGGACACAGTCAGGGCATACAGACAGGTCTTCAAAAATTCAAATCCGAATCATTTGTGGAACAACCTTGATGATGAGATGTTCCTCCGACGCATTAAGGCTGTGGATGTCGGAGATGATGATAAATATCATCCTACTCAAGCCGGACTTCTCATGTTTGGATATGAATATGAAATTGTCCGCGTGTTTCCGCAGTATTTCCTTGATTATCAAGAAGACAGGGATTTGATTGGAGTCACGAGGTGGAAAGACCGGATCGTGTCGTCATCAGGCGACTGGAGCGGAAATGTTTTTGATTTCGTTTTCAAAATTCTCACGAGATTGACATCTGACCTCAAAGTCCCGTTCGTGCTTAAAGGTACTCAACGTGTTGATGACACACCTTTGCATAAGATCATCAGGGAGGCCGTGATAAATTCATTGGTTCATGCAGATTACTTTGGCCGTCAGGGAGTTGTGATTTCAAAAGATAAGAATGGTTTTGTTTTCGCCAATCCAGGACGTATGCGTCTGCCGGTTGCAGAAGCTGTTGGGGGCGGCGTCTCAGATCCTCGTAATGGAGTCTTGTTGAAAATTTTCTCGCTGATTCGTTTCGGTGAACGCGCCGGAAGCGGATTGAACGGCATTTTTTATGTGTGGAATAAGGTTTTTCATGCAAATGCAAAAATTGAGGAAAAGGAGAATGCCGACAGAACCGTGCTCACGCTGCCTTTTGATGGCCATGAACAGGATGTTCAGGCTATGATCCAAATGTATGACAATCCTGAAGAGCTGAAATTAATTGACGAGAATACATGCTCTGATATTGAGATTGAGAACTCTGATACTGAAGTTGCCAACTCTGACACTGAAATTGAGAACTCTGACACTAAAATTGAGAACTCTGACACAGAAGAACTGAACTCTGACACTGCTCTGACACCAAAACAAATTGAAGTGTTGTTGTATTGCGTCAGTGCCAAGAGTGCAAAGGATATATTGAGCCATCTTGATTTGTCGTATCATTCAAAGAATATCAGGAAATATGTCATGGAATTGGTCGAAAAGGGATTTTTAGCCATGAGAAACCCTGAAAGTCCGAGAGATCCTCATCAACGGTATTACACGATAAAGAAATTATTTTGAACATTTATTGTTTTCATGATGAATATAACCAAACCCTATCACCTCGCTATTTTGCTGATAACCACGTTGCTGACGAACAGCGTCTTCGCGCAGTCGGTTAAAAAAGAGATTGCCAACATCAAAAACGACACCACATATTTCCACGGGACAGGCACTGTCGCGAAGACGTACGACGATGCGCGGGAGTCGGCGCTGCTGACACTCTACGGCGACATCGCGAGAAACTGCGACTCGCACGCCATCTATCTGCCCGACAACGGCGACCGGCAGGTTGAGAACATCGTCAGCACCTTCCGGCAGCGCATCGTGGAGAAGTCGGCGGAGCTGTACGCCGTGGAAAATGACGAGACAGAAGAGTATCAGTGCTTCATTTATCTGAGACGCTCGGAGTTCCGCGAGATGTGCGCCGACCGCAAGGCCGAGATACAGAAATACCTCACGCGCGGCATGGAGATGGAAGAGTTGGCAAGTTTCGAAGACGCCCTCAAGTCGTACTACTGGGCCCTGATGCTCTGCTACGCGCATCCGCAGGGCAAGAAACTCGTTTTTAAAACCATAGAAGACGAATCTGTCGATTATGAGTGGTTCGTGAACCGCATCGACGGCAACGACGGCATCTTGCGGTCGTTCAATTTCATCGTCCCGAAGGAGAATGCGATACAGGAAGACGGCAGCGGCAGAGTAGTGAAACTCAAGGTGATGACAAACGTCGGGCTGCCTGTCGCCAACCTCCGCTGCGAGTACCATAACGGCAGGAAATACATCGCCAACACCGTGCGCGACGGCAATATGGTCGTGAATCTCCTCGACAAAAACATCAGTGACTTCAAGGTGAAGGTCGATTACTCGTTCACCGCCGACGCGAAGAAGATGAACGCCGCTGTGTATAACGCCATGGAAATAATAAAGGTGCCGCGCTTCTCGAACAACATCCGCACCATCGACCTTGAAAAGACCATGAACGTGAAAGAAAAGAACGAGGCACCGGAGCTCGACGCGATGGGAAAGAACGACATCCCGAACCCGAAGTCGTATCTCGATAAGATGCGGATGATCGAGCAGGCTCTCCGTGACGGCGACCTTGAGTCGGCACGCGGCTGCTTCTCCGAAAACGGCTTCAACATGATGGACACGCTCGCGGGCTACGGACATGTCACCGTCGCCGGAAGACAGGATTACAAGCTGTTGGAATACAACGATGAAGTCATCTGCCGCAGCATGATGCTTCAGTTCGACATCAGCAACACGCCGGGTTTCTCGCAGGATGTCGTGTTCCGCTTCGACACCGTCAACAAGGTGGTCACCTCCATCGCCTTCCGTCTCTCCGACAAGGCGGAGGACGACATCATGTCGAAGACGAAATGGCCAATGCAGTCACGGCTCGTGCTGATAAACTTCCTCGAAGACTACCAGACCGCCTACGCGCTGAAACGCCACAGATACCTTGAGAGCATCTACTCCGACGATGCCCTCATCATCGTGGGCCGCGTGGTGAAGAAGACCGTCATCCCCGACCGCATGACGTTCAAACTCACCGATGAGGAAGTGCAGATGAAAAAATACGACAAAGACACCTACCTCAGCAACCTCCTCGACTGCTTCAACAGCCAGGATTACATCAGACTGCGTTTCACCGACACCGACTTCACGAAGGCCAACGGCAGCAGTGATGTCTATGGCGTGCGTGTCCGTCAGGAATATTTCTCATCAACCTACGGCGATGTCGGCTACCTCTTCCTGCTCGTTGACCTGCGCGACCAACTGCCGAAGATCCACGTCCGCGCATGGCAGCCAGACGCCGTTGATCTGGAAAAACTGATGACACTCGGCGACGTGAGGATGAATTAAGAAGCGACCTGAACATAACATCTGAATTTTTGCAAAATGTCTTTCTTATACCCAGATATGCTCTTCGGCCTTTTCGCGCTTTCGATACCGGTTGTCGTTCACCTTTTCAACTTCAGAAGGCACAAAATCGTGTATTTCAGCAACACCGCGACGCTCAAGACAATAGAGCAGGAAAATGCCAAGACAAAGAAGCTGAAATACGTCATCGTGATGATAATGAGGATGTTGTTCATCGCCGGACTCGTTCTCGCCTTTGCCCATCCTTATAGGAAAAGCCAGAGCCTGATGGCTGATGACGCCGGAAACCTCACCGCCGTCTATATCGACAATTCGATGTCGATGCAGAGCCAGTCGTCGGAAATTACGCTGTTGGAGGACGCACGCTCGTCGGCCCGCGCTTTGGTCAGCGGTGTCAGCCCCTCGCAGCGTTTCGTGCTACTCACCAACAGCCGCGAGATTGAAGACGAATACCCGATGAACCGCGATGAGATGCTGATGCGCATCGACGGCATGAAGACCGAGGCAGGACCGCTGGCGTTCAATGTGTTATACGAAAATCTGCAGATGATAATGCGACGCAACGGCTTCAAGACGGCATCGCTGTTCCTTTATTCTGATTTTCAGGAAAACATGCTTGACCTTGACGGGATTGTCGCCGATTCGGCGATACAGATCGTCGCCCTGCCGCTGGCTTCCGACTATCAGCAGAATGTCTATGTCGATACGGTCTGGCTCTCTTCACCGATCTTGCAGGTCGGGCTGTCAAGTGAGGTGAATGTCGAAATCGTCAATGAGAGTGATAAGGAAATCAAAGGCTTTCCGGTGAACTTGGAGATTGACAATCACGCAGTTGCGTTTACAACCGTTGACATTCCTGCGGAAGGGAAGGCGGAAACGAAGATGCAGTTCGTGCTTGATGAAGCAGGGCAGAAGACGGCGAAGGTCGCAATCAACGATTTCCCGATAACTTTCGACGATTCGTATAATCTCGTCCTGAACGTGCGTCCGGTGATAAAAATCGTGGAACTGACTGATGGTCAAACAGTTGAAACGCATCGCAATGCGTCCCGAATACTCTTCTCCAACGATTCGCTTTTCGATTACAAATCAGTTAATCCGAACCGCATAGACCAGCAGTATCTCGATGACTGTCAGATGGTTATTGTAAACGACAAATCATCGCTGAACGAGACTTTGTGGCAGTCGATCCTCGACTTCGCGAAAGACGGCGGCTCGGTCGTCGTTTTCCCGTCTGAAAATGATAAGACAAATGACGACACCTTGAGTGTCAGTCTGTTGGCTGAGCAACACTCGTTCTTTGACGATGTGTTTGTGAAGATTCCCGACAATGCTGATTTCCCGAAGGTTTTTAAGCATAATCCTGATAGGAATATTACAGGTAATTCATTGACGCTGATAGGTTTGCAAAACGGTGACCCCTTCCTGACGATGACGAAGACCGGAAACGGCAACGTGTTTTCTTTTTCCACACGACTTGATAATCAATGGACTGACTTCGCCGACAACTCGCTTTTCGTTCCGATAATGATGAAAATGGCCATGCTCGGACTCGGCGTCGAAAGGCTGTCATACACAATCGGCGAGGATAAAGAGATGACAATCAATTCGTTGGATGTTTTTGATGAAGGCAGCGCGAGAATCAAGGCGTCGAATGGCGCATTTGAAGTCATTCCGATGGTGGAAATGTCTGATAATCATACAATTATTAGAATGTATGACCAAATATCAAATTCCGGTTTCTATGATGTCTGCAACGGAAACGATGTTGTCAGGAAATCGGCTTGGAACGACAGCCGGCTTGAGTCAGAGATGAAATTCAAAAGTCAGGATGAGATTGATAAGATGTTGAGAGACAAAGGCTTGAATGTCATTGCGGTTGTGAAATCCGCGACGCATTCCGCCGACGTGATGAACGCCGTGCTGCACCGCTCGATGCTGTGGAAGTCGTTCATTCTGTTGTCGTTATTGGCGATGTTGTCGGAAATTTTGATTTTGAGGTTCTGGAAATGAGATTTTTTTTGTAATTTTGGCGATTATTTAAAAAAGGTTTATGAGCGATTTTGAAGACGAAAATATTGACAATCAGGAGTTGGACGAAAATACTGAATTGGAAGAGGAGACCGAACAATCTGATTTAGAGAATGTTACGCAGGTGTTGGATGGTTTCGACCCGACGGCGGAGGAGGAGTCTGGCATGTTGGTGCAGTCGGGCGACGGCTATCGTGTCATCCCGCTGAAGGGCATGTTTGAAAACTGGTTTCTCGACTACTCGTCGTATGTCATCCTTGACCGTGCCGTCCCTGAGATCAACGACGGTCTGAAGCCGGTCCAGCGCCGTATCTTGCACTCAATGAAGGAGATGGAGGACGGCCGTTACAACAAGGTCGCGAATATCATGGGCAACACGATGAAGTATCATCCGCACGGTGACGCTTCCATCGGCGACGCCCTCGTGGTGCTCGGTCAGAAGGACTTACTCATTGACTGTCAAGGCAACTGGGGAAATATCCTCACCGGTGATGGCGCGGCAGCCCCACGTTATATCGAGGCCCGTCTCTCAAAATTCGCACTCGACGTCGTGTATAACCCGAAAACGACGGATTGGACGTCTTCATACGACGGCAGGAACAAAGAACCTGTGACGCTTCCTGTTAAGTTCCCGCTGCTCCTCGCGCAGGGCACGATGGGCATCGCGGTCGGCCTGAAGTCGGAGATACTGCCTCATAACTTCAACGAACTCATCGACGCTTCGATAGCATACCTTCGTGATGAGCCTTTCGAGCTTTACCCTGATTTCCAGACCGGCGGCCTGATTGATGTCCGCGGTTACAACGACGGAGCCCGCGGCTGCCGCGTCCAGGTGCGCGCGAGGATTTCGCAGATTGATAAAAAGACCTTGGTAATCACTGAGATACCTTACGGGACGACGACGGAGACACTCATACAGTCGATAACGCAGGCAGGGGAGAAGGGCAAGATAAAAATCCGCCGTGTCGATGACAACACTTCAAAGAACGCCGAAATCGTCATCCATCTCGCGCAGGGCGTCTCGCCCGACCAGACCATCGACGCACTCTACGCCTTCACGAAGTGCCAGGTGAAGATAAGCAGCCTCTGCACCTGCGTGATACAGAACGACAAACCCGTCTTCACGACCATCTCCGCGATTCTCAAACATAACACCGACCATACCCTCGACCTGCTGAGCTGGGAACTCAGAAATACACTCGATGACCTTGAAAGTCAATGGCATTGGGTCTCGTTGGAGAAGATTTTCTTCGAGAAGCGAATCTATAAGATACTCGAAAAAGACGCTGAGAGTTTCGATGCGCAGATTGACGCGATCGAACGCGCCTTCGACCCGTACCGCCCGAAATTGAAACGCGAGATAACACGCGACGATGTCTTGAAACTCTGCGAGAAACCTGTCAGAAAGATTTCAAAGTTCGATATTAAAAAGGCTGAAGACCAATTACTTGACATCGAAAATCAAATCAAGCAGGTGCTTTACGACCTCGACCATATTGTTGATTATACGATTCATTTCTACGAAGAACTGAAACGTAAATATGGCAAAGGCCGCGAACGCAGGACGGAAATCCGTAACTTTGACAACATCTCAGCCGTGGCCGTCGCCGCGAACAACGAGAAACTTTATGTGAACAAAGAGGAAGGCTTCATCTGCAACAGCATCGGCCTGAAAAAGGAGCAAAACAAGGACGCTTACGGCTACGTCTGCGACTGCTCTGACATCGACGACATCATCGTCTTCCGCGAAAACGGCACGTTCTCGGTCGTGAAGTTGCAGCAGAAACTGTTCGTCGGGCCGGAGAAGATATTGTACGTCAATGTCTTCCATAAAAATGACAAACGCACCATTTACAATATCGCGTACCGCAACGGGAAGCCGGGGAGTCCGTATTACGTGAAACGTTTCTACGTCGATGGCATCACACACGACAAGGTTTACGACCTGACGATGGGCGAGCCGGGGTCGAAGATCGTTTATTTCTCGGCGAATCCGAATGGCGAGGCCGAAGTCGTGAAGGTCATGCTGCGCCCGTCGCCGAAACTCAAGAAGCTCACTTTCGATTATAATTTCGCGGAGCTTGACATCAAAGGCCGCGCCACACGTGGCAATAAGCTTACTAATCATTCCGTCAGCAGGATTTTCAAACACGAGGAAGGCGTCTCGACATTGTCGGCGCGTGAGATTTGGTACGACGACACCGTGAAACGCCTCAACGCCGACGGCCGCGGAATGTCACTCGGCTCGTTCTCCGGCGACGACAAGATCATGCAGATCCACTCGAATGGCGAGTTCCGCCTGACGAACTTCGACCTGTCAACGCATTTCGATGACGACATGACCATGATCTTCAAGTTCGACACCGAGACGATTTTCACTGTACTGTACGTCGAATCTGAGACTAAGTTGATGTATATCAAGCGGTTCAATGTTGATGCGGAAACTCCTCTCAACAAACGTGTTTCATTCATCGGAGAAGGCGGGGAAGCGCAGTTCCTTGCGATAAACATGGACCAGCTGCCGCGGCTTTTGCTTAAGTTCAACGACGGCGTGAGCGGCAAACACTTTGATGATGAGGAAGTTAATGTCGATGAATATATCGGCGTGAAGAGTTATAAGGCGAAGGGGAAACGCTTGTCGGTTCACGATGTCAATTATTACGAGTTTCTTGAACCGTTTGAACCGCCGGTAGTCGAGGAACCTGAAACGCCTGAGGAGCCTGAAGAAACTGAAAATAACGAGGAGCAACCTGTTGTGAATGAAGATGTTACATCTGAAAATGCGGACAGTACAACCTCTGCCGATGTTCAAAAACCTGAGTCATCCGACGGACAGCTAACATTATTCTGAATATGAAAAAGATAACCATAATCCTAACTGTTGCGGTTTTGTTTCTCATCTCATGCTCGCAGGAAAAGAAACTCGCGCAGCGTTTTGTCGAAGCAAGCCAAGGCGCAAAAGTCGCGCTTTTTGTTCCCAATATGTTGATTAAGAATAATTTGAGAGACGACACCATTCCAACGGAGTTGGACACTCTTTCAAATGATGAGAAGATTGCATATCTTGAAAAGCAGATTAAGGTCATTAACAAGATTGATGACACGAAATTCATTGATATTCTGTATTTTTCGATGGGAAGGGAACTGCGGGCATACGGGCTCGATGTCGAATATTGGAACACCGACTCGCTGCCGGCTGACACTACTCGCTGGATAATTGACATTCCAAAAATTGAAGTGACGGAATTTGTTGATTATCAGCGTGCTGCAACACGATTCTACGATGAAGTCGTGTATGCCACCGTCCCTGTAGATGTGGTCAATGTCGCCACATGGTTCAACCTCGGTGACGCTTTTACAACGGAGACGGCCTTTGTTGAGCAGAACTATTCAAATGATTTCGATGGTTATTTTGATGTTGACGCAAACGGGAAACTCTATGCCAAAATCTTCGCCGACAGCATCGATTTGGATGGCTTTTACCGTTTTGCAACGATGCTCGGAAAGCTGTACGCCGGCTATTGCTTTGATTATCTGATGAATAACTATATTGATTTGAATGTAGCCCCTGAAGCCGCTGACACGGTGAACCGTTTTCGTTACGACCCTTACGAGCGTTATTTCTTCAAGACGGAAAACGACAGGCTGACCCCGCTGAAGTAAAGCTATTTCTTGTTTGAGAACTGTTTCTTGCTTTCTATTTCTTTTATTTTCGCCTTCATCTCAGACGGCTTTACGTCGGTGACTTTGCCGTCGAAGACAATCCGGATGCTCCCTGTTTCCTCGGAAACGACTAAGACGATGCAGTCGTGCATCTCTGATACGCCTATCCCGGCGCGGTGACGCAGGCCGTAACTGCCTGGCAGTCTGGTCTGTTGAGTGATTGGAAGGATGCAACGCGCTGCCACAATCTTGTTGTTTGAAATGACCATCGCGCCGTCGTGCAACGGGCTGTTTTTGAAGAAGATGTTCTCAATCAACGGACGGCTGATTATAGCGTCTATCTTGACTCCGGTGTCGATAATGTCTTGTAAGTCATTCTCTTGCGTCAAAAGAATCAGTGCGCCGACCTTGCCTTCTCCCATCGAGATGCACGACTCGCAAATGGGGTCGAGGTTGGTCTCGTCATCGGTCTTGTATTTCAATCCGAAATGTGAGAAAAACTTCCGGAAACCGACGGCGAACTTT
This sequence comes from uncultured Bacteroidales bacterium, assembly GCA_937896895.1. Lineage (GTDB taxonomy): Bacteria > Bacteroidota > Bacteroidia > Bacteroidales > F082 > Limimorpha. Next base: position 31,457 of record CALBNV010000043.1, on the reverse strand, counting down.
GATGTGCCGATGCTTAAGAGAAACCTCCTGATTTCCGGTTGGAATATGATAATCAATGCGATGAAACCGACATCGATGAATGCGCCAAGAATTGAACGTAACAATTCCATGTGCAGAAGTGTCACGACTTTCATAATTATTATGATGCCTACGATGGCGATGAAAATGTTGATGGCTGCGCTGCCTTTCATCCATGTGTAAAGGAAATACAGAAGCAGGCCGACAAGAAAGATGTCGAGAACATCGAGAAAACGAATCTGTATGAAGCTGTTTATCAAAAGTTCGGTCATGTCAGAAAATTTTCACAAAAGTAGTAAAAAAGTTTAAATATTTGCCTTTTCTACTAAAATTCTTGCTTCCACGGCCTCTTTCACGTCGTGAACCCTCAGTATGTCCGCCCCCTTCATCAAAGCGATGGTGTTCAATACAGTTGTGCCGTTTAAAGATTCCGCAGGTGTGATGTTTAAAGTTTTGTATATTAAAGATTTACGTGAAATGCCAATCAGTACCGGCAAATTGTCGACCCTGTAGTCATCAATGCCTTTGAGTAAATCAAAATTGCATTCAATGGTCTTGTTAAAACCAATCCCCGGGTCAAGAATGACCTGCTGTTCGCCGAAGTGATATAGTTTATCTAATTGAGTCTCAAAGAATTGCCTGACTTTTTCACAGACGTTGTCGGAAATGATGTCTGCCTGATGCATCGTCTCCATTTTGCCTGTGATGTGCATTAATATATAAGGTATGTGATTCTTGCCGATGTAAGGAATCATCTTATCGTCAAATGTGCCGCCGGAAATGTCATTTATAATATCCGCACCTTCTTCAATTGATTGATATGCAATGTTTTGACGAAATGTGTCAATGGAGATGAGAATATCGGGAAACTCTTTTCTGACGGCTTTCAATGTCGGAATCATCCTTTCCGCCTCTTCCTTGTCGGAAATGATGCCGCAGTTCGGCCTCGTCGAAAACGCCCCTAAATCAATGATGTCGGCACCTTCGGAAATCATCTTGCGGCAATGCTCAATGATGGTGCTAAGTCCTTGATAATTACCGCCGTCGAAGAATGAATCAGGCGTCACGTTCATGATGCCCATGATGGCGGGACGGTCGAAAGAAAAAAAATGTCCTCTCGAGTTTATGCGTAACATAATATTTGCTAATTTTACGAGTTCAAAATATGATGCAAAAATATAAAATTTTTCGATAATGAAAAAAGATACAACAGCAGAATATCAACAGGTTATTGCGCAGTGTCGCGATATTTTTGAAAAGAAGATGAAAGATTATGGCGCGGCGTGGCGTATCATGCGCACCGAGTCGTTGACCGACCAGATTTTCATCAAGGCGAACAGGATCAGAAGCATACAGCGAAAGAAGGAACATCTTGTGAATGAAGGCGTTGAGCCGGAATTTATCGGCATCATCAACTACTCGACGATGGCAATCATCCAACTTCAACTCGGGGTGGTTGACCAACCTGACTTGGACCCTGAGAGGGCCTCGGCGCTCCACAAACAGGTACTCAATGACGCATTCGACCTGATGTCGAAGAAAAACCATGATTACGACGAGGCCTGGCGCAGCATGAGAGTAAGCTCGATGACGGATTTGATTCTGATGAAATTATTGAGAGTCAAAGAGATAGAAGATAATAACGGAAAGACAATCGTCTCAGAAGGCCTCGACGCGAATTATTTCGACATGATTAATTACGCGGTGTTTTGCATGATTCAGATTAACGAAAGCAAACAGCAGTGATGGTGAAGTTCAGTCAAAAAAACAAGTTGACATCGTTCGGAATAACCGCAATGGCGTTGGGATGCGCGGTTTGGGTCGGCTTCAGACCTGAATTTTCGGTGTTGCTTCTTGCTGCACTTCTGGCGGTTCTGGCACTGTCAATAGTTTTTCGCAGGAAATATAACCCCGCAGGCTTGACAATCAACAGGTTACTCGTAGGTGCGTTGTTCATCTTCAGCAGTTTCACAAAAGGCGTTGACCCGCTCGGCACGAAATATAAGATGCTCGACTATTTCGCGGCCTATGGGATGCAATGGCTGAACGATGCGGCACTTGTCTTGGCAGTCACTCTGATATTTGCCGAGTTTATCGTCGGTATCTGCCTGTTTCTCAATATGTTGCCTCGCCTTGCGACTTTGGGCGCGACGTTGCTCATGCTTTTCTTCACGATAACCACATACTTCGATGCGATGTACGACCTCGTGCCCGACTGCGGCTGTTTCGGCACCGCCATCAAGATGAGCAATTGGCAAACTTTCTTTAAGAATATAATCATTGATTCTGTCCTCATTCCATTGATTTTCAATAATAAATCGTTGGTCAACAAGCGTGTGACAAAGTTGGGGCAATGGCTCTTCGCGGTTGTTTTCGCCGCCGGATTTATCGGCTTTGAAATTTACAACATCAGGCATCTTCCCGTCGTTGATTTCATGGATTGGAAAGTCGGGAAAGACATGACCCCGAAAAACTACGATGCCGGAAAGATTTTCGTGACATATAAGAATAAGGAAACTGCTGAAACACAGGAGTTTGAGTCGCCAAATTACCCATGGAACGACAGTGTCTGGATGAGTCAGTGGGAGTTCGTGTCGCAAAGGACGGTCGGAGGCTCGCAGACTCTCGGCTTCTCGATGCTTGATGCCGACGGCGAAGACTTCACCCACATTCTTTTCGAGACAGAAAACCTTTACGTCTTCGTCGCACCGTATATCGACGAGTTCACCGATGAAGATTTCAGCCTTTGCGGAAAAATGATAGAAGTCATTGAAAATGAGGGTGCTGAATATATCTGGCTGACTGCCGTCCTGCCGGAGAATGTAGGGAGATTCCATGAGAAATATCAAATGTTTTATGATGTCTATTATGGCGATGAACTCGAACTGAAAACGATGGTCCGCTCAAATCCGGGCCTGATGTTGATAGATAACGGCTTGATTGTCAATAAGTGGTCGAAAATCGATTTCCCAATCAACACAACCCCTAATCCCTAACCTCTAACCTCTAACCTCTCGCCATGCCAGCGTACATTATCAGAAAACTCCTTTACGGCATCCTCGTCCTTTGGGGCGTGGCGACGCTGGTGTTCTTCCTGTTCACGATAGTGCCCGGCGACCCTGTGCGCATGATGCTCGGACAACGCGCCGACGAGAAAGACGTGCAGGCCATCCGCGAAGAACTCGGTCTTAATCAAAACATCGGAAAGCAATATCTCGATTACCTCAACGACTTGTCTTTCATTTCGTTTTACAAAAATTATTCTTCGAATTGCACCGACGCGCAACAATATGCCTCAAATATTTCTAGCTTGAAAATCATGACTATAGGGGAGACCGTCGTCGTTTTGAAAACGCCGTATCTGCGCTATTCGTACCAGAGCAAGCGGCCTGTCGGGACGATACTTTCGGAGGCGTTCCCGAACACTTTGATTCTTGCTTTCGTCTCGATAACATTTGCCTTCATCATCGGAGTCCTGCTTGGCGTTCTCACCGCCGTCGTGAACTCGAATTTCCTGAACAGGCTGACGTTGTTTGTCACCACGATAGGGATGTCGCTGCCGTCGTTTTTCGCGGCTATTCTCATCGCGTGGCTTCTCGGTTTTGTGCTTCACGACGTGACGGGGCTTGAGATGACAGGCAGCCTTTTCTCTGTCGATGACTACGGCAACGGCTCGTATCTCGACTTGAAAAACCTTATTCTTCCGGCGTTGACGCTCGGTCTGCGTCCGCTCGCGGTGATAACCGAACTCACGCGCACCACGCTTCTCGATGTGATGTCGATGGATTACATTCGCACCGCAAAGGCCAAAGGATTGAAGAGATGGCGCGTCATCGGAGTCCATGCGCTTCGTAACGCTATGACACCGGTGGTGACCGCCGTGTCGGGCTGGTTCGCGTCGCTGCTCGCCGGCGCCGTCTTCGTGGAGTACGTATTCGACTGGAAAGGCATCGGCGTCGTCATCGTTGACGCGCTCGACAGGTTCGACTTCCCCGTCATCATGGGCGCGGTATTATTAATAGGCGTGATGCTCATCGTGATAAACATCGCCGTTGACATCATCTATGGTGTGCTCGACCCGAGGGTGAGGATAAAATAATTGCTGCCCGCAAAAATTTTCAACCCTGTGAAAAACAAAATATCCCATTCAATTTGACATATCCGTGCTATTATCATGAAAAATCAAATAATTTTGTAGTTTTTTAACCTTTCAAGCGTCTAATGTGCAAAAGGTTCTGAAAATGACAGAGAAAGAATTAGAGTTCAGCCGCATCGTCAAGGCCAATAAAAACGCCATCTTCACCGTGTGTTACCTCTTCTCGAAGGAACATGACGAGGTGAACGACCTTTTCCAAGAGACGCTCGTCAATCTTTGGCGCGGCTTCGATGGCTTCAAGGGCAGATGCGATGTGAAGACATGGATATGGCGTGTCAGCCTCAACACCTGCCTCACGTTTGAACGTAAAAAGAAACGTCGTGTGCCGACTGTGCCGCTCACCATGGACATCAACCTCTTCACCGACACCGACGACGACACCCGACAGGTGGAGATGCTCTATCGCCGCATCAACAAACTCGGACCAATCGACAAAGCCATAGTGCTGCTCTGGCTCGAAAACATGAACTATGAGGAGATAGGCCAGATTATCGGCATCTCTACAAAAAACGTCTCCGTAAAATTAGTCAGAATCAAGGAACAACTTAAGCAAATGTCAAACGAATGAAAACTAAAGCTATGGAAAACAATGAGTTGGAAGAAATGCGCTCCCAGTTGTCGGTGCTCAATGAAAAACTTGAAAAAGAATCTATCGTAAGCGATACCATGTTGAGCAATGTCACAAGGAAAAGCATATCGGGAATGCAAAGGAAACTGCTCATCAGGATTTTGATTGGAGTGGTCTTGGCCTATTTTGTGTATGTTTTCTTCGGTTTATGGATCGCAGGGTGGCTGCTTGGCGCTATAGTTCTGAATATCTACGTTTTTATGAGAAGTAGAAATATGAATTCCAAACCGGTTAATGTAGCTGACAACATAAGATATATTCGCAAGACACTTAAAGTTTACAAAAAATGTAGAAAAGCACTTTTCATTTTCTTCGCATTATGGTTGGTGCTTGTGGGAGTCGTGTGCCTCGCTTTCTATTGGGGAACGGTGCGTGGAGTGATAAATTTCTGCTACTGCATCATTTTCGACATCTTTTTGGCCTCACTCTATTATGTCATTGATGATGTATTTGTCAAGCCCGACGTTGAAAACACCCTTGAAAGCATATTGAAAGATTTGGAATCTTAAACCATTGCGCAGATCTTAAAAATCCTAAAAATAAAAAACATAATTGTAAAAAATTATCGGACACCAATATTTTTTTAGTGGACAATAGTGATATTAAATCTTGAATCAAACTAAATAATAATTTCACGAAAAGAAACAAATAGTCGCGGGAAACTGGAAAATGAACCTCGATTTCGATGAGGCACACATGCTCATCGAAAACCTTGCCAACCAATTACATATCCTCTACGGAGGCAGCTGCAACGCAAAGAACACCTCAGAACTTTTCGCACAGCCTGACGTTGACGGCGGAAGAGGCACTCAAGCAGATTGACGACAAAGGATACGCCGAGCCTTACGCGGCTGACAGCAGGAGACTGTTCAAAATCGGAGTCGGTTTTTCAAGCGAAAAGAAGAATATCGACGAGTGGGAGGTGGTTTAGTTAAAAGTTCATAAAGTTTATAAAGTAGAAAGTGGCTGGCGCACGATGGTGGACCTTGTGCGCCAGTTGTCTTTTGTCAAAAAAAACTATATGCCAGATTATTTCTCCACGAAATGCTGGTAGAACGCCACTATCGTCTCGATGCCCTTGAAGAAATGGTCTAATCTGTAATTCTCGTTCGGCGAGTGGATGGCGTCGGAGCCGAGGCCGAAGCCCATGAGTATCGACTTGATGCCGAGCACCTGTTCGAAGCGTGAGATGATCGGGATGGAGCCGCCGCTTCTCATCGGGATGGGCAGCTTGCCGTAAGTGTCGTGGAACGCCTTCTCCGCAGCCTTGTACGCCGGCACGTCGATGGGGCAGCCGTAAGCCTGTCCGCCGTGCAGACATTTCACGTTGACAGTCACATAGTCAGGAGCGATGCTCTCGAAATACTCTTTGAATAGCTTGCCGATCTTCTCGTGGTCCTGGTTCGGGACGAGACGGCAGGAGATCTTCGCGTATGCCTTCGACGGAAGCACGGTCTTGGAGCCTTCGCCGGTGTAGCCGCCCCAGATGCCGCATAGGTCGAAGGTCGGACGGATGCCCACGCGCTCGATCTTAGTGTAGCCTTCCTCGCCGCGCAACGCCTTGACACCCAACGAGGCCTTGAACTCTTCTTCGTTGTACGGGGCCATGTTGAGCATCTCGCGCTCCTTTGCGGAAGCCTCAACGACATCATCATAGAAATGAGGTATCGTGATGTGGTTGTTCTTGTCCGTCACGCCGGCGACCATCTCGCACAAGGTGTTGAGCGGGTTGGCCACCGCGCCGCCGAACAGCCCTGAATGAAGGTCGGCGTTTGGTCCGGTGACTTCCACCTCCCAGTAGGCGAGGCCGCGCAATCCAGTGGTGATCGACGGACAGTCGCTGGCAATCATGCTGGTGTCCGACACGAGGATGACATCGGCCTTGACGAGGTCTTTGTATTCCTCGATCCATTTCGAGAGGCTGCCTGAGCCGATCTCCTCTTCGCCTTCGAGCATGAACTTCACGTTGCATGTCAGCGTGCCGGTCTTCACCATCGTCTCGAAAGCCTTGGCGTGCATGAAAGCCTGGCCTTTGTCGTCGTCAGCGCCGCGAGCCCAGATTTTCCCGTCTTTGATGACAGGCTCGAACGGATCCGTGTTCCACAGCTCAACCGGGTCAACGGGCATGACGTCGTAGTGTCCATAAACCAACACTGTCGGCAGCGACTTGTCAATTATCTTCTCGCCATAGACGATGGGGTTTCCTTCCGTCGGCATCACCTCCGCCTTGTCGGCGCCGGCCGCCAAAATGCTGTCGCGCCAATATTCCGCCGCCCTGATCATGTCGGGCTTGTGCGCTGACTCTGAACTGATTGAAGGGATTCTGATAAGTCCGAAAAGCTCCTCCAAGAAGCGGTTTTCGTTTTCCTTGATGTAATTTTTGATTTTGTCCATGTGATAAATTTTTAACGTTTCCGAATAATTCTGCAAAGTTAAAAAAAACATCGACAACCTACTTGACAAAAGTGGAAAATTAGTGTACTTTTGCGGAAATTAAAAAAAATAAACGACATGGCAAGAGATATAGCACCAACACCGCCGTTGCACGGACAAGATGCAATAGATTTTATCGCGGAGCTTGAGAAGAACGAGAAAGTGAGTGAAGAGGAAAGAAAAAGGATTTTCGCGAATGCGGAAATTTTTAAATCATGGTTGACATTTAAATTCTGATGGCACAACTTACAGCTGATTTACGGATGTTTCGGCTGAAAGAGGAAACCAAAAACCAAGAAACAAGTCTCCTTTATTTTAATTTGACAAGTCTGTCTTAAACAAAACGGGTTACTGATAGTTTTTAAGTCTCATTTCTTCTCCGTCGAACTCGGCGTAGGTGAAGTCCCTGAGCCAGTTGCCGACGACGGTGGTGACAGCGTGGCTTCCGGTCTTGTACTGCATTGCCTTGTGCTGATGCCCGAAGACGAAGAAGTCGATTGTCGGGTCTTTCTCCGATTCGAGCTGCGCGTATTTGTAAAGCCGCGTGTTCTCGATGTCGGAGTAATAGTTGCCCTTTGCTTCCCTGTCGAGTTTCTTGACGCGGTGGTTGTGCGACCATTTCAAGGCTATTCTTATTCCGAAGTCGGGGTGTATGATTCTGAAGAGCCATTGGTTGAACCTGCACTCGAACACTTTCTTCAGGAATTTGTAGCCGCCGTCGCCCGGGCCGCGTCCGTCGCCGTGGACGAGGAAGAATCTCTTTCCTTTCAGCGTCATCACTTCAGGCTCTCTATGTACTTGAATGCCAATCTCTTCCTGAAGGTATGAGAACGTCCAGAGGTCGTGGTTGCCGGCGAAGAGATGAACCGCGATGCCGCTGTCGATGAACTCGGCGAGCTTCCCGAGCAGCCTGACGTGCCCGCGCGGAATCACCGTCTTGTACTCGAACCAGAAGTCGAAGAGGTCGCCCATGAGGAAAAGCTCCTCGCACGTCCCCTTGATTGAGTCAAGGAAGGCGATGAGCCTCCTCTCGCGCACCAGGCTGTCTTCCAACGTCGGCACGCCAAGGTGAAAATCAGTTATGAAATATATTTTCCCCATTCCTTCCTCTTTAACTTGAAACTCTCTTACTTTATAAACTTTACAAACTTTATAAACTTTACAAACTTTATAAACTTTACAAACTTTACGAACTTTATAAACTTTACGAACTTTCTAACTCCAACTCTTCAAACCTTTTCATCATCTCTCTGAGTATCGCGCTCATCTTCGGCTCCGCCATGTTGGCCGCGTTGATGACTTCTTCGTGTGTCACCTCGCAGGCGAGGTCTTTGCCGCCGAGGTCGGTGATGACCGACATGGCGAAGACGGGCAGTCCGCAGTGGCGTGCCACGATGACTTCAGGCACCGTTGACATCCCGACGCAGTCGCCGCCGATGATGCCGTAGTAGTTGTACTCCGCCGGTGTCTCGTAAGTCGGGCCGCTGTCGGCCACATAGACGCCGTGCTGCACCTTGATGCCGAGTTCTCCGGCGATCTTGTCGGCCAGGGCGATGGCTTTTCTGTTGTACGGCTCGCTCATCTCAGGGAAACGCGGCCCGATTCGGTCGTCGTTTGGCCCGATGAGCGGGTTCGGCAGCAGGTTGATGTGGTCGGTGATTATCATGATGTCGCTCACGCGGAATGTCTTATTGATGCCGCCGCTCGCGTTGGAAAGCACTAATAGTTTGATTCCCAGATACTTCATCACCCTGATTGGAAACGTGATGGTCGAGGTACTGTAGCCTTCATAGTAATGGAAACGGCCTTGCATCACCACGACGTTGCGTCCGCCCAACGTGCCGAAGACGAGATTCCCGGCATGACCTTTCACCGTCGAGACAGGAAAGTTAGGGATGTCCTCGTATTTTATAGCGTATCGAATGTCAATGTCTTTTGTCAGTCCGCCGAGACCTGAGCCGAGCACTATGCCGACTTCCGGCTTGAAAGAGTCTGTCTTCGAGTTGATGAAATCAACTGTCTCAAGAATTTTTTCTAAATCCAACATAATTAAATATATCCTTGTTTAATATCTCCCCATCGTCTTCATGAAAACGCACCTTGATAGGTATGCTGAAAAGCGGGATGTCTTCTAATTGACTGGAATAATTTGTCAGTCGCATGGCGTCTTTTTCGGTCGTGACCGCGATTTTATTCTTGCCGATGACATTGTTGTAACCTTCGACAATCGTGTCGATGTTTTCTTTCGTGAAATTATGATGATCATTGAAGATGGTGGTGCTCAAAGTGTTAGTCTTCCTTCTGAGGTAATCTTCGAGCGGGTAGGGGTTTGCAATCCCGCAGAACATGAAGATTGAACGGCATTGTGTGAGATCCCTTGCCTTGGCAGTTTCGTTCAGCGGCTTTAAATCATCGAAACTGATGTGCGAGAATAGCACTTTCTGGTAAGGCTTCGGCTTCAGTGACTCGATGATGTTTCTTTTTGTGTATGGGTCAATGACAACCGGGCATTTCGTCACGATGATGACATTCGCACGCCGCGCCTCCGACTTGATGTCGCGGAGATTGCCGGCGGGTGTCAAGTGGTCTTTGGGATAAATGCTATGATAATCAGTGAGTAAGATGTTGTAACCTGGTTTTATCCAACGGTGCTGATATGCGTCGTCGAGCAGGATGACCTCTGGCTTGACCTCCATGTCCATGAGCTTTCTGACTCCTTCAACACGGTCTTCATCGACAGCCACTATGACATCAGGGAATTTTGTGTGATACTGAAGTGGCTCGTCACCGATTTCTTCGTGCGTAACTCCTTCGTGTGCAAGGATAAAGCCTTTTGTGCTTCTTCCGTAACCCCTGCTCAAGACAGCCACTTTGACATGTTCTGACAGCAGACGGATGAGATACTCTGTATGAGGTGTCTTGCCGGTTCCGCCGAACGAAAGATTACCGACACATATTATTGGTATGTCGAAACTTTTCGAACGTAACAGGTTGATATCAAATAACCTATGTCGTATGTACAATACGAAAGAATAGATTAATGACAGCGGATACAGGAATACTCTCATAATGTTTTATTAAGTGTGCAAAGTTACAAAAAAAATTCAATCACGACATATATTAATTGAGAAACGAAAAAAATGTTCGATTATTCGTTTTTTTACAGAAAAAATATTTAATTTCGCCAAAAATTTTTTGAATGAAGAAAGTAAGTGAAATTGTGGGTTGTATCACCGACATGGCTCCGTTGGAATGGCAGGAGTCGTGGGACAATGCCGGACTGCAACTCGGTGATGCCAATATGCTGGTTGACAAAGCTTTAGTAGCCGTTGACGTTACGGAAGCGGTCATTGATGAAGCGATTGATAAGGGCTTTCATCTTGTAATCAGCCATCATCCGCTGATATTCAAACCGTTGAAACACCTCCTTCCGGAAAACACCATCGAGCGTATCGTCATCAAGGCGATAAAAAATGACATCGCGATTGCGTGCATGCACACGAATCTCGACAACAGCGGTCTTGGTGTCAGTTTCCGGCTTGCAAAGCAGTTGGGAATGAATGATTTGCATATCCTTAAACCGGCTGATGGATTTGACGGGGAAGTCGGCGGCGGAATGATCGGAACACTCGAAAATGAAATGGATGAGCGTGAATTTTTGGCTATGGTGAAAAAAAATCTCAATGCGAAGGCTCTCCGTCACTCCGATTTTCTTGGCAGAAAAATTAAGAAAGTTGCAGTATGCGGCGGTTCGGGTTTCTTTATGCTTGACGTCGCAAAACGTTGTAAAGCAGATGCTTACGTCACCGCCGATGTGAAATATCACGACTTCTTCGAGGCCGACGGACAGCTGCTTTTGGTCGATGCCGGACATTTTGAGACAGAACAATTCACAAAAGAATTAATTGCTGATGTTATATCAAAAAAAATTACTAACTTTGCAGTTTCAATTTCTGAAGTGAAAACGAATTCAATAAATTATTTTGTATAATATCAAATTTTTACATAAATGGCTGATAATCAGGAAAATAAAATCAACGAAGAAGAACAGGTTGAAGTAACGGTTGAAAAGAAGCTTGTTGCACTTTACACATTGCAGCAGATTGATTCAAAGATTGACAAGATCCGCATCCAGCGCGGTGAGCTTCCGGAGGAAGTCCAGGACCTTGAGGACGAAGTGGCTGGTCTTGAGACCCGTATTGAGAATTACAACGGTGAGATCAAGAAATTCAACACAGACGTCACAAATTATAAGATCAAAATCAAAGAGACGCAGGCTAAGATCAAGAAATACGAGGAGCAACTCGACAATGTCCGCAACAGCCGTGAGTACGACTCGTTGCAGAAAGAAGCTGAATATGAATCACTTGAGATTTCACTCTGTGAAAAGAAGATTCGTGAGTGCACGATGAAGATGGAAGATGTGAATAAGAATCTTGCCGAGACTCAGGTGAAACTCGCGGAGCGCAAGGAAAATCTTGAGGAGAAGAAATCGGAGCTTAACTCACTGATTGAAGAGACGGAGAAAGAGGAAGCTGTTCTCATGGAGAGATCAGCTGAGAGTGAGTCGGTCATCGAAGACCGTCTTCTCACCGCTTACAAGCGCATCAGAAAGAGTGCCCGCAACGGCCTCGCCGTGGTAAGCATCGAACGTGACGCCTGCGCCGGCTGCTACAACAAGATCCCGCCGCAACATCAGCTCGACATCTGTATCCACAAGAAAATCATCGTCTGCGAGTACTGCGGACGTATTCTGGTTGACCAAGGTATCATCGAAGAGTATAACAAAATCAATGGTATCGCTGCTGAAGAAACAAAGTAAGATAGTGTGATAATGAAAAAGCGGTGTCTTTGTTGGCACCGCTTTTTTTTGTTTGTAACCGTCATTCAATCAGTCAATTCTGAATTTAAACGAGAACAGCAACTGATGTGTGTTGTCGGTTTCATTGACAGTGCTTGCCTCCACGTCGCTGCCTTCCGGAATATAGGTCGAATAAGGCGAATAGATGTAATATGAGTTCTTCATCTGTGAGAAGACGTATGCGATGTCGAAGGTGAAGGACCTGACGGTGTAGCCGATGCCGGCGGAGTAGTTGCTCGTCCTGTATTCTTTCTCGCCGAGGCCTAACGGACTGCCGTACAGCGCGTAACCGCCTCTCAGACAGACATTCTTTATCCTGTACTCGCCGCCGGCTCTGAAGTTGGACGAGATCTTGAATGTGTTAGTTATCAGGTTATTAAGGTCGGCATAATTATAATCTCTGCATGAGAGGTAGGCATTTTTGTAATTCACGAGCTCGTAGTCGAACGAAAGCATCGCGCGGTTGCTCAAGATGAACGCAGCGCTGGCGTCGAAACGCATCGGCGTGGTGAGCTTGTATGCGTAAGTGCTTGTGAGCGTGTTGTATTCGTTGTTGTTATGATTGGTGTTCCTCAGTTGTGAGGTGGTCTTGGTCTTCCAGTTTTCCTCGAGGTTGTATAATGTCGGGGTCTGGAATGAGACGCCGATGCGCAGCCATTTCGCAGGGAAGCCGATGACACCGAGTTTCGCGCCGACGCCCCAGCCGTATGTGCCGATGTATTCCTCCTGCATCCATGCGATGAAGTCGCCGCCGCGAAGGTTGGTCTCCTTGTAGTCAGATGTCAGCCTCCTGTCAAGCCGCGGGATGTCGAGTGACGCGCCAAGGAACCATTTGTCGTCGAAGTTGAAACCTAACGACAGCGAAAGCTCGTCGATGTAGCCGCGCTTCAACACGCCGCGCTGCTGGTTGAGGTTACCCATCGGGACGATGGTGGACACATCTCCGTTGTCGCTGAAGTCGAGGAGATAACAATACCAAAGAGGGTACATGACATACGGCGAAAACGATTCGAGGTCACTGTCGTTGTGAATGTCATAATCGGCGATTTCGTCCATGTACGCATCAATAAGCGAGTTCTTGTAATTGTTGCCGCTTGCGTATGTCTCTCTCGTGTAGTTGTTAATCCGGTTCATCCCGAAGGCGAAGTTCACCGATTTCAAAAAGCCGTTTTTCGGGAAAGTCAAGACGACTCCGACATCGTTTATCGGCATCCTGATGTCGTTGGTGATGCTGGTGCTGCCGTTGAACTCTGACTTTGAATTTGACAGGTACAGCCCTGGTGTTAAGACCAACGTCGAATGTCTGAACAGTCCAAGTCCGGCGGGGTTGATTGATATTGATGAGAAATCCTGCCCGACGGCACCCATGGCGTTGCCCATCGCCGCGCTTTTCGCCGTTCCCTGATAGAACGACTGTGAGAAATCATAAACATCAGAAAGACCTTGCGCCTTGGCGACAACGCCCATCACAAATATTCCTAATAATATTAATGTCCGTTTCATTACTTTAAATTTTTTGACTTTAAAACTTAACTTCACTCTTAAAACTTAACTCTTCACACTTGTTTAACGTCTTCCGCCTCCGCCCGAGCGACCGCCTCCGACGCTGCCACCGCCACCGCTGAAGCTTCCGCCGCTGCGTGCGCCTCCGCTGTAACTTCCGCCGCTGCTTCCGCTTCTGGTTGAACCACTGGAAATGTTGCCGAAGCTCCTTGTTGAACTCGAGCTTCTGGTCGTTGTCGTCGTCGGGATGCTGTTTCTTGAACTGTTGCTTGTCCTTGAGGTGGAAGTCCTTGATACCGTTGAGTTCTGAGGTCTGACATATTCAGAGCCTGACCTTATCTGTCGGTTGTTTATTGAGGAGCTTTGTGTCGCGCGTCCGGTTGCCTGTGGTCTGTCGGCTGACACTCTGGTTGACGCGGAAGGCCTCGTCGCCTGTGCTGGTCTCAAGCCTGTAGAAGGTCTCGCCGATTGCGTTGGCCTTGTGCCGGTTGCATTCTGTCCTGTCCTAACCGCCGCCGGTCTTGTGGCAGAGGCTGATGGTCTTGATGATGCTGCCGGCCTTGAACTCGAAGCTGTCGCTGACGGGCGTGCCGAGGCTCCTGACGCGCCGGGCCTGACATTGGCCTGACGTGGTGTCTCGCCGGCCGAACTGCTTCTTCTTGCGTTGCTCGTCACTTGCAGCCCGCTGCTCGCATTTCTGTTTCTTACGCCGGCGATGCCGCCGCTGTTGGCCGACCTATATTGATACGAATGCGGTCTGTCCCATGTCTTGTAATATGTTGAGGCGTAATATACGGGGTGACAGCAGCAGCAAGGGTACCACGGATGCATCGGGCCCCAAGGTCTCCAGTAGCTGCCGTACCAATAGGTGCCGTACCAAGGGTCGTAACTCCAGCTGAAATACCATGACGGCATGTAATACGGACCCCAGTAATACGGACCCCAGCCGTAATAAGGCCAGCCGAATCCGACTCCGAACTCAACAGTCACTCTCGGTGTGGTCTCCTCGATGACATACACGGTGTCGGTTTTTGATTCCGTGCTGTCTGCCGGGTAATACTCGGAATAGTCGTAGCTCTCGTTGTTCCTCAATGCCGTTGAGCCGACATTTCCGTCGGAGGATGTCACCAATGTCCCGTTCATCGAACGGCTGTATGTGTCGTATGGCGAGTAATAAGCGTCGTCATATACAACGCTGTTGCTTGATTTACATGCTGTTATAAGTAATGTCAAGCCGAAAATTATCATCAACGATTTCTTCATGGTTTTTATATTTTAATGTCAATCAATTTAAAAACAAATTCACCATTAAATGGAAAAAATTCGTAATTTTGCACGCAAAAATACTAACAATTTTCATACCAAACAAAAAAATATGGCAAAAGAAATAACAACACGTCAGGAAGATTATTCAAGATGGTACACTGACATCGTGAATAAGGCGGAACTCGCTGAGAATTCGGCGGTTAGAGGTTGTATGGTTATTAAGCCCTACGGATATGCGATCTGGGAGTTCATGCAAGAGGCTCTCGACAAGATGTTCAAGGCGACAGGTCACGTCAATGCGTATTTCCCGCTTTTCATCCCGAAAAGTTTCTTCTCGAAAGAGGCGAGCCACGTCGAGGGCTTCGCGAAGGAATGCGCCGTCGTCACTCACTACCGTCTGATGAAAAACCCAGAGGGGCCGGGCATCGTCGTCGATCCTGAGGCGAAACTCGAGGAGGAACTCATCGTGCGTCCTACCTCCGAGACCATCATCTGGGACACGTATCGCAACTGGATCAAGAGTTACCGCGACCTCCCGATCTTGTGCAACCAATGGGCCAACGTGGTGCGCTGGGAGATGCGCACGCGTCTGTTCCTCCGCACGGCCGAGTTCCTCTGGCAGGAAGGCCACACCGCCCACGCCACACGCGAAGAGGCGATGGCTGAAGCCGAGAAGATGCTCGGCGTCTATGCCGACTTCGCCGAGAAATACATGGCGGTGCCCGTCATCCGCGGCATCAAGTCGGCCAACGAACGCTTCGCTGGCGCCGTCGAGACATTCTGCATCGAGGCCATGATGCAGGACGGCAAGGCCCTCCAGGCCGGGACGTCGCACTTCCTCGGACAGAACTTCGCAAAGGCGTTCGACGTGAAGTTCCTCAACAAAGAAAACAAACTCGAATACGTGTGGGCCACGTCATGGGGTGTCTCGACACGTCTCATGGGCGCACTCATCATGGCGCACTCCGACGACAACGGCCTCGTGCTGCCTCCTAAGGTGGCCCCGATAGAGGTTGTCATCGTGCCTATCTACAAGACCGACGACCAGCAGCAGAACGTCCTCGACTACTGCGCCAAGATGAAAGAACGTCTTGAAGCAAAAGGACTTAGGGTTAAGTTCGACGACCGCGACACTCAGAAGCCCGGCTTCAAGTTCGCCGAATGGGAGATGAAAGGCGTGCCGGTACGTCTCGCCGCAGGCCCGCGCGACGTCGAGAACGGCACCGTCGAGATCGCCCGCCGCGACACTCTGACGAAGCAGGTCATCTCAGAACAGGAGATGGAAGAACATATCATCGGTCTCCTCGATGACATTCAGAACAGCCTGTACAACAGGGCTTTGGAATACCGCAAGGCGAACACACACCGCGTCGATACTTGGGACGAATTCAAGAATGTCGTCGAAAACGGAGGTTTTGCCTATGCCCATTGGGACGGCACAACAGAAACCGAACTCGCCATCAAGGAGGCGACGAAGGCCACGCTGCGCTGCATCCCGCTCGACGATGACCTCGAAGACGGCACCGACCCGTTCTCCGGCAAACCGTCGAAGAGAAGAGTCATCTTCGCGAAAGCCTATTGATAATAGTGTGAAGTGTTGAGAGTTGAGAGTGAAGTTTCTAACAACCCCACTCTCAACTCTTAACTCTTAACACTTAAAACTTAAAACTTAAAACTTAAAACTTTATCAGTTTTCCTCTCGCATACTCGCCGTACTCCTCAACGATTTCTGGCTCACCTTTATAATATACATTGCCGAGATGTTCGATAAGTGAATACAGATATTTATTGGCTTTGACATAGCAGTCGCCAGTGCTGTTGTTAGTAATTGCAACACTGTCAGCCACATAGTCTTCGGCGTGAATCAAGCCGTAGCTTTTTTTATATATATCCAAGAACTTGTTTCCTTCGCCGTATAGATTCAGTTGGCTTGTTCCGTAGTTGTAGTTCACTTTCAGGCTGCTGCAGCGGTTGAAGTCCATGAAAATGTCACCGGAACCTCCGTCGATGTAAATCAAATATGGTGTGTCTTCGGCGTTGAACTGATTTCTGGTGTGCAGCTCGCCGCATGAACGGTATGTCAGCGAACTGATGTCTCTGAAATGCAGTATCGCGTCAATGCGGTAGTCATACGTGCGGATCCAGCCGACCTCGTTCTCGTTGCGGATTGTCAGAGTGTCATTTCTGACTTCAGTGGTGATATTGCCGATGATGTTCTCTCCGGCTGTGACTTCGATGAAGCAGGAGTCGGACCTGACGAGTGTCACGTTGATGTCGTCATTTACCGCGAGGTGGCTGAACGCTGTGAGTTCTCTCTGTTGGACGACAGTCTTGCCTACCGACAGCGGCACTTTTTTACAGGAAGATAATAGTGCCAATGTTGTCAACAGTATTATTATCAGTGATTTATGTTTCATGATCAATTGATTTTAAATCCAACGCCGAAGCCGAGATAATCGGCCCAGCCCCAATGTGTGGTGAGGCCGAAGGTGACGAATATATGTTCGCTGACATTCTGTTTCAGGTTGATTTTTTGATATATCCTGCCTTCGCACAGATCCTTGCCGCCGACGTGACATCCGAAATTAAACAGGAATGAAGTCGATTTCAGGACAAGCTCGTATGCCACGTTCACGCCAGGCTTCAGTATCTCTATCGGTTTGTAGTCTATCTTTTTGAATTTCAATATCTCCTTGTCGGTTTCGTCATATACGATGTCGATGCCGATGCCGACTTTGCTCATCTGCGAGATGCGTTTCATGACGTTGAGCTGCAGATTGTAAACCGACCAGTGCCGCCCGTAGCCCATGTATTCGTCAATGTCTTTGAGTGAGTATAAAAACGAGAAATACCAAGAGAAGTTCTTGCTCTTCCAACTTCTGTACTGTTTGTTGTCGATGGTTTCAAGCGGCAGGCGTTCTCTCGGCTGTTTGAGGAAGTATCTTCCGCTGAGGCCGAACTGGCATAGGTTGATGCCGTTGTTCGGGCACCGTGAGCCGCCGTTCGACATGTGGGTCATGCCGGTGTAAAGCGAAATATGCCAGCGTTGCGAAAGCACACGGCTGTATTCGACGTTGATGCTGAAGAGCGCATTGACGTGCGAGCCGAGGAATGTGTTCTTGGGGTTGTCGTGCGCATCCCATTTCTTTGTGGCATAACCGACACCGACGCCGAGACGCGCATTTAACATATTCTTCCTGTTTTTCAGAAAGTTGAAGCTCATGTATGGATACGCTCCGAAAATGCTCCCGGTTTCGGGCATGCCGCCGACATTGGAGTAGATTACCGTGACACCGACGGCCGGGTAGTTGAGCAGCTGATGCCACGTCTTGCTCCCGTAGGTCGTCTGCTGAAGACTCAATTCAAAGATGGGGAAGTGCGCCCTGAAAAGTTGCATCTCCTGATGGTGACATATCATGAAAGACCAACTCGTGCGTAACTCAACCTGCAAATTCCTGTTGCGTATCGTGTCGCTGCTGTCTGCCCGAACTTCGCTTTCACAGTTGAATATCAATAATATAACAAAAGATAAAGCGAAAAATATTCTGTCTGTCAATTTCCTTTTCATGTCGCAAAAATACGAAACATATCAATAAAATTTGTACTTTTGCAAAAATTTTGGAAATGGATAAAAGACTTGAGGCCTTCAAACGGCTTTTAGACATCATGGACGACCTGCGTGCGGGCTGCCCGTGGGACAGGAAGCAGACCATTGAGAGTCTGCGTCATCTCACTATAGAAGAGACATTTGAATTGAGTGAGGCGATTATTGCGTCTGATTATCAGGATGTCAGGAAAGAGCTCGGCGACCTGATAATGCACATTGTGTTCTATTCGAAAATTGCTGACGAGCGTGGGCTCTTCGACATCGCCGACGTCATCAACAGCATCTGCGACAAGCTCATCGTGCGTCATCCGCACATCTACGGCACGGCGAAAGTCGAGTCGGCTGACGATGTCTCTCAGAACTGGGAGAAGATCAAGATCCAGAAGGAAGGCAACCGCAGCGTCCTCGGCGGCGTGCCGGCCGGACTGCCTCCGCTGCTCAAGGCGTACCGCATGACCGACAAGGCATCGGGCGTGGGCTTCGACTGGGAAAACAAGGAGGACTGCTGGAAAAAAGTCCTTGAGGAGATGGACGAGCTTCAGGAGGAGGTGCGCAACGACGGCCCGAAGGAACGCAAGGACGAGGAACTCGGCGACCTGCTCTTCGCGCTCGTCAACTATTCAAGGTTCATTAAGGTGAATGCCGATGACGCTCTCGAACACGCCAACGCAAAGTTCAAGAGCCGCTTTACGTATCTGGAAGACCGCGCACGCGAGATGGGACGCACTGTGGCCGACATGACACTCGATGAGATGGAAGCACTCTGGCAGGAAGCGAAAAGATTAGAGATTAAAGATTAAAGTTAAAAGAGAGATTGACGCAGAAAATAAATTAAAATTTTATGAATGAATGAAATAATTTGTATTTTTGCGGTTTGTAATTTTATGAGTTTTTGTAATTTTATGAGTTAATGAAAGAGATAACCAAGAGAACTGTTTTCGGGGGGCTGTGTGTGATTGTTGTCATAGGCAGTGTCCTGCTGGATTTCTGGGCTTTCGCCGCCGTGATGACGGCTGTCGTCGCTCTCGGGACGCATGAGGTGTGCAAGTTGCTCCCCTCAAAATCACAGGGGGAAAATGGAGGAAGGAGATGCTGCGACAGCCTCGAATGCGGGACGCTGACTTATGTGCTCCTCGCATTTGCCGTCGCGACAGCCATGCTCTTGGTCGAGCTGCCGTTCCGACTCGTTGTCGGTCTGCTGTTCGCGCTGCCGATAGTTCTCATGCTAGTCCCATTCTTGATGGCGTTGTTCTCAAAGAGAAATTCATTTGTCGAAGTCGCGGGAAGCTGCTGGACGTCGCTGTTTTTCGTGGCTCTGCCGTGTTTTCTGATGCTATCCATGTGTCATGACTGTCCGCTCGGCACGGTCAACGGCAAGATGCTTGTAGTCACGCTTTTCGCCTTGATTTGGATAAACGACATATTCGCGTATCTCAGCGGGATGGCGTTCGGCACGCACCCGCTTTTCAAACGGATCTCTCCGAAGAAGACTGTTGAAGGCAGTCTCGGCGGCTGCGCCATGACGATACTGGCGGCGTATCTCGCAAATCGTTTCTGGCTTCACGCGATGGGCGACATCGAGATGATGGGCCTCGCAGCCGTCATTGTGGTTTTCGGCAGCCTCGGCGACCTCTGCGAGTCGATGCTCAAACGTCAGGCCGGCGTGAAGGACTCAGGGAATGTCATCCCCGGACACGGCGGCATCCTCGACAGGTTCGACGCGATGTTCTTTGCGGTGCCGTTTGTTTTCTGTTATTTGATGTTGATAAACTAATTAATATATGTATATACACAAAAAAGGATATAGCGTCATCGCGACAATAGCAACAGTGATCGTGTTGTTTGCCGTGCTGTTGAATTTTGTGTTCGACTGGACGCCGGGCATATCGGTACATGTCGGGCTGAGCGTCATTGCGCTGATAATACTGATATGGTCGATAACGTTTTTCCGTGTCCCGACGAACAGGAAAATAACGCGGGAGGAGAATGCCGTGGTGTCGTCCGCCGACGGTGAGGTCGTCGCCATCGAGGAGGTTGAGGAGAAGGAGTATTTCCACGACAAACGCATACAGATTTCCGTGTTCATGTCGGCCTACGACGTTCACGTCAACTGGTTCCCGATAAGCGGCGTGGTGAGTTATGTGAAATACCATCCCGGCAGGAAGATGTTCGCCATCAACCCGAAGTCGTCGGAGCTGAACGAGCGTAACTCTTTGGTCGTCAGAGATGAGAAGGGCAGGGAAGTGCTGTTCCGCCAGATTGCCGGCATCATGGCTCGCCGCATCGTGTGCAACACCAAGGTCGGCGACAAGGCCGAGGTGGGGAAGGAGTTCGGGATGATAAAGTTCGGATCGCGCGTCGATTTCTTCCTTCCGGCAGGCTCGGATGTGCAGGTCGAACTCGGCGACGACATCACGGGGCAGGTGACCGTTCTCGCGTATCTGAAGTGACATGAATTTTTTTTCAAAAAAAACATTTCACTTTGTAAAAAATGTGTAAATTTGCAACCTTGAAAATTAGTAAACTCAATGTTTAATTAAAATCACAAACAAATGAAAAAAGTATCTTTACTCACAATGTTTGTCGCAGTGATGTTATTCTGCGGCAATGCATTCGCACAGACAGTGCTCATCAATGATGACTTTGAGTCTTACACAGTCGGCAACAAGCTTGCTGTTGAGGCTCAGGCAGCCGGCAACGACTGGTGGACAACATGGAGCAACAACCCGGGTTCAGCGGAAGACGGCGTCATCGCAACAGAAGGCGACACAAAATGCGGTCACCTCACATTCAACAACGACCAGGTTCTTCTTTGCGGCGGTATCGAATCAGGCACTTACGACCTTGAGTTCGACATCTACATACCGCAGGGTAAGAACGGTTACTTCAACATCCTTCACAACTTCAACGGTGGCGCTTCAACATGGGCGATGCAGGCTTACCTCCATCTGACAAACGACGGTTCAGCCTCAACAGCAGCTCCTGGCCACGGCACAATCCACGCTGGCAGCAACGGCACAGCCGACATCCCGGCAGTCTATGACGAATGGATGCACTTCAGACTCCACGTCGATTCAGACAACGACGTCGCTGAATTCTTCTTCTCAACAGAGTCGAATCCTACAGAACAGAGCCTCTGCACATGGCAGTGGTCACTCGACAGCTTCGGCGAATCACAGGTCGGCCGCAAGCTCGATGCCATGGACTTCTTCCCGCCAGAGAACGCAGCAACATCAGAGTACTACCTTGACAACTTCAAACTCACACAGATCGGTGGTGACACAGCTCCTGTGATTTCATTCGACACAGACGAGATCGAGGCATACATCGCTGAAGACGAAGCAGACGCAGTTGACATCAACATCAGCAACGCAGAAGGCACATCAATCGCTGACTGGACAGCATGGATTGATTTCGGTCAGGGACAGGGTGGCTCAACAGCACCAGGCCAGATCCACTACGATGCAGAGCCGTCAGAACTCTCATCACTCGTCGGCTTCTCCATTGAAGAACCTACACTCTATGAAGTCGCAGCCATGATCCCCGGCTCAGCATACGCAGGCGCCGCGATGGGCACGAAGATCACCAGCGTCCAGTACTATCTCGTCGAGTCAACATCAGGTCTCGGCGTTGAAGCCGGCACACCTGTGACATTCCGCGTCTATGGTCAGGGCCTCAACGGCCAGCCGGGTGAAGTCCTCGCTGAAAAGGTCGTCCCTTACAACCAGATCAACACAATGGACTGGACAGTCGCCACATTCGACGAACCAATCGATCTTACAGGTTACAACGTATGGATTTCAGCAGAGTTCACACAGGCTGTTGATGGATACGCAATCGTGTTCGACGGCACAGCATATCAGCAGTATTCAGGCTACTACCGCGCCAACGGCGGCGGTGCCTTCAACTCACTCGGACCTGACAACATGAGCTCAGACTACGGTTGCCTCCACCTCCGTGCAAACTTCATCGGCACACCGGTCCCTGCAACATGGGCGACACTCAGCAAGCCTGAAGGCTCAATGCCAATCGGCGGCACAGACGAAGTCACAGTCAACATCAACACAATCGGCCTTTCAGAAGGCGATGTGTATAACGCAGACATCATCTTCAAGACAAACGATCCTGAGAAACCAGAGGTTGTTATCCCTCTCACACTCACAGTCAGTGGAGCTTCAGTTGCAGAAAACACAGAGAACCTCTACAATGTCTATCCTAACCCGACAAAGGGCATGGTTGTCGTAGAAGGTGAAAACATCGTTGCTGTCAGCGTCTATAACGCAGCAGGTCAGCTCGTCAATGTTGTCAATGCAACATGCGAGAAGACAACTGTCGAGATGGAGTCAGCAGGTGTTTATTTCCTCAGCATCATCGACAACGCTGGCAACTCAACAATCCAGCGCGTTGTTGTTGAATAACGATTGAAAAAATCGGACAGAAAAAAAAGAGCCGCAGCAATGCGGCTCTTTTCTATTTAGACATCTGCCTTAACCACTCAAACAACGCCACGCTCGCGGCGTGACTGACATTCAGCGAGCAGTTTATCCCCGGAACCGGTATATATACGACCATGTCGCATTGGTCGAGAATCTCCTGCCTCATGCCGTTGGCCTCGTTGCCGACGACAAACGCCACATCTTCAGGCAGCTTCGTCGCGTATATGTTCGTCGCATCGGTCGTGGTCTCAATGGCGACAATCTTCTTGTTGGCCGGAACGAGCTTCCTCAAATCCGTCTCCTCGGTGAAATACCATATCTTCGAGTTCTTGCTCGAAGCGGCGTTCTTGTGGACTTTGTTGATGTTGTGCGTTGGCTTCACGCCGAGGAAGATCATGTCGGAAGCCCCTATGTTACAAGCGAGGCGAATCATCGAGCCCATGTTTTCGGGGGTGAGCAGGTTGTCGGCGATGACAACCGGACGCGGCACGGAGTCGTAAATCGTTTCTGGTTTCGTGTCTTTGAAAAGGTCATTGGATTTTATGTACATGGGAGAGGGGGATTAGTTGTTAGTCATTAGTCTTTAGTTGTTAGTCTTTAGTTTTTAGTCATTAGCCATTAGTTGTTTGATGTGATTAAAAAAGAGAGTCAAGAGTGAAAACTCCACTCTTAACTCTCCAAACTTAACTCTCCACACTTTTAACTTTAATCTCTCCTCTTTGAAAGGGCGTATCCTGCGCCGAGGGCTGTGAGGATGAGCAGTCCGCTGCCGAGCGGTGCATTCTGATTGCCGTTAACCCCGTGCTCGGGAAGCGTCGGAAGCTCCAGACCGTTGTCTTCTCTGTTGTCGAAATCGCTCCAGTTGTTGAAGAAACCGTCGCTCTGCGCCATCGCGCCTGTTGTGAGACCTAATGTTATCGCTAATACTAATAATATCTTTTTCATCTTTTTCAATTTTTACGGTTAAACTATCTGACGACTATCTTCTGGGTCATGACGCTCTCGCCTGTCAGTCTGACGATGTATGCGCCGGTGTTGAGGCCGCCGACATTCACCGTCTGGCCGTGGACCTCTTCGCTGATGACGACTCTTCCGAGGACGTCGAATATCTGGAGTGTGCCTTCGCCGTTGACGACAAGCTCGCTGCCGTTCTGATATACGAAGTGTTCGCTGTCGGCATGGCCGTTGTTGTGGCTGATGCTGAGCTTCACCGTGAAGCGGCCGTCGCTGTCGGCGGGTGAGCCGTTGAACGAGTAGCTCTCTTCGAGGAGCATGTTGGTCTCTTCGCCTGTCATGTTGTCGATGAGCACGAGTGTGTTGATGTCGTCTGTCGGCTTGAGGCTGATGCTGTACTTGCCTGTCGTCATGGCCTTGAAGTTGAGTGGGAACACGGTGGTGTTCTCATCCATGAATGCGATGGCGAAGTCCTCGCCGTCCTGCGGGATGTAAATCATCGGGGCTTGTGCGTTGCGGTGGCTGACCTTGTTGAGGCCGGTGCCCTCGCCGAACATCGCGTAGGCGTTGTCGGTGTAGCTGCCGTTCGACACTATGAGCTCGATGTTGGTGTTCTGCTCATTCGAGCGTTCGCCCTTGCTTTCCGCTGCCGGCTTGCTGATTGTCACGCTGCCGGCTGTCGTGGCCTGCACAAGGAAGCCCTGGAGTGGTTTGATTTCGCTGTCTGTGAGTTTTGTTCCCCAAGTGTTGTCATTGTTGAGGACATAGAAACCTTTTGCCAATTCAGCTGTTCCATCCGATACGACATCTGTCAATTTGATGTTCTGTGTGAACGGGTTGCCGATGAGGTTGAAGCCGTTTGCCGCGCCGATTGTGAGGTTGCATTCAACGGGTGCGACATTGATTTCGCCTGCGAAAGCGATGTCTGCTGCAGTTGTTTTGGAGTAGATGTAGCCGCGGCCTTTGTCGATTGTGGTGAATGCCTCGCCCTCATTGACTCTTGCGTTCTCCCACATACCATCCGCTTCATTGAGGCGGTAGAGGTCGTAGTTGTCTGCTTCTACTGAAGTTGGGATGAGGCTGGTGACATCTGCAAACTCGGTGCTTGCTGCTGCGAGCGGCGAGCTGATGGTGTACCAGTCGGTGCCGTTGATGTGTTTCTTCATTGTGGCAAGCACGCCGGCGTTGTTGTGTATGAGCTGTGCGCCGTATCCAAAAACGAAGTTGGCGGCGTTCTTGTTTCTGAAGAAACCGTTTTCGTTCATTGTCAAAACGATGTTGTTATCAACAGTGACTGTTCCCGTTGTGATGATGATGTTCTTCGCGGTGGTGTTTTCAGTAACTTCACCGTCGGCGAGGACTGAAGTCATGTAGTAGTTGGTGGTGATGAATGGGTTGTATTTCTTGAAAAGTTGGGCCTGATAATTAGTATATTGGTTGCAAGTAAAATAGCCGCTATAAAACGCCAAATTAGCGTTGAATTGTGTATCTCTTAAATAAACAGATGAACCATCTTGTTCGATTGTCCAAGTATCACAACTAGGATCCCATAATCCGTATGGCACCAAACATCCACCATAATAGTCTGATAAAGTGCTTTGACCAACATGTGCATCATTGAAACTAAATTTCCAATTGCCTGAATTGTCGATTGCTGTGAGGATGACGGCATTTGAAGGAAGGCTAGTAATCTCATTGTTGTAAATGGAAATTGTAGCCTTTTCAAATGAGCCACTGTATTCGTCACTTCTGTCACACATTACAACATTTGATGATTTCTTCACGATAATCACTTGGTCGCCATTGTTCAAATCGCTTGGGCTTGTAACTTCAACCCAGGTTTCGCCATCCTTGCTTGTTGCAGGAACGCTTTCAGTATAGCGGAGCACTGCATAAAGGTTATAGTTCTGTGTCGGGTATTCCGCATTGCCTAAGACGGCTGGCTTTTCGGTGACGTATGTGTCGATTTTGGCAATGCCCCAACCCTCGAATGTCATTCCGGCAGGAACGGTAACGTTTTGCGGACCATCGTTGTTGACAAAATGGGTTTCCTGACACTGCATGGTTCTGTCAAGTTGGCCATTCACATAATAATTAATGGTGTAGGATTGAAGTTGACGGAATGTAGCGGTGACGGTAACTGTGCTTTCTTCTGATTCGAAATCAGGCATAGTGAAATAATATGTAGGGCCACCGTAATATGGCTGTGGCGTGATGGCTGAACCTTCGCTTGGCGTAGCAGTGATGCTTTTGAGTGTATAGTCACTTGAAGCAGGATTGACTTCCAAATAGACGGTTTCGCCGCTCATGTACTTGTGATCATCTGGTGCACCGTAGCTGAAGGTGACGGTGCCGTTGGTGATAGTGCCTATGACGACTTCGTAGCGTGGACGGTCCTTGAATGTTGCGGTAACGGTGACATCGGAAGCCGGCATAGCGAACTGGTAAATGTTGCCATAGTTGTTGACTTCCACAGTTTCCTGGTTGTCATTGCGTTTCACGACAAGTGAATTGACATCTTCAAAGTCGAAATAATAACCGTTGTAAGCATAGAAGTTGGAAAGTGTGACGGTTTCGCCAGTTTCAACATGGGCGGTCTGGCTGATAGAGAATGAACCACTATACGTAGGTGTGATGACTTTCGAAACTGCGAACGCTGTCTTATTGAAGGTAGCCGAAACGGTGACATTGCTTTCCGGCATAATGAATGAATACATTCCTTGTGAGAAGGTGACGGTAGGACCTGTCTCGCCGTCGGCTCTTGTCACGATGAATGAGTTTTCCACAAAGCTGTAGTCGGTATCAGGAATTGCGGAAAGGAATACTTGTGTTCCGGCAGGGTAAGCGGTGAGTGTGCCTTGGGTGCTCATCTGGGAGATGTTGCCGCCGACAAGTGCCATGCTGATTTCAATGTTGTAAACGCGTGAGAACACTGCTGAAACCGTGACATCGCTTTCAGGCATGGTGAAGGTGCGGATGTTGGAGTTTTCAGTGATGGTGACATCTTGTTCATTTCCACCTTCGTCCAACACGTGAAGTTCTGTCAGGACGTAGCCTGTGGCAGGGCTGATGGTCAGTGTGACGGTTGTGCCGTCCAGAATGTCGCTGCTTGGGTTGGCGGTGATGTAGTCCTGAACGTCGGAGTCGATGGTTACAGCATAGCGTTCGCGTTCGGTGAGGTTGACGCCAATTACAGCATCTTCTTCTGGCATTTCGAAGGTGCTTCCTGGCAGTTGTGCGCCGTTGAGTGTCCAGTAATTGAAGATGTAACCTTCATCGAGATTGCTGTAGCCGAGCGTGATTACTGTTCCAGCAGGAGCCGCTGCGACAGCTTCGCCGTTGTAGGTGGCCGAAATGCTGATGATGTCGTCGTCAATTTCAGGATCGAAAGTAATGGCATACATATCAAGGGTGTTGTATGTGACAGACACGATAACGTCGTGTTCAGGCATTTCGAAGGTGTTGCCCACAATCGGTTCTTCATCGACCATGAAGTAATTCAGGGTGTAGCCTAAATTGAAGTTGGCTGACAGGGTGACGGTGGTGCCGGCGGCAGCCTGTTCATAGTCTGCTGAGATTGTGCCGACTGCTGCATCTTCTGGCTGAGTGAGAGTGATGGCGAATTTTTCTGCACCATCTTCATAGGCAAAAGTGGTCTTTGGAAGGAATTGAATCGGACCAGTTGATTCGGAATAATAAAAATACCGATAGTAAGCCGTGTTGGTTGATTGGTTAACACCATACCAAGTTGTGGTTGGATAAGTAGTGCCACTGACTGTTTCATTGAATCCAATCAGCAGGTTGCCGCCATTATACTCGAAAGGCGTGGGGAAATTCACGGTTAATTTGTTGCCTGATATTGTCATTGTCTGTCCTTCAACAACATTTTCCAGGTCATTCCAATCTTGAAGTCCAGAAAGCGTTGTGCCATCGACTTCACTTAAATATACACTCCAAGTTCCTGGAATATTCACATTCGCTTGTTGTGCATAAAATGTCATGCTCTTAATGATTCCGCCTTGCATGGATTCCAAATACTGCGCAGGAAAAATGAATTGTGATTTATAGTCACTATCAGCATAACCTCCATAGATAGGTATCATCGCATTTGTGTTGTTTCCATCACATACGGTCAAAACCTTAGTTGCAGTTGGCATAAAGCTAACAACATCGCTCCATGCGCTTTCTTCATCATCGCTGCAATGAGCCTTAACAGCGCACTTATATTCGGTTTCAGCGGTGAGGCCGGAGAGCGTCACGCTTGTTGTGGTGAGATTGTTTTGCAAGGTGTAAGTTGAAGGGTTGCTCAAATCGAAAGTAGAAGCGACACCGTAGGCGAGGTCGTATCTTTCGGCACCGTTATCTGTCCAGCTGATGGTGGCACCATTGGCTGTGATGTTGGAAGCAGCTAAACCTGTAGGAGCGGGACAAGAAACAGCGACTGCGTAAGTGATGGTGGTCTTTGGAAGGAATTGATGAAAATTATCCTGATAATCGTAACAATAAGCTGCATTATAATTAACACTTTTCCCCTTAAATCCTATACTTGGGGATCCAGAACCTACAGTTACGGTAATGCTAATCAAAAGATTTCCACCTTCATAGTTGTAAGGAGTATCAAAAGGAATAGTCATAACCGACTCAGTATAGTTAGGCTTACCTGAAAACACTTCGGTTAAACCAGAAGAAATAGATCCAGTCATGGTCTCACTTTCTACTTCTTTAAGGCTGCAATTAATTTCGGTGTTTGCAATTTGGTAAACAAGATTCCCTTGGGAACTAATGTGAAATTGTAATTGTGTGATACTTTTGCCACTAAGTGCTTCCATTCCATCTTCAGCTGAAGGGATGATGAATTGAGAAAAAGAGTTTGGAGTATCAAAATAAAAGGTGTTGACAGGAATTTGGTAGTTGGTCGTTGTCCCGTCGCAGACGGTCAATGTTTCCTGTCCCCAGCTCTTAAAGCCGGCAAGCGCCAAGAGTGCCAAGAGTAGAAATGTAAATTTTCTTTTCATACTTTTTGTGATTTTAATTTATAATTTGTTGAATTTGAATTTGTTTGCATTTACGATAAAACGGGGAAAAGGTGTTTTGTCCGGCACAGGGTCGGAGCCGAGAAAACACAAAAAATGCGAAACGCATAAGCGCTTCGCAAAAAAGAACAAAAATCTGTTGTCGTGTGTTTAAAGTGTATGGGGGGGGGTAAAATATTGAAATTCAATGAGTTACACTGAGATATGACAGACACGCAGGAGGTTTTCCCCTGCCAGCATTGTCCGGTCATGCCATATTGTAAAGAGTATTTCACACCCATCATATTATATTAAGCCGCAAAAATACAATTAATTAGGATAAGTTTAGAAAAAAAAGTATCTTTTTTGAAATTTTTTTTCACTACGAATGGCACGGGTAAAATGAATAGCTTCTGTGGTTTTTCCCGCTTTTTGCGTCACATTGAGGTCTTGCAGATTTCTGCATCAACAACATACATGATTCCAAACAGGTCAATAACACGGTCATTGTTTTTCGCCCATTGAATTGCAGCGACATGCTGTGACACACAATCTAATCCTTCGAGAATTTCTCGTAGGCTTCGTGCATTTCCTTGTGATGACGTATTTCCCATTCGTAGTCGGTTGGAATGTTTGACTGGTTGGCTATATATGCCAGTACTTTCTGCTGATTCTCTTCTGCTGACATTTCAATTATCGGTCTAATGTTGCTGTAAAAATATAAAATATTTGTCTTGGGAGATGAAAACTATTACTGTTTATACATAGTTGTCTGCATTTTTTGCTTAGCGGAGAAATCGAACATTTCAAAACAGATTCTTATCATCAGTTAGGAAAATTGCAATTTATCGGTTAGCTGAATGGTAATTTAGCAAATAGCCTCTATCAAATGGTTAATGCTAATACGGCCTCTTCACGATACTTGATCAATTGAGCTACTTCGCGAACTTGGACATATCGAAAATCAGTCCGTTACCACCCTGAACCGCAGGAAGTTGGCCATCCCATTTTTCGATGAAGTCCTCGCGAACGATCATCTCGCTCAAAGATGCGGAAATAGTACGGTTGTAATACGCCTCAGCATCGGCCTTGATCTTCATGGCCTTGGCCTCACCTTCTGCTTTCGCAACGGCAATCTTGGCGTTAGCCTCGGCTTCTTTCACTTCGTGGTGATATCTCTGGTGTTATCGTAGGTGGTATGGACCGTGAAGCTACTGACAAGGAGCTTTCAGGCGGTGTTATCTGTGATGTAAATTCAGAAACGATGAAACCTTCGTCGCCAAGAGACTTGTCAAGCATCAGTCTCACTTCGGCCTCAAATTTTCCACGGTTAGCCATAAGTTCATCCGATGAATACGTGTTGGCTGTTATGCGGTATGCGTCATATATACAGGTACGCATATACCCTGCCTGAATATCCTTCAGTGGTTTTCTGTACTTGTTGAACACGTACGTTGCCTTGTCACGGTTCAGCTGATATGCGAGCACCGGGTCCATCGTGAAGATGGCAGCATCCTTTGTCGTTACGGTAAACGGCTCGTAGTCAACTCTTTGAATAAACACAGGATAAGTAAACACTTTAGTAGTGATGGGATTGTAGAAAGTGAATCCGGTCACGGGAGTGGCAACCAGTTCTCCCTGTTCAGTCACGGAAAATTTCTTGAACTTTATTCCGAGTTCGCTGGGTTCCACCACGGTGCAGCAGGAAAGGGACAGAATGATGGCTGCGCAAATTCCGGCGCCGATTCTGAACAGGATTTTGGTCTTTTTCTCCATAATGGCAGTTTTTTCTTATTTACAAATATATTAAATTTGGACCATTTTTAGATTTTGCATTAAAAAATGGTTTTGACATGATTGCAATGGGTCATTATGCAAAAAGAATTGATGAAGATGGCATGGCTTATTTATGTAAGTCTTATGATCAAAACAAAGATCAAACATATTTCTTATCACAAATCGATCAAAGACAACTTTCTTATACATTATTTCCATTAGGTGATATTGATAAAACGGAAGTTAGAAGAATAGCTCACGAATTAGATCTAGAAAGTGTTATGGATAAAAAAGATAGTACTGGTGTCTGCTTTATTGGTGAAAGAAACTTTAGAGAATTTTTAAAGAATTATATACCAGCTAAAAAGGGAAATATTGTTGATATTGAAACTGGCAAGATTTTAGGAACTCATCAAGGTGCTATGTATTACACAATTGGTCAAAGAAAAGGACTTAATATTGGTGGAAACAATGATAGAATGTTTGTTGTTGGTAAAGATATTTATCCTCAAGTTAAAACTTACCCACGTGTAGTATGCTTAAACAAAATTATGTCAATGAAAGAATTGACTGAAAAATTGGAAAAAGCTTTTGCTAGCGAAGAAGACACTTTCCAAATTTTATAATCTCACAATTGATTGAAAAAACATTTAGAGACCTTTACTTTTTGTAAAGGTCTCTACTTTTTTTGTTATATTTGCACAATAATTTATTTAAAAAATTAAATATTATGTGTAAAATATACTAAGAAGGCAAATAATATGGATACGATAAAAACTATTCTTTGTGTATGTGGAAGTGGAATTG